>NZ_FNUC01000004.1:2746250-3092500 GCF_900106035.1 Jiangella alba
GCGTGGCTGCGCGACCCGCTGCGCTGGCGCGAACTGGCGCTCACCGGGTTCGCCGCGACCGGCGGGCTGCTGCTGTCGGCGTTCCCGGCCGGTTTGCTGCTGTCGCTGCCGGCGCACGGCACGCTGCTGCTCACCGACGGCGGGCCGGTGTGGGCGGCGCTGACCGTCCTGGCCGTCCCGATGACGGTGCTGTGGTGGGTGGGCACGCCGTGGCTGGTGCGCACGCGGGCGCTGGCCGACGCCGCCATCCTCGGCCACTCGCTGAGCCGCCGGCTGGCCGAGCGCGTCGTCGAGGTCGAGAAGACCCGCGCCGAGCTGATCGACCACTCCGCCGCCGAGGTGCGGCGCATCGAACGCGACCTGCACGACGGCGCCCAGGCCCGCATCGCCGCCGTCGGCATGAACGTCGGACTGGCCGAGCGGCTGCTGAAGGCCGACCCCGAGGCCGCGGCCGAGCTGCTGCGCGAGGCACGCGAGGGCACCGTGTCGGCGCTCGAGGACCTGCGCTCGGTGGTCCGCGGCATCCACCCGCCGGCGCTGGCCGACCGCGGCCTGACCGGCGCCGTCGAGGCGCTCGCGCTGTCGCTGCCGGGCCCGGTGACGGTGACGCTGCGGCTGCCCGGCCCGCTGCCGGCGCCGGTCGAGTCGGCCCTCTACTTCGCCGTCGCCGAGTGCCTGGCCAACGCCGTCAAGCACGCCGGCGCCACCCGCCTGTGGGTCACCGGCGGCGTCGACGGTCACCGCGTGCGCCTCGTGGTGGGCGACGACGGCCGCGGCGGCGCCGACCCGCGGGGGAGCGGGCTGTCCGGCGTCGCCCGCCGGCTCGCCGCGTTCGACAGCACCGTCGCCGTGGCCAGCCCGGTCGGCGGCCCGACCACCGTGACCCTGGAGGTGCCGTGGCCCGGCTCCGAGCCCTGATCGCCGAGGACCAGGCGCTGCTGCGCGTCGGACTCACCCGCATCCTCGAGTCCGACGACATCGTGGTGACCGACGCCGTGCAGGACGCCGCCACGCTGGCCGCGGCGCTGGCCAAGGACGACTTCGACGTCGCCGTCCTCGACGTCCGGCTGCCGCCCACCTTCACCACCGAGGGCCTCACCGCGGCGACCATGGCCCGCGCCGCCCGCCCGGCGCTGCCCGTCCTCGTCCTCAGCCAGCACGTCGAGCCGCTCTACGCACGCGACCTGCTCGCCGACGGCCAGGGCTCCATCGGCTACCTGCTCAAGGACCGCGTCGCCGACGTCGACGGCTTCCTGGCCGCGGTCCGGCAGGTCGCCGCCGGCGGCACCGTCCTCGACCCCGAGGTCGTCGCCGGCCTGCTGACGAACCGCCCCGACCCGGTCGACCGCCTCACCGACCGCGAGCGCGAGGTGCTGACGCTGATGGCGCAGGGCCGCTCCAACGCCGCCATCAGCGCGCGCCTGCATGTGTCGGAGGGCGCGGTCACCAAGCACATCAACAGCATCTTCACCAAGCTCGACCTCCCGCAGGCGCCCGACGACAACCGCCGGGTGCTCGCGGTGCTGGCCTGGCTCGACGGCGCCGGCGGCTGAGCCGCGACGCCTGCCGCGGGCCCGCCGCGGGCCCACTACCCGTGGCCGTCCGTGTGACTGTGAGACACAGGGCATTGAATTGCCGCGATTCGTCCCCTTACGATCTGACGGTGCCGCCGAACGAGATCGATCCGCCGACCCTGGAGGCCGCGGGCGATCGCCTCGTCGCGGTCGCCCCCGACGCCGACTACGCGCAGCCCGATGTCTACGGGCCCGACCTCTCCGCCATGCGCAACGACGAGTCGGTCACCGAGGCCCGGGTCAAGAGCGTCCAGGTGCTCCAGGTGCTGCACAGCCGGGCCGACCACCAGGGGCGGCTCGACCTCGCCGCCTACGACGAGTACAAGGACATCTGACGCCGTGTTCGCGAAGCCCGACCCGTTCGAGCACGACGCCGACGTCTGGGACGAGCAGGCGACGGGGTTCGACAAGGCCGCCGAGGCCGCCCAGGCCATCGCCGACGACACCGCCACCGCGGCCACCGAGGCGGTCTGGAAGGGGCCGATGCCCTCAGAGCGCCTCGGCCGCATGCAGCAGCAGGCGAAGGACGCCGCGCAGATGGCCGACAACCTGTCGCAGATGGCGTCCGCGTGCCGGACCATCCGCGACGAGGCCGAGACCGCGAAGACCGCCATCGACGAGCTGCGCCGCGAGTGGGACGACGGCACGCTGTTCGACCGCTTCGGGTCCGAGGGCGAGGCCGACGACATCCGCGGCCAGTTCGCCGATCGGACCTCCGGCGCGCGCGGCGACCTCGAACTCCTCGCCCAGTCGATGCAGCCGGTCATCAACGCCGGCGACCCGCTCGACTACCTGTTCAGCCCCATCCAGGTGCCCGGCGCGCCGGACCTCGGCGAGCAGATCGACCACGACGCCGCCATGGACTACTTCGAGACCGGCAAGCTGATCGACCCGGCGCAGGTCCAGGCGATCGAGGACACCATCACCGGGGTGTCGGAGGGCGAGGACCCGCCGTCGGACTGGGACGAGTGGGCGGTGACCAACGGCTACTCCGCCGACGAGGTGCAGGCGGCCCTCGACAACCTCGACGACGAGGAGCGCGCCGCGCTCAACCAGTGGCTGGGCGACAACAAGGGCGACCCCGACAACGAGCAGCCCGATCCGGGCCAGCCGTCGCTCGGCCTCAGCTCGTTCCTCATGCGCAACATGAGCGCCGAGCAGGTCCAGGAGTTCCACACCGAGGTCCCCAACCTCGAGCCGACGCTGCACGGCGACGCCGACGGCTGGGTCGACGGCGACGTCGACATGACCGCCGACACCGACTTCACCGACGGCGGCAACGGCTTCACCGACATCGACCAGGGCGGCATCGGCGACTGCGCCACGCTGACGTCCATCGCCGCCGCCCAGGCCGCCGACCCGACGTTCCTGGACCGGCACATCCAGGAGAACCCGAACGGCACCTACACCGTCACGGTGTACGACGAGAACGGCAGCCCCGTGCAGGTCACCGTCAACGGCTTCGTCCCGGCCGACGGCGGCAACCCGGCCTACAACGGCGACGAGCTCGACGGCGAGATCACCTGGGCGTCCATCTACGAGAAGGCCATGGCGCAGTACCAGGGCGGCAACTACGTCGAGATCGACGGCGCCTACACGCCGGACCGGCTGGAGACGACCATCGGCACCGGCAGCGACAAGACCGACCTGCCGTTGCCGTTCTTCCTCCCGCCCGAGCTCCAGTTCCAGCAGATGCAGGAGGCGTTCGAGGACGGCAAGCCGATCGTCCTGGGCGGCGGTGGCCACGCCTACTCCGTCGTCGGGTTCGACGACGACGGCAACGTTCTGGTGATGAACCCGTGGGGCGGTGAGGGTAGCGTCGTCGCGATGACGCCCGAGCAGTTCAACTCCGGCCAGTTCCCCGAGCCGGCCGACGACTGGCCCGAGTTCACCTACGTGGCGGTGACGAAGTGAGCGCACGACAGCGCGAGGGCGGCGGACTCGCCACGGTGGCCGTCGACCTCGTCGACCCGCCGGCCGACGACCCCACCGTGCACACGCGCACGGCCAAGGCGCGCGTCGTCGCCGGCGCCCCCGCGGGGACGAACCTCTCGATCATCCACGTCGCGGCGCCGGTCAGCCAGCGTCCGTCCATCCAGGTCGGTTCCGCGCCGGACCGCGAGACCGCGCCGTGGGCGCACCTCACCACCTCGGGGCTGTGGAAGGACGTCACCGTCGGCGGCGGCCGGGCTACGCTCACCTACCGGCTGGCCTGGAGCCCGACGCCGAAGCGGTCGCTGCAGCGCGACACCAAGGTCGCCGTCGTCTACACCGACGACGTCGCGGTCGGCGACACCGTCACGCACGGGCCGCTCAGCTACGAGGTGCTGGGCATCACCGACACCGGCGACGTCGCCACCAGCCACGTCGACCTCGCGGTCCGCTTCGACCCGTCGGTCCCGCTCACCGAGGACACGCCCTGACCACCGGTCGCCGGCGGACGCTCGCCGCGGCCGCCGCGGCGGTGCTCGCGCTCGTGCTCGCCGGGTGCGGCGACGACGCCGACGACACCGGCGCGTCGGCGAGCCCGACGCTGGGCGAGGGCGAGATCCCCGACGGCGAGCCGACGGCGCCGGCGGTCGCGATCGACCTGTGCGAGCCCGACGTCGAGGGCGACACCATCGGCGACCGGTCCGACTTCGCGCTGGTCGCCTGCGACGCGCCGCCCGGCAGCAACCTCTCCATCGTCCACGTCACCCCGCCCGCCGGCCAGGACGTCGCCGTCCAGGCCCGTTCCGCCGCCGGCGACGCGACGCCGCGGGTCACCCTGCAGGCCACCGGCCTCTGGCCCGACGTCGGCACCGGCGTCACCGTCATCGACGGCGACACCGCGACGTTCGAGTACACGCTGTTCTGGTACGCCGAGGGCGCCACCACCGAGACCCGGGTCGAACGCGACTTCGCCGACGAGGTGGCCGCCGGCGACACCGTCACCCACGGCCCCCTCAGCTACGAGGTCCTGGGCATCACCGACACCGGCGACCCGGAGACCAGCCACCTCGACCTCGCCGTCACGTTCGACCCGGCCGTCCCGCTGGAGTGACCCCCGCGGCTCAGCGGATCAGGCAGAAGGCCACCGCATAGCCCTTCGCGGCGTCGTAGGGCTGACGGAGTTCCATGCACTGGATGAAGCGCTCGTTCTCGCCCGCCGTGCCCACGCCGTCGGCGCCGGCCGTGACCCGGGAACCGGCCTGGACGGTGTCGTCGACGCGGAGGTGCACCTGCCCGAGCAGGCCGACGCAGGTCCACTCCTCGGGCCGCTCCGAGCGCGGCACGTTGGCCTGGCCGGGGTCGTAGTCCGGGTTCTCGGCGCGGACGGTGATGGTCGGCCGCGGCTGCGGGTTGGGGACCTGCGGCCGCTCGGACTCGTGCTCGTCCGTCCCGGGCGTCCACTCGGGGTCCGGGACGGTCTCGGGCCAGTCGGGGTCGGGGACCTGCTCCAGGATCGGTTCGCCGAACTCTCCGGTCAGGTACCGGCCGCTCCACGTGAACGGCGAGTCGCCGGCGGCGACGAGCGCGGTGGCGGAGACCACGCCCAGCACGGCGTCGCCGCCGGACGCGGGCCGGACGGTGGCGCCGTCGAGGGCGACGAGTGAGCCCAGCGCGATGACGCCGGCGGCGGCGTTCTCGAAGTACTCCGCATAGTCGGTGAACGGCGTCGAGCCGGTGACCGTGCCGGCCAGCTGGTAGTTGCCGTTCTGGAACAGGTGGTGGCGGCGGTTGGCGGTGGAGGCCGCCCCCGCGGCGGAGTCGCCCAGGGCCAGCGAACGCACCTGGTCGTTGATCGTGCGGCGGCCGATGACGACGGCGCCGTCGGCCGTGGCCTGGGAGTTGACCGCCCCGAGCGCGATGGCCCCGGCGCCGGACGTCGTGCAGCCGCTGCCGCCGACCGAGCCGGAGCGGCGGCCGGAGGCCGTGCTGGTCTCGGAGCCGAGGTTGAAGGCCAGCTCGGCGTGGGTCTCGGCCTGTGCGGTGGCGACGTTGGCGGAGGTGCGGCCGAAGGTGCGCGACGTCTGGGTGGCGAGGTTCGCGGACATGTAGCCGGGCGTGACGGGGTTGATGTCGACCCGGCCGGCGGTGTAGCCGCTGCCGCCGTGGACGACGGTGACGCCGGTGATGCCGCCGTTCGCGTCGACGACCGGGGTGACCACGGCGTCGTCGCTGATGATCGCCACCCGGTCGCGGACCCGTAGCTCGTCGGTGGCGCTGTACCGCGTGCCGGGATCGAGGACGGTCACGCCGGTGACGGCGCCGCCGGTGACCACGACCTCGCCGCGGAAGCCCCGGCCGCCGCCGGCGTCGGACGTGTGCGACGCGATGTTCGCGCAGTACTCGGCCGACGTGTACGAGTGCCGGGTCGCGATGTTGACGTCGCCGAGTCCCTCGCTGTGGCTGAACACGGCGCTGTAGTTGCCGCCACGCGACCCGTAGACCTCGCACTCCTCGGTGCCGACGTTGACCGACTGGTTCGACTGCGCGACGGACTGCCGGGCCGAGTAGTTGCCGGAGACGTTGCCGAGCGCCCAGCAGAACGCCGACCCGACGTTCACCGAGCGGGCCGCCTGCGACCGGCTGTTCTGTGACGCCATGACGAGGCGCAGGCTGCGGTTGGTGCGGCCGGAGATGGTCGGCGTGCCGTTGGCGCCGCCGGGGTAGGCGGGTTCGACGCCGCCGGTGTCGACCGTGTCGGCGACCAGGGTCCGGTCGAAGTCGGCGCTGAGCGTCTGCCCGCCGCTGGCGAAGAAGCCGTTGACGTAGTTGTTCGTGTACGGGTTCGGGGTGACGGTGGGCGTGGCGATCGGCGGGACGCCGGTGAACGCGTAGGTCTTCCCGAGCAGGTCGACCTGCTGGTTCTGCGTGTAGGTCTCCAGGTCCTGGAAGACGGCGTCGTCGGCGGTCGTGCCGTCGGCGGCCGCGCCGAACATCACCGGGTTGGGTTCCGGGCTGAGCAACTCCCACCAGGCGCCGTCGGCGGACTGCAACGCACCCGCGTGGGCCGGCTGGGCCGTGACCCGCTGGTACAGCGCGCCGCCGCCGTCGCCTGCGGCGTGGTAGCCCTGGGTCTGCAGGAAGTCCACGGCCGGGTCGACCGCCGCCGCTGTCACCTCGCCGGCCGTCAGGTAGCCCTCCACCGGCGAGGAGGCGAGCATGCGCAGCCCCGGGGGCACCGCCGCCGCGGTGGCCGACGACGCGACCGTGGACGCCGCGACCGCGCTGATGGTGCCCATACCGAGGTAGCCGAGAACGGAACGCCTGAGAGGCCGGGGATGCGTCACGGTCGTCTCCTTCAGGGAGGGGAAGAGGGGGCGCAGAACGAGTTTGTAATATAGTTAACCGTCATCAAGACGGCAAGCAGTCGGTTAACGAGGAGGCTCGGTGGAGACGATCGACGGCAAGGCGGAGCACGTGACGATCTACCGCGACCCGGAATGGTTCGCTGCCTGGCCGTTCAACCACGGGCTGTGGCGGTTCGACACGGGCCGGCAGGACGAGCTGGTGGTGAGCTTCGCTCGCGGCCGCTGCGCCTACCGGCACCCGCTGGACCTCAAGCACGAGAACATCGAGATCGACAGCGAGTACGTGACCATGCGCTCCACCGACGGCGGCCGCAGCTGGCCCGCGGACTCCCTGCACCTCGTCGACACCCGCCGGAACACCGTGAACACGCTGGCCAAGGGCGGAACCAGCCGGCTTGAGCCGGTGGACGGCGACTGGACCGGCCCGGACTTCTGCCTCACCGCCGGGTTCGGCCAGCCGCCGGGCGATGCCAGGCACCGCGCCTACATCGCCGTGTCCCGCGACCGCGCCCGCACCTTCGGCGAGCCCGTCGCGCTGCCGCACTTCGTCTTCAACTGGATGCAGATCAAGCCGGACTACGTGGTGCGCCCGGACGGCACGGTGCTGCTGTTCGCGTCCGTCGGCTTCGGCCCGGCGGGCGACGGGCGGGCGGCCGAGCGGCTCATCGCGGTGTACGCGTCGAAGGACCGCGGCCGCACCTGGCACTACCTGTCCGCCCTGATGAGCGACCGTCCGGACGCGCCGTTCACGAAGCGGTACTACCCGAGCCCGGTCCAGCGTGCCGACGGTGAGATCCTCGCGGCCCTGCGCTGCGAGATCACCCCGTCGAACACCTGGCCGGAGCTGTGGGGCTCCCGCGACGGCGGCGTCACCTGGAGCTACGTGTCGCGCATCGCCGACTTCGGCGGGCCCACCGCGCTGGTCGGCCTCGACGACGGGCGGCTGGCCGCGGTGTACGGCTACCGCGTCGCGCCGTACGGCATCCGCGCCCGCGTCTCGGACGACGCCGGCCGGACGTGGGGGCCCGAGATCGTGCTGCGCGACGACGGCGGCTCCTCCGACCTGGGCTACCCGCGCGCCGTCCAGCTGTCCGACGGCTCGGTCTTCGCGGCCTACTACTTCAACGCGGCAGGTGAGGACCTGCCGGTGCCCGGCGGTGTGCGGCACATCGCCGGCACGCGTTTCCAGCCATGACGGCGGCACCGTCGAGCCTGGTGATCGACACCGACATCGGCTCCGACGTCGACGACATCGTCGCGCTGGCCACGATCCTCGGCTCGCCGGAGATCGATCTCCTCGGCGTCACGACGGTCTACGGCGACCCGGTGCAGCGTGCCCGGACGGCCCGTTACGTGCTGCGGCTCGCTGGCCGCCCGGACACACCGGTGGCGGTGGGGGCCGGTCGCTCCCTCGCCGGCCGCCCGCTGCGGTCGATGCGGCACGAGAGCCCGCCGCTGCGCGAGGCGGACGACGAGGAGGTCGACCCCGCCGCATCGGCGTCCGCCTTCCTGACCCAGGCGGTGGCGCGGCGGCCCGGCACGGTCGCCGTGCTGGCCATCGGCCCGCTCACCAACCTCGCGGCGGCCCTGCGGGCCGACCCCGGGTTCGCCCGCGACGTGCACAGCATCCACGTCATGGGCGGGTCGTTCGCGCCGCCGGGCGGCGAGTACAACATGCTCTGCGACCCGGAGGCGGCCGCGGAGGTGCTCGGGTCCGGCGCGCCGGTCGTCGTGACCGGGCTGGAGATCACCCAGCGCGTCCGCGTCGACACCGGCGGCATCGCCCGCATCGCCGCGGCGGGCCCGCTGGGCGCGATCATCTCCCGGGAGATGACGCGGTACGCGGGCCTGCGCGACCGCACCTTCGTCCACCCGCACGACGCGGTCGCGGCGGCCGGCCTGCTGGCGCCGGACCTCGTCGCCACGACGGCGGTCCGCCCCGTCGTCGAGGTCGACGGCCCCGGCGCCGGGCACACCCGAGCGGCGCCCGATCCGGCGGGCAGCGTCCGCCTGGTCGACGACATCGACGCCGAGGCCGTCACGGCGCTCATCCTCGACCGGGTGGTCAGGGCCGGTACGCACTGACGGCGATCACGCCCGGCACCGCCACCCGGAACGACGGTCGCGGATCCGGTGCTCCGTCCGCGCCGATCGCGTGGCCGCTCACCACTCCGGCGTCGCGGCTGGCGACGACGAGGTGGTCCTGCCCGTCGTACCCGGCGACGGCGAGCGAGAGCGGAAACGCCGCCACGGCGAGGTCCGCCGTGCGGCGCAGCGTGCCGTGCTCCCACCGGAAGGCCGTCACGGTGTCGCTCGCGCGGTCGGCGACGTAGGTCGCGGCGGGCCCGGCGGCGATGCCGGCCGGCTGGCCCGACCCGGGACCGACGGCCAGCGGCGGCGAGTGCACCCGCCGGGCCCGCAGGTCGACGCCGACAGCGGTGCCGGCCAGCTCACCGGCGACCACGGCGGCCGCCGCTCCCGGCGGTCCGGCCGACGGCGCGAGGTTGCGCGGACCGGTCCCGGGCGGGAGATCGAGCCGGCCGGCGAGCCGGAGCCGGCCGCGCCGGACCTCGTAGCTCCACACGGCGTCGCCGCCGAGATCGCACACCAGGACCTCGCCGCCGGGGCCGATCCTCACCTGGTGCGGACGCGGGCCCGGCTGGCGCTCGCGGACCGGGCCCGGCGGGCGGCGCGGCACCTGGGCGACGTCGGCCGGCGCGCCCAGCAGGCCGGTGCGGTCCAGCGCGTGCAGGCTCACGGTTCCGGCCAGGTAGTTCGCGGTGGCCAGGTACCCGCCGGGCACGACGGCACACGAGCACGGGCTCCGGCCGGCCGCGGGCGTGCGGGTCCAGCGGCCGAGCCGGCCGTCAGCGGCGACCCGGATGGAGAGGATCGCGTCCTCACCGGCGCAGGCGACGTACACGACGCCGTCGCCCGCCGTGATGGCGACCGGGCGGGCCGCCGGGACGATCGTCCCGGCGGCCCGGCGTGCGGACCCGGCCCGGTCGAGGTGCAGCGTCGTCACACCGCCACCCGGGCCGAGGCCCTTCGCGCCGACGACCAGGACGGGCGGCGCGGCGGTGGTCACTCCTTCAGCGCCAGCTGCACCGTCAGCGTCGCCGCCGGGTCGGCGCCCTGGAGCCGTCCGGCCAGCCGCAGCCAGCCGCCGAAGTGCGACACCTTGACGGCGTAGTCGCCGGCCGCGCTCATCGTCGGGAAGGTGGTGCCCTCGTCGACCCAGCGGATGCCGTCGGCGGACATCTGCACCGCCGCGTCGAGCCGGGTGCCGTCCGGTATCGCCTCCACCCGGACGAAGAAGATGGCCTCGCTGGCCCAGGCGGCCTCGAACGGGTGGGTCTGCACCTCGTGCTCGAACGGCTCGCGACGCTCGACCACGGTCATCTGGAAGTTGCGCATGGAGGTCCTTCGGTCGGGGCGGTCAGTCGATCGAGACCAGCGCGGAGTCGAGGTGGAAGAAGACCCGCCGGTCGGCGTCGTTCTCGACCCAGAGGATCGGATTGACCAGGCCGCCGATGCGGGCGTAGCGGCGCGTGACGGTCGGCTGGGCCGCGGCGGAGAGGTCGACGACCGTGTCCATCGACTGGAACTCGAGGTAGCGCCGGTTCGGGACGTCGAGCAGCAGGCGGAAGTACAGCCAGTTGACCTTGTCGTCGCTCTCGTTGTAGCAGAGCTGCTGGTCGCCGCCGGGGACGTCCTTGAACGCGTCGGCCGAGCCGTCCGCGTGGCGCCGCCCGTACCACTGCGGGTCGATGCCGCGGATGTTCCACTCGCCTTCGCGGCCGTAGGCCCACTCGACGTCGGTGACGTCCGAGGCGGACGTGGTCTGCCAGCGCTGGGCGAGCTCACCGTTGACGGAGTTCAGGTACCGCAGGCCGGGCATCCACCGCGACTCGTGGTCCTGGATGTCGAAGAGGAAGCCGAAGGCGCGGATGTCGCGCTCGCCGATCGCGTGCCGGTCCTGCTCGGGCGTGTAGGTGTACCACATCTCGAACTGGAGCCGGTTGATCGGCCGGAACATCGACAGGCGCTTGATGGCGTGCGAGAAGCTGCCGACGGCGGGCTTCTCCTCGTACCGGGCGGCCACCGGCTTCGTCGCCAGCTTCAGCGAGTAGGTGCCGTGCATCGACCCGCCGGTGCCGACGTAGGAGTACGTCGACGTGCTCAGCATCGGCGCGCCCCAGCGCGACTTGTCCAGGACCGTCGGCCGGTGGGTGAAACCGGGCTCGGTGAAGTTCGGGGTGAGGTCCATCCACCCGCAGGCGCCGTCGTCGAAGTCGTCGTGGGTGACCACGACGCTCAGCGGGTTGAACAGGTCGGTGCGTTGGCGCATCCGGGCATGCCTTTCGTCGTCGGGTGGCGGTGGTGCCGGAAGGTCAGACGGCGGTCGCGGCGCGCACCTGGTCCAGGGCGGCCTCGATGGCCACCCGGTCGGTGAGGCCGACCTCCGGGAGCGGCGCCGCCGCGGTGCCGGACCCGCCGGTCAGCAGCGACACCGCGTACTTGAGAGCACTGAGCCAGTAGCCGTGCGAGATCAGGTCGGCCAGCTGCCGGATCAGTTGTTCCTGGGCGGTGATCCGCGGCACGTCGTCGTCGCGCACGGCGTCGATCAGCCGCCGGACGGTGCCGGGGGCGACGTTCTCCAGCCCGGAGACGATGCCGTCGGCGCCGAGCCGCAACGACGTGGTGGCCAGCTTCTCGTCGCCCTGCAGCACGGCGAACCCGGCCGAGCGCAGCCGCGCCAGGTCGGCGAAGTAGCCGGCGTCGCCGGAGCTGTCCTTGATGCCGGCCACGTTCGGATGCGCCGCCATGCTGGCGGCGACGGCCACCGGGACGCGCTGGCCGGTGCACTGCGGGATGTTGTACAGCAGCAGCGGCACCGTCGCGGTGTCGGCCAGCACGGTGAAGTGCCGGATCAGCGCGTCGGAGTCGGCGGGGGTGAAGTAGTAGGGCGTGCAGGCCGCCACGTAGTCGACGCCCGGCCGCACGCGACGCAGGTTGTCCAGCGCGCCCGCCGTCCCGGCGTCACCGATGCCGAGGACGACGGTCATCCGGTCGCCGGCCAGCCGGGCCACGTGGGCGACGGCGTCGTCGGCGACGGCGCGGGGGAGGAGCGGGAGCTCGCCCGTGGTGCCGAGGACCATGATCGCGTCGACGTGCGCCGACAGGCGTTCGACCTGGGCCTCCAGTGCGTCGACGTCCAGCCGTTGGTCCGCCGTCAGCGGGGTGACGACCGGGCAGATGACGCCGCCGATCGTCACCGTGCGGCCTCGGCGCGCTGCAGCACCTCGCGGTGGGCCTCGATCAGCCGCTGCCGTGCGTCGTCGAGGTGCACGGTCAGCTCGCGCAGCGCCGCGTCGGCGTCGCCCTCACCGGCGCGCTCGAGGATCACCGCGTGCGACTCGGCGGCCGGATGCAGGTCGGCGTCGCGCGCGTTCGTGATCTGCAGCAGCACCACGAACGTCGGGCGGATCTGGTTCCACATGGTCGAGAGCAGGCGGTTGTCGGCGGCCTCGTAGAACCGCGAGTGGAACTCGAGGTCCGCGACCGCGAACGACTCGGGGTCCGTGCGGTCGGCGGAGGCACGCATCTCCAGGAGTGGCTGCTGGAAGTCGCCCCAGCCAGCGGCGCCGACGCGGGCGACGGCCTCGCGCAGGGCGAGGCTCTCCAGGGCGTGCCGCACGGAGTACAGCTCCGAGATGCGGCGATCGTCCAGGCCGATCACGTAGATCGCGCGCCGCCGCGTGTCCACCAGCCCTTCGGTCTGCAGGGTCTTCAGGGCATCGCGGATCGGGCCGCGGCTGACGTCGAACATGTCGGACAACGACTGCTCGACCAGCCGGGTACCCGGTGCGATGGACCCACTGATGATGAGCCGGCGCAGCTGGGCCGCCACCCGCTCCCCAAGATCAGTGGCTTGGATGGCATCGACCTCGAACACGGTGACTCCTTCTCTGTCGGCGTTCCGACACGATCGTATCCTCGATAACTGACTGTCGGTTGTCAAACTGACGGTTAACAATCTACGGTTGCCCGCAGCGGCGACCAATGGCGCCACGATTCCAGCTATCGAGGAGATGTCGATGAGGACATGCAGGACCCGTGCGGCCGGCACCGCGGTCGCGCTCTTGCTGGCGGCCTCCGCCCTCACCGCCTGCGGTGACGACGGGAACGGGGCCGGCGACGGCGCGCCGCCCGAGCTGGAGATCGCGGTCGGCGGCGCGGCCGACCAGGTGACCGTTCCCGACGACAACCCGATCAAGGAAGCGCTCGAGGAGCAGGTCGGCGCGACCATCACCAGCGTGCGCACCCCGGAGAACCTCGCGGCGATGCTCGCGGCAGGCGACGCGCCCGACTTCTTCCGGCTCAACCGCACCCAGCTGGACCTGTACGCGTCGCAGGGGCTCCTGCTCGACCTGACGCCCTACCGCGACCGGCTGCAGGAGTACATCGACTTCGTCGGCGAGGACGTGTTCGAGCTGGGCGTCATCGACGGCAAGCCGCAGGCCGTCGTGCGCAAGCCGGCGCCGGCCAGCTACGTCACGTACTGGATCCGGGCCGACTGGCTCGCGACGCTCGGGCTGGCGCTGCCGACGACGGTCGAGGACTTCGAGCAGGTGCTCCAGGCCTTCACCACCGGCGACCCGGACGGCAACGGCAGCGCGGACACCTACGGCCTGACCGGCAGCTCGACGGCGTTCAACCCGTTCGCCCCGCTGTGGGGCTCGTTCGGCACCGCCGGGCCGGGGCGCTTCTACGTCGAGGACGGCGCCGTCGTCAACGGCTACACCGACCCCGACACGCCGGCCGCCGTCGAGTACGTCCAGCGGCTGGTCGGCAGCGGCGTCGTCGATCCCGACAGCTTCAGCATCGACTTCAACGAGGCTCGCGACCGCGCCTTCCAGGGCCGGGCCGGCGTCATGGCCGCCGGCTGGGACGCGATGAAGAAGCAGGAGTTCGTCGATGCCGCCGCGGCCGCGCAGCCCGGCGCCGACTGGCAGCAGCTGCCCGTCATGAGCGGGCCCGCGGGCGACGGCTACATCACGCTCGACCCTTACGGTGCGAGCTTCTTCGCCGTCCCGGCCTCGGTCGGCGAGGACGAGGCGAAGGTCGACGCGCTGATCGACCTGCTCAACTACGTCTCGACGGACGAGGGCAACCGGCTGGTGTCGTTCGGCGTCGAAGGCACCCACTACACCGCTGACGGCGACACCCTGGCGGCGCTTCCGGCGCTGGACGAGGACGGCGGCTACTTCTTCGTGTACCAGCTCACCGGCCGCGACGAGGAGACCTACCTCGAGGTCAAGTTCCCGGACGAGAAGCCGTTCATCGACGTCGCCGCGGCGCAGCCGCTCACCCTGGTGTACGACTCGCTCGTGGTGCCGCCCGAGGGCTACACCGCCTCCGACGCCGAGCGCTACGCGACCGAGCAGCTGGTCCAGTTCCTCACCGGCGCGAAGAGCCTCGCCGACTACGACGCGTTCGTGGACGAGCTCACCGGCCAGTTCCGCTACGCCGAGCTGATCGACGCCGGCGCCGCTCAGCTGGACGAGCTCGGGCTGACGGACTAGGCGGCGCCGTCATGTCCATCGCCGAGACGACGGGCGGCCCGTCCGAACGCGTCCACCGCTGGCTGGAAGGCGGGTACGAGGTCGTCCTCGGCAGCCTCCTGTGGCTGGTGGCGAGCCTGCCGCTGATCACCCTCGGGCCGGCGACGGCGGCGCTGTTCGCCGTCGCGCGGTCCCGGGAGCTCGACGAGCACCGGCCGGTGCTGCGCACGTTCCTGGGCGCCTACCGTTCCACCTTCCGCCGCTCCGTGCCGGTGGGTCTGGCGCTGCTCGGGATCGTGGCGGGGACGCTGCTGCCCGCCCTGGCCGGCATCCGGTTCGGCGGCGGCCTGGCCACGGCCCTGACGATCGTGTCGACGCTGGCGGCGGTGTTCGCCGCCGGCGTCGGCGTGCACTTGTTCCCGCTCCTGGCGCAGGCCGACGAGCCGTTGCCGAGGCTGCTGCGGCTGGCGACGGCGATGGCCCTGGCACGGCCGGGGCGCACCGCGATCACGGTCGCGGTCGTGGCCGCGGCGGCCGTGCTCGCCGTCCTGCACCCGGTGACGCTGCTGGCGGTGACCGGGCTGGCCGCGCAGGCGGTGTTCGTTCAGTCCCGGACGGTGCTCACCGAGCTGACCGCCGCCCGCGCCGAGGGCGGGGCGCCATGAGCGTGTCGGCGGACGCCCGGGTCGAGGCCACCCCGGCCGGTCCCGCCGGCGGCCGGCCGGCGCCGGTGCTGTCGCGGCGACGGCGGCTGTGGCGCAACGTCGTGGCGCACCGGACGCTGTACCTGCTCCTGCTGCCGGGACTCGCGTGGGTGCTGGTCTACAAGTACGCGCCGATGTACGGGATCGTCGTCGCGTTCAAGGACTACAACATCGCCCAGGGCATGCTGGGCAGCCCGTGGGCCGATCCGTGGTGGAAGTACTTCGCGCAGTTCTTCGAGTCGCCGTACTTCGGCCAGCTCATGACGAACACCATCCTGATCTCGGTCTACAAGCTGTTCTGGGGCACGGTCCCGCCGATGTTGGTGGCGCTGCTGTTCAACGAGTGCCGGGTCCGCTGGTTCCGGCGGTGGGTGCAGACGCTCAGCTACATGCCGCACTTCCTGTCGTGGGTGATCATCTACGGCGTCGCGGTGGCGCTGCTGTCGGAGAGCTCCGGCGTCCTCAACACGTTCCTCCGCGACAGTTTCGACACCACGATCCCGTTCCTGACCTCGACCGACTGGTTCCGGACCGTCCTCGTCGTCTCCGACATCTGGAAGGACATCGGCTGGGGCGCGATCATCTACCTGGCGGCGATGGTGGGCATCGACCCGTCGTACTACGAGGCCGCCCGGGTCGACGGCGCCAGCCGGCTGCGGATGATCTGGCACATCACGCTGCCCGGCATCAGGACGGTGATCATCCTGCTGCTGGTGCTGCGGATCGGGAACATCCTCGACGCCGGCTTCGACCACGTGCTGGTCTTCTACAACGTGCAGGTCTACCCGGTCGGCGACATCATCGACACCTGGGTCTACCGGGCCGGCCTCCAGGACCTCAACTACAGCCTCGCGGCCGCCGTCGGCGTCTTCAAGTCGCTGATCGGGCTGGTGCTGATCGTCGGGGCCAATCGACTCGCTCGACGCTGGGACGGACAGATATGGTGACCGGCCGCGAAGACAAGGTGATCAACGCGATCGTCTACATCGGCCTCACTCTCGTGGCTCTGGCCGCGGTGGTGCCGATCCTCATCGTCGTGTCGGCCTCCTTCACGCCCTATGCCGAGTTGCTGAAGAACGGCGGGTACGTGCTGTTCCCGCGGTCGTTCACCGTCGACGCGTACACGTACCTGTGGGAGGACTCGCGCATGCCGCGCGCGTTCGCCGTCACGGTCTTCATCACGGTGGTCGGCACGGCGCTGAACCTGCTGCTCACGACGTTCCTCGCCTATCCGCTCAGCCAGCGCCGGCTGCCGGGACGCAGCATCCTGCTCATGGGCCTGCTGATGACCACGCTGTTCTCGGCCGGCATCATCCCGACCTACCTGGTGGTCAAGGCGACCGGGCTGCTCGACACCGTGTGGGCGCTGATCATCCCGTCGGCCGTGAGCGTCTTCAACGTGCTGGTGATGATGACGTTCTTCCGGGGGCTGCCGACGGAGCTGTTCGAGTCGGCCCGCCTCGACGGCGCCGGGGAGCTGCGCACGCTGCTGCAGATCGTCGTGCCGCTGTCGGCGCCGGTGCTCATGACGATCGGGCTGTTCTACGGCGTGGCGAACTGGAACACCTTCCTCAACGCGGTGCTGTACGTCCGCGACCCGGACCTGCTGCCGCTGCAGGTGGTGGTGCGGGACCTGCTGGTTCAGAGCGTCGCCATGGACGACCCCGACGCCGTCGTGCCGACTGTCACCGTGCGGATGGCGGCGGTCGTCGTCGCGGCCGTGCCGATGATCGTGGTCTATCCGTTCGTGCAGAAGTACTTCCAGAAGGGTGTTCTGCTCGGATCGATCAAGGGCTGACGGGTGGAGCTCGGCCCCGGGCGGCGCCCGGACCTCTGGAGCGGGACGGTGGCGTGGACGCCGGACGGTGGGCGCTGGCAGCCCTGGCGGCTGCCGCCGGAGGAGGAGCCCTACGTCTACGCGCCCGGGTTGTACCAGCAGGCCAGGATCCCGGCCGGCGTGCGCTTCGCCGCGTCGGTCCGGGCCCGCCGGCTCGAGTTCGAGCTGGTCGGCGCCGAGGCCGGGTGCGGGCCGGCCGACGTGCTGCTGGACGGGCGGCTGACGGCCCGGCAGCAGGTCGAGGCCCGGACGCTGCTGTGCGTGGACCTGCCGTCGCGACCCACGCGAGTCGAGGTGTGGCTGCCGCATCGTGGCCGGTTGCTGGTCGGACCCGTCCGGGCGGCCGGGCTCGCCGCGGCCGCACCGTTGCCGGCGGCTCGTCGCTGGGTGGCGTACGGCAGCTCGATCACGCAGTGCGCGGCCAGCGAGGGACCATCGCAGACCTGGCCGGCCCTGGTCGCCCGGGAGCTCGGCTGGGATCTCACCTGCCTGGGGTTCGGGGCCGAGTGCCATCTCGACCCGGTCGTGCCCCGAGCCATCGCGGCGTCCGCCCCGGACGTCGTGTGCCTGTGTCTGGGCATCAACGTCTACGGCCGGGCCAGCTTCTCCGCGCGCACCTGGCCGGGGCAGGTGGCCGGCGTGGTCCGCCACCTCCGCGCGGCACTGCCCGACGCCGAGCTCGTCGTCGGCTCGCCGATCTCCTGTCCCGCGCGCGAGTCGACGCCGAACGGCGCCGGTCTCACCCTCGCCGGCCTCCGCGACGACGTGCACCGGGTGGCCGCGGACCTCCGCTCTCGCGGCGACCGCCGTGTGCACGTGCTCGACGGACGCTCCCTGCTCGGCCCGGACGACGTCCACCTGCTGCACGACGGGCTGCATCCGAGCGCCGACGGCTACCGCATGATGGCCGCGCGGATGAGGACCTACCTCGCGACGCTCCTGGCCTGACGTGTGCCGCGGCCTTCCCCGGGAGGTCGTCCGCCGGCCGGCGCGTTCGAGATGACGTCTGCCGTTCGCCGTCTCGTCACCGTGCACCCCTTGCGGAATCAGATTCCGCCTGCAATCCTCATCCGGAACATTGTTCCGTCCGAGGATGAGCAGAGGAACCGATGACTCACGACAGGTCCACCCCGCGGGGCGACGCCGGCGTCGTCTCCGAACGGGTGCGTGCTCAGCTCCCGTCGCTGCCCACCGCCGAGGCACGGGTGGTCAACGCCCTCCTGGCCAGCGGATCCGAGGCCATCCACCTGACCGTCTCGGACGTGGCCGAGTCCGCGGGCGTCGGCGTCGGCACCGTGGTGCGGGCGTGCAAGTCGGTGGGCTTCAAGGGCTTCCAGGACGCCAAGATCGCGCTCGCGCAGGACCGCATCCAGGTGGGGACGCCGGTGCAGGAGGGCGTGGACGCCTCCGACGCGCCCGGTGCGATCCTGCGCAAGCTCGCCGCCTCGACGGACGACGCGTTGCGCACCGCGCCCGGAACCGTCGACGCCGAGGCGCTCGAGCGCGCGGTCGAGCTCCTGGACGGGGCGCGGCGGATCCTGTTCCTCGCCGTGGGCACCAGCGCGCCCCTGGCGCAGGACGCCTCGTACCGGCTCGTCACGATCGGATTCGACTCGGCCGCACCCGTCGACGTCCACACCCAGCACGTGCAGTCCCGGCTGCTGCGCCCCGACGACGTCGCCGTCGTCGTCTCGCACACCGGATCGACCACCGAGACCATCGCGGCCGCCCGCGCGGCGCGCGAGGCCGGCGCCTCCGTCATCGCGATCACCAGCTTCTCCACCAGTCCGCTGACCGAGCTGGCGACCGTCTCCCTGGTCGCCGGCAGCCGCGAGACGGAGTTCAGGGTCGAGGCGATGACCAGCCGGTTCGTCCACCTGCTCATCCTCGACGGCCTGTACGTGTCGCTGTACCTCAGGAACGCCGAACGCTCGAAGGCGGCTCAGGCGCTGATGGCCGACGCGCTCGCCGAGCACCGCTTCTGACTGGCACCACCTTTCAGCATGGAGGAGACCATGAACACGACTCGCACCCGCGCCGCGGTGACCGCCAGCCTTCTGGCGGTGACGTCCGTGGTGGCGTCCTGCTCGGCGGCGGACGGCACGAGCTCGTCGGCGGATGCGTGCGGCTACGCCTTCGTCATGCAGGACCCGATGACCGGCAGCACCGCCGAGCAGACCATCAAGCGCGGGCTCGACCGCGCGGCGGACGAACTGGGCGTCGAGATCGACGTCACCGACGGCACCGGCATCGCCGGCGTCGCGGACAACCTCCGGGCGGCGGCGGCCAAGGGCTGCTACGACGCCATCGGCGTCCCGTTCTTCGCCAACGGCGACGCCGTCACCCAGGTGGCGGCCGAGTATCCCGACCAGGCCTTCTACATCGCCGGCGGCATCGCCAGCGGCCCCAACGTCACCTCGTTCAACGCGGCGAACGAGGAGGGCACCTACGTCGCCGGAGCGATGGCGGCGGCCATGACCGAGTCGGGGACCATCGGTGTCATCATCGGCGACGAGTCGCCGACCCTGCTCCGCTACAGCGACGGCTTCGCCGCGGGCGCGGCGAGTGTCGATCCGTCCGTCGAGGTCATCACCACCGCCGTCGGGTCGTTCACCGACCCGGCCAAGGCCGGCTCCATTGCGACCAGCCAGGCATCGGCGGGCGCCGACGTCATCTACAGCGCCGCCGGCTCGAACCTGCAGGTCTACGCCCTCGGTGCGGAGAAGGAGTACCGCACGATCGCGTCGGACCTCACCGACTGGGCCACCGTCAGGGACACCCAGCCGGCGCTGGCCTTCATCGCCGCGCCGACCGAGGACAACCTCAACTTCGCCATCATCTCCGCGTACGCCGACGGCTCGGTCCCGGGCGGCGAGACCCGTGAGCTGGGGCTGAAGGACGACATTTTCGAGATCCCCTACGTCACCGGCCCGGCCAGCGACGACTTCGAGTTGCCGGCGGAGGTGGTCGAGGCCGGGACGACCGCCTACGACCACATCCTGTCCGGCGGCTCGGCCGGCTGATGACGCCGCAGGCGGCGGGCCCGCCGGTCCACGTCCGCGCCGCCGGACTGGCGAAGTCGTTCGGCCCGGTGCGCGCCCTGCGGCGGGCCGACCTGACCGTGACGGCCGGCCGCATCTCGGCGCTGGTCGGTGAGAACGGCGCGGGCAAGAGCACGCTCATGCAGCTGATCTCGGGCGACCTCAGCCCGGACGCGGGTGCGCTCGACGTCGGCGTCCGGGTCGGCCTGGTGCGCCAGCAGCTGTCCACCGTCGACGAGCTCTCGCTGCTGGAGAACATCGTGTTCGGCGCCGAGGACGCGGCCGGGACCGGCGCGTGGCCGGGCCGGCTGCTCGGCGGCATCAGCTGGAGCGCCCACAAGGAGGGCGTCCGCGACCTGATGGCCCGCACCGGCATCGTCGTGCCGCTGGCCAAGCCGGCCGCGGAGGTCCCGGTCGGCGTCCGCCAACGCGTCGACATCCTCTCGGCGCTCTATCGAGGAGCCCGCTGCCTGCTGCTCGACGAACCCACCACCTACCTGACGCCGCGCGAGGTCGACACCCTGTTCGAGGTCATGCGCGATCTCGCCGCGGGCGGCATGAGCGTCGTGTTCATCAGCCACCGGTTGCGCGAGGTGGTGCAGCACTGCGACGAGGTCAACGTGCTGCGCCGGGGCGAGAGCGTGCTCCACCTCCCGGCGGCGCCGTTCGAGCTCGGGCGGATCGGCCGGGCCATGACGGGCGGTGACGACGCGGCCGGTGGCGAGGCGACCGGCGCCGCGCGGCCGGCCGGCGCCCCACCAGGCGTGCCGGTGCTCGACGTCGGCGGACGGCTGAGCGTGCGGGCCGGCGAGATCGTCGGCATCGCCGGAGTCTCCGGCAACGGCCAGAACGAGCTCCTCGACACCATCGCCGGTCTGCAGCGCTCCGCGGCCCACCTGCCCCTGACGATCGACGGGCGGGAGGTGTCGAGGTGGTCGACGCGGGCCCGGCGCGCCGCAGGACTGCGCTTCATCCCGGAGAGCGTCAAGGAATCGGGCTCGGCGCCCGCCGCCAGCATCACCGACAACGTCATCTCCGCCGTCCCGCCGCCCGGCCTGCGCGGCCGCCTCGGCCTGCTGCGCCGGGGCAAGGCGGACCAGCTCGCCCGGTCGCTGGTGGAACGTGCCCGCGTGGTGGCGAGCAGCACCCGCCAGCCGGCGAGCGAACTCAGCGGCGGCAACCTCCAGCGGGTCGCGGTCGCACGTGAGCTCGGTGACGGCGCTCGCATCCTGCTGGCGCACGAGCCGACCCGAGGAGTCGACTTCGCCGGCGTCGCGCTCATCCATGCCCAGCTCCGGGAGTTCACCAGCCGGGGTGGCGCCGTGCTCCTGGTCACCTCCGACGTCGACGAACTGCTCGCGCTCAGCGACCGGGTGCACGTCATCGACCGTGGCCGGCTCGGCCGCGACTACGAGCGCGACGAGCTGACCCTGGGGCGCCTCGGAGAACTCCTCGGCGGCCTCGGCCACGACGTCGCGGCGGCGCGGCACGAGGAGGTCCCATGACCGGCGCACGACGAGCTCTGACGATCGTCCTGGTCGCGGCGCTCGGGCTGGCGGTCGTCGCCGTCCTGCTCGCGGCGCTGCAGGGTGTCGACCAGGTGGCGCCCGGCTTCGCCTCGTTCTTCGCCGGAATCGGCGGGACCGACACCGCCCTGGCCTCGACCGCCCGGACCATGACGCCGATCCTTCTGATCGCGGTGTCGGCCAGTGTCTCGATCCGGGCCGGCCTGTTCGACGTCGGGCAGGTGGGGCAGTACGTCATCGGCGGCCTCGCCGCGGCCACCGCGGGCACGGTGCTGCCCGGCCCGGGCGTCGTGGTCGTCGTCGGGTCCCTGCTCATCGGTGCACTGGCCGGCGGGGCGTGGGCCTGCGCGATCGGCGGGCTGGCCGTGGCCACGCGGGTCCAGCTGGTCGTGCTCACCCTGATCGCCAACTACTTCGCCGACGGCCTGGCCCGCTTCATCACCCGGACCACCCTGCAGGATCCGGACGCGCACAGCATCGTCGCGACCCGCACGATCCCGCAGGACGCGTGGCTCCCGGTGCTCGTGCCAAGGACGTCGCTGCACCTCGGCTTCGTCATCGCCATCGTCGTCACGGTCGTCGTGTGGGCGATCGTCCGGTACACCGTCGCCGGGCACCGCCTCACGATGTACGGCCGGAACCCGAAGTTCGCGACGCTCGCCGGAGTCGATTCGCGTCGCTACCCGTTGACCGTGCTGCTCGGCAGCGGATCCATCACCGGCCTCGCCGGCGCCATCGAGGTCTTCGGCGTCTACCACCGCTTCCAGGACGGGACCCTCGGCGGGCCGAGCTCCGTCGCGTGGACCGGCCTGACCGCGGCCATCCTGATCCCGAGCGGCCTGCTGATCATGCTTCCGGCCGCACTCTTCCTGGCCGGCCTCACCACCGGCCTGGCCGGTGTCCAGCGCGACATCGGCATCACCGCCGGGATGGGCACCCTCGTCCAGGGCGTGCTGATCGTCATCGCCGCCGTCGCGCTCACCAGGCAGGCGCCGCGCGCACGCGGCACGGACCGAGCGGCGCCCACGCCACCGCCGTCACCCGAACCGGCGATGAGCACGGCCAAGGGGGAATCCTGATGGGCTTCTGGTTCGGCACCGACCTGTGGCAGCTCACCCTTCAGGCCACGGCCGCACTGCTGTTCGTCTCGTTCGGCGTCTACCTGCCGATGCGCGCGGGCGTGCTCGTGCTCGGCGCGGAGGGGGCGATGCTCTTCGGCTGCTTCGGCGCCATCGCGGCGCAGGAACTGACCGGCGGCGGCGCGCCGGCCGGGTTGCTCGGCGCGGTCGTGGCCTCCACCTGTGCCAGCGCGCTCTTCGCCGCCGTCGCGATCAGCGGCGGGGTCAACCCGATCGTCACCGGCATCGCGCTGAACTTCATCGCCGTGGGCGGCACCTCGGTGCTGACGGCCGTGCTGTTCGCGGGCGAGGGAACCATCGTCACGCCCTCGCTCGAGCCGCTGCCCCGCATCGACCTGCCGCTCGTCGCGTCGGTGCCATGGCTCGGCGACGTGCTCAGCGGGCAGACCATCGTGCTCTACGCCGCCGTGCTCACCACCCCGCTGCTGACGCTGTGGCTGCACCGGACCCGCGGCGGGTTGACGACGCGCGTGGTCGGCAGCGCGCCCGCGGTCGCCGTGGCCGCCGGGCGTTCCCCGGCCCGCACGCAATGGCTCGCCCTGGTCGTCGGCGGCGCGTTCGTCGGGCTCGGCGGCGCCCAGCTGGCCCTGGCCTCCGCGGCGCAGTTCTCGCCGGGCATGACCAACGCCCGCGGCTTCATCGCGCTGGCGCTGGTGCTGATCGCCGCGCAGCGGCCCTGGCTGCTGCTGCCGCTGGCCATCACGTTCGCCTACTTCGACACGCTCGGCTTCAACCTGCAGAACATCGGCCTGCCGACGGAGCTGTCCGGGGTGCTGCCGTACGTCGCCATCATCGCCATGCTGGCCGTCCCCAGCGTCGCTCGCCGGTTCCGGCCGGACACCGCGGCCGAGGCCGGGGAGAGCCGGGTGGTGGCGTGACGGCGGGTTCGGCGCTGCCTCCTCGTCCGCCCGATGCCAGGGTCCGGCTGCTCGCCACCAACGACCTGCTGGCCACGGTGGCGCCGCTGCCTGCCGGACCCGGGCGGGCCGGCACCGTCGACGGCGTCGCCGGCCTCCTCGAGCTGGAGAGCCGCCGTGGTCCGGCCGTCTGGCTGGACGCGGGTGACTTCACCGGCGGACCGCTGTGGTCGCTGACCGGACGGCGGGACTGGGCGCTGGTCGCCGACCTGCCGATCGGCGCTGCGGCGGCCGGCAACCACGAGTTCGACGAGGGGACCGACGCGGCTCGGAGCGGCGCCGGAGCCCTCGCGTTCCCGCTGCTGTGCGCGAACGCCGACGCCGGCCTGGCGCCGACCCGGCTGATCGACACGGCCGCCGGTGTCGTCGGAGTGATCGGCCTGACCCATCCGCAGGTGCATCGGCTCGCTCCGGGCCCGGAGCCGGTGGGCGATCCGGCCGGCCTCGTGCGCGACCACGCGAGGCGGCTGCGGGAGGCCGGCGCGGACTGGATCGTCGTCCTGCAGCACGACGGTGTCGAGTGGTGGCCGGAGACGTCGCGGCCGGGCGTCCGCAGCAGCCGGTGGCTCGACGACATCCGCGGCTGGAGCTCGCATGCCGACGTCGTCCTCGGCGGGCACACGCTCGGCCGCTGGTCCGGCCGGCTCGGCTCCACGGTCGTCGGCCACGCCCATCCGTTCGCGGCGTCCGTCCTCGTCGTCGACCTCACCACGTCGGGCGCGGTGCCGGCCGGCTTCGCCGCCGTCGCGCCCGCGGCGCCCGGTTCGGACGTCCGGCGGGCCGCCGCCGAACACCTGGCCGCGGCGGCCGCGGAGCGCATCGGCACCAACCCCACCCCGCTGACCAGCGTGCCGGGAGCCGGCCCGTACCTGCCGTCGGTCGTCGCCGACGCCTTCCGGTCCACGGGCCGGGCCGACGCCGCGTTCGTGCCGCCGCACGCCTTCTTCACCCAGGCGCCCGTCGACGGCGCCGGCGCGGCCCTCGCCGCGGGCCCCGTCAGCGAGCTCGACCTGCACCGCCTGTTCCCGTTCCCCGACGACGCCGTGATCGTCGCCCGCATCGATGCCGGCGAGCTGGGCCGGCTGAGACGCGCCCATGACCAGCGCACCGACCCACGGACGCCCGGCAACGACCACCTCTGGTGGAACTGGAGCCGCACACCGGCCGGAGTCAGCGACCCGAAGGAGAACCCGCACACCGTGGCCCTGCTCGAACACGTACGTCCCCTCGCCGAGTCGTGGCTCGGCCGACCGCTGGCGGTCGACGACCGGTTCAGCGCCCGCGACGCGATGCGGGGGTACTTCCGGTGATCGCCCCGCCGCGGCCACCTGCCGTCGTCGCCGTCGACTGGAACGGAACCATGGTCGACGACGCGGAGCGGGCCTGGCGAGCCACCCGCGCGGCGCTCGCGATCGTCGATCAGGAGGCTTTGACGCCCGCGACGGCGGACGCCTTCCGCACCGGCTTCCGGTTGCCGATGGACGCCTACTTCGCCGCCCTCGGCGTCCCCGCCGACGCCACCGGCCGCTGCGTCGACGAGTGGAACGCCGCGATGAGCGCCGCGCCCACCGTCCTCGCGCCCGGCGCCCGGCACCTCCTCGACGTCGCCGGGACGCTCGGCGTGCCCGTGGTGGTCGTCAGCGGCGCCGACGAGCGCGTGATCCACGGCGATTGCCGTGCCCAGGGGCTGACGGCCCTGATCAGCGAGGTCCACGGCAACGTGCACCCGAAACGGGAGGTCCTGCGCCGCTACCGATCGAAGGGGCCGCTGCTGTACGTCGGCGACACCCGGTACGACGTCGCGGAGGGGCTCGGGGCCGGTGCATGGACCGTCGGCGTCGACTTCGGCTACGGCAGCCGGTCCGAGCTCGCGGACGCGCACACGATCGTCAGCGACCTGCGCGACGTCGCCCGGATGCTCAGCGGCGTCCCGTGACCGTCGTCCGTACCGAGGTGCTGTGGCTGTCGGGTACCGTCCAGGACGAGCTGACCCTGCTCGGCCTGGCCTTCGTCCTGTGCGGAGCGATCGGCGTCGAACGGCAGCTCTCGCAGAAGAGCGCCGGCGTCCGCACCCACCTGCTCGTCGGCATGGGCTCCGCCGGGTTCACCCTCATCTCCGCGTACGGCTTCGCCGGGGTCGACACCGCGACGGCGATCATCGACCCGTCGCGCATCGCCGCCCAGATCGTCTCCGGCATCGGGTTCCTCGGCGCCGGCGTGATCTTCCTGCGCCGCGACGTCGTCCGCGGCCTGACCACGGCGGCGACCATCTGGCTGACCGCGGCGGTCGGCATGGCGTGCGGCGCGGGGCTGGTCCTGCTGGCCGTGTCGATGACCGTCCTGCACGTCGCCGCGGTGACCGTCGTCGCGCCGCTCACCCACCGCCTGCGCGGCTCGGCCGAGCGCGCCACGCTCACCGTCCGCTACCTCGACGGACGGGGTGTGCTTCGCGGCATCCTCACGGTGGCCGCCGACATGGGTTACCAGACCACCATCCGGTCGACGGAGCAGATACGGCCCGATGGCCGGCCGGAGGTGGTCGCCCGCATGCAGTTCCGGGGACGGCCACCGCTGCAGCTGCTCGTGGCGGAGCTCTCCGAACTCGCCGGGGTCGAGCGTGTCGCCGTCGCCCACGAATCCGAATGATCACGACAGGAGAGGGACCATGACCCAGTACCACCTGAAGCTCCGAGAAGGCGACGTCGCACCGTACGTGCTGCTGCCCGGCGACCCCGGACGCGTGCCACTCATCGCGGCCACGTGGGACACCGCCGAGGAGGTCGCCGCCAACCGCGAGTACGTCACCTACACCGGGACCTACCAGGGCGTGCCGATCAGCTGCACCTCGACCGGCATCGGCGCACCGTCGACGTCGATCGCGATGGAGGAACTCGCGCGCTGCGGCGCCCGGACCTTCCTCCGCGTGGGCACCTGCGGCACCTTCCAGGACCACGTCGCCAACGGCGACATCGCGATCTTCGACGCCGCCATGCGCCTCGACGGGGCGTCGCGCGCCTACGCGCCCGTCGAGTACCCGGCGGTCGCCCACCACGAGGTCGTCCAGGCGGCGATCACCGCGGCACGCCGCCTCGGCCTCCCGCATCACGTCGGCATCACGCGCAGCGCCGACACCTTCTACGCCAGCCACCCCCGCCCGGGGTCGTCGTTCAACGACTTCCACCAGAGCTGGTGGGCCGGTCAGTTCGACGACCTGCACCAGCTGAACGTCCTGGCCGGCGAGATGGAGGCCAGCATCGTCCTCGTGCTGGCCCGCGCCTGGCGGCTGCGAGCCGGAGGCCTCGCCGTGGTGATGGACAACATCCGCCACGTGTCCGGCGAGTCCGGGGTGTTCGACCCGCAGAGCCAGCTCGACCACGGCCAGGAGCACATCGAGCGGCTCGCGCGGCTGGCGAACCAGACGGTGGTCGCGCTGCACGAGCAGGACACCCGGACGTGATCGCGTTGCCGGCGGGTGCGATTCGCGGCCACGCACGCGGTGTCACAGAGGCCGCCAGCCGAGACCCTGCGCATCAGGGATTCACTCCGGCGTCTCGGCCGGGGGATCCTGGTCGTGGGCCGTGCGCTGCTTGGTCATGTCGATCACCCGCAGCATCGTCGGGTCGACTTCGTCGGCCCACTTCTCGAACCGCTCTGCTGCGGCCTCGATCTCCTCGTCCGCGTGCCGCGGCTTGCCACCTCCGCTGGTCATATGTCTCATTGTGGCGCGACATCCACGTGATCACGAGGGTGGCGGATCGATCGCCGCCGGGGTGGCTCGCGCTTTGGGTCTTCACGGCTCCGTCATCGGTTCGGCCGTGAGCGCGTGACACCTTCGACGCGATGCAGATCTCGAATGTCTGTCTGGCCGTGATCGGATGATCCACACAACCGCTGACCTGCTGGTGCCCGCGGTAGGAATCGAACCTACGGCCTTCTGCTCCGGAGGCAGACGCTCTATCCCCTGAGCTACGCGGGCTCGGGCTTGAGAAGGGTATCAGCAGCGGGCGGCGCCGGGCGAACGCGTTGGCGTCACGGCAGGGTGAGGATGCGCGGCCCGTCGTCGGTGATGGCGACGGTGTGCTCGACGTGCACGCTGCGGCTGCCGTCGTTGGTCACCAGCGACCAGCCGTCGTCGGCCATGTGGTAGCCGTCGCGGCCGCCGGCCATGAGGCTGGGCTCGATGGCGATGACCAGCCCGGGGCGCAGGTCGAGGCCGCGGCCGGCGCGGCCCTCGTTGGGTACGAACGGTTCCTCGTGCATGGCCCGGCCGATGCCGTGACCACCGAAGTCGTTCTGCATGCCGTAGCCCGCGCCCCGGCCGACGGCGGACATGGCGTGACCGATGTCACCCATGTGGCCGCCCGGCTGGGCGGCGGCGATGCCGGCGGCGAGGGTGCGCTCGGCGGTCTCGATCAGGGCGGCGTCGGCGGCCGATGCGGTGCCGACGACGAAGCTGACGGCGCCGTCGGCGTGCCAGCCGTCGACGTGGGCGCCGCAGTCGACGCTGAGCAGGTCGCCGTCGCGCAGGCGGTACGACGTCGGCAGGCCGTGCAGCATGACGTCGTTCACCGACGTGCAGATGACGCCCGGGTAGGGCGTGGCGCCGAACCGCGGGTGGTAGCCGAGGAACGACGACCCCGCGCCGGCGCCGTCGATGACCTTGCGGGCCAGCTCGTCCAGCTCCGCCAGCGACACCCCGGGCGCGGCCTGCGCCCGCACCTCGGCATGCACGGCGGCGACGACGCGGCCGGCGGCACGCATCGCCTCGATCTGGGTGGCGGTCTTCAACTCGATCATGCAGCTTCCTCGCGGTCGTGGAGCCATGTCGCGATAACTATACCGGTCGGCGCATGGTCCGGCCGGGTGGAACGCATGGTGGGGAGGTGACGCCGCGCATCTACGGCGCCGCGCGGATCGGCCCGAGCCTGGGGGCATGACGACGACACCCTGGTATCGACGCATCGCCGCGCGCTGGCCCGCCGCGCTCGGCCTCGGCATGGCCCTCGTGATGGCCGACGGTGCGGGCACCGACGACGGCATGAGGGGGTTCGCCGAGATCCTGCCGTTGCTGCCGCTGCTGTACCTGGTCGTCGCGACGTTGGAGCGACGGCGGGCGACGTGGCCGCTGCTGGGCGCCGGGTTCGCGGTGATCTTCCTGCTCCGCGCGCTGGACCTGATCTCGCCCGGCGTCGTGTTCTGGGCGGTCGCGCTGGTCGTGCTGGTGTGGAACGCCGTGGGCGGCCGGTTGCGGCGTGACGGAACGGTGCGCCTGCAGGCCGTGGGCATGCTGGTGTTCGGCGGGCTCGCCCTGGCCGGGCTGGTCGTCGACCCGGCGGCAGGACGGTATCTGGTGGCGGCCGGGTGGCTCTTCCACGGCGTCTGGGACGTCGTCCACCTGGTGCTGAATCGGGTGGTGGCCCGCTCGTTCGCCGAATGGTGCGCCGTCGTCGACGTCGTCGTGGCGGCCGCGATCGTGCTGCAGCTCTAGGGAGTCTCGACGGCGAGGCGGAGCAGTGTGACGGCCTCGTCGACGCGGTCGGCGGGCAGGGCGCCGAAGCCGAGCAGCAGGCCGCGGTACCGGCCGGTCAGCGTGAGGTCGGAGATCGCGGCGACGCTGACACCGGCCGTCGCCGCGCGCCGGGCGACCTCGACGTCGTCGAGGCGGGGGTCGCGGAACAGGGCGGGGACGTCGAGGCCGGCGGGCGCGGGATGGACGACGACGTGCTCGCCGAGGCGCCGGGTCGCGGCGCCGATCATCCGCTCCCGCCGCTGGGCGTAGACGGCCCGCATGCGCCGCACGTGCCGGGACAGCTGACCGTCGCGGACGAAGGCGGCGGCCGCCAGCTGCACCGGCGTCGGCGGCGACGGGTCCAGCACCCGCCGGGCCTTGTGCAGCGCGTCGTGCAGGGGAGCGGGCGCGACGAGGTAGCCGACGCGCACGTCCGGGCGCAGCAGCCGGGACAGCGAGCCGACGTAGAGCACCCGGCCGGACGGGTCCAGCGCGCGCAGCGGGTCGAGCGGGCGTCCGACGTGGCGGAACTCGCCGTCGTGGCCGTCCTCGACGATGACGCCGCCGGCTCGCGCGGCCCAGTCCAGCAGCGCCCGCCGGTGGCCGTCGGACATCGTGAGGCCGAGTGGGAAGTGCCGGGCCGGCCGGGTGTAGACACAGCGCACGCCGGGCGGGATCGCGTCGGCCACCAGCCCGTCGCCGTCGGCCGGGACCGGGACGACCCGCAGCCCGAGGCTGGTGAACAGCGCCGCGACGTCGCGGTGCCCCGGCTCCTCGACGGCGACCAGGTCGCCGGGCTCCAGCAGCACCCGTGCGGCCAGCTCGACGGCCTGCCGCGACCCGGTGGTGACGACGACGTCCTCGGCCTCCGCGTCGATCCCGTGGACGACGCCGAGGTGCCGTGCCAGTGCCGAGCGCAGCGCCGCCGGCCCGCCCACCCCACCCGGCCCGTCCGCCGACCGCAGCGTGTCGGCGTTCGTGTGCCGCGACAGCTCCGAGCGCCACGTCGCGAACGGGAACTGCCACGGGTCCGGGCGCGCCGGTCGCAGGTCGAACCGGACGTCGGTGCCGGCGGGCCCGCGCGACGTCGGCAGCGTGGCCCACAACCGGGCCGGCCGCAGCGGCGACGGCGGCGGCGCCGTCCGCGACCGTCGCGCCGGGCTCGCCGTCACGAACGTCCCCACCCCGACCCGCCCCTTCACCAGTCCCTCCGCGAGCAGCCGGTCGTACGCCGTCCCCACCGTGGTGCGCGACACGCACAGCTGGCCGGCGAGGTCGCGGGTCGACGGCAGCAGCTGGCCGTGCTCCAGCAGGCCGTCCAGGATCGCCTGCCGGATGCGCCGGTGGATCTGGCCGGAGAGGTCGCGCGCACCGGCGAGGGGGACGTGGAGGTTGATCCGGCGTGGCAAGGAGCGGTCCCATCGGCTGCGAGAGTGGTCTGACACCAGCAGCCAACTCGCGCGTGGCGTCACGCCGGCGTCGCGGCGACTTCACCGCGCACGTCCGCGCCGGTCACGTGGCCGATCCGTGACCGTCCGCCGCGCGACCGGCGCGATCGGCCCTTGGTGGCCGCCGGACGCCGCCCGTGGACTCGTGCCGTGCCGACCGGCACCGCCACCCGCCCACGAGGAGACCGTCATGTCCGTCACCACCCGCCTGCGTCGTCGCGTCGCCGGCGTCGTCGCCGCGGCCGCCTGTGCCGTCACGTCGCTCGTGGTCGCCGCGGGCCCGGCCGACGCCGCCAGCCTCTGGCACTGCCAGGGCACCACCACCACGGAGACGTGCACCCGCGTCACCAGCGCGCCGGCGTCGGGCGTGCGGGTCTACGACCGCATCACCGGCCGCACCTACACGCTCTACAACGGCGACAGCGTGTACATCCGCTACTGGTACCGCGACACCTCGGGTCTGTGCGGTGTCAACGGTGACCCCTACGTCTGGCAGGCGTACTGGACCAGCGCGGACGGCCAGCAGCACCGCGTGATGATCGGCGACTACTACCTCGCCACCGGCCCCGAGTCGTACTGGAGGGACTTCCGGAGCCCGTACGGCGGCACGCTCGGCAGCTGGTACGGCGGCACCGGGAGCGGCACCTGCAACGTGTTCCGTCCTGGGAACTGACGCAGCTCAGCGCAGCGCGGCGGCCAGCGCGCCCGCCCGGGGATCGTCGCTGCCGCGCAGGATCGCCATGGCCTCGTCGTGCGCGGCCCGGGCGGCGGCGGGGCGGCCGGTCGCCATCATCACCTGGACGGTGGTGAGCAGGACGTCGACCAGGCCGTCGGAGGCGGAGATCGACCGCAGCACGGTGGCGGCGCGCCCGCAGTGGCTCTCGGCGAGGGCGTGGTCGCCGAGGGCCGCGTAGCTCTCGGCGAGGTTGCCCAGCGACATGCCCTCGATGATCCGGTTGCCGTCGGCCCGGGCCAGGTCGAGCGCCTGCGCGGTGTGCTCGATCCCCTCGGTGTGACGCTCCAGCGCGGTCAGCGAGTTGCCGAGGTTGAGGTGCAGCGCCGCCAGGTTGGGCGACAGGATGGACCGCTGCGGGTCGGTGGTCTCCCAGCGCCGGGCCGCGTTCAGGGCGGCGGCGAAGTGCTCGACGGCGCCGTCGACGTCGCCGGCGGCGTGGACGGCCGAGCCGAGGTTCATGAGGACGACCGACTCCGTGCCCGGGTCGTCGGCCGCCCGGCAGCCGTCCAGCGCCCGCTGGTACCAGGGGACCGCCTCCGGCAGCCAGGCCTGCTTGAGCGCGTTGCCGAGGTGGTTCGCCGTGATGTACCCGGCGGCGGCGTCGTCGACGTGCGCCGCGGCGTCGACGGCGAGCCGGGCCAGCCCGACGTTGTCGTCGCTGTGGGCGGCGAGTTGCAGGAACCGCCCGAGCTGCCAGGCCAGCCGCCAGACGTAGCCGTAGCGGCCGAAGTCGTGGGCGCGGCGGGTCAGGAACATCAGCGCCCGTGCCTCGGTGACACACCAGGCCCGCGCGGCGACCGGGTCGTCGAACGTGAGCGGCCGCACCGCCGGGCTGGGGAAGTACAGGGTGGCGGCCCGGTGGTCGATCGGCTTGATGACGTCCACCGCGTTGCGCAGCGAGTACAGGTACCAGTCGAGGCAGCGCGACTCGGCCGCGTCCAGCTCGTCCTCGTCGTCCTCGCGCTCGGCCCGCTCGGCGGCGTCGATGCGGATGAGGTCGTGCGCCTGGTACCGGCCGCCGGACGCCGTGACGAGGTTCAGGCCGGCGAGGCGGTCGAGGATGCGGGTCGCCTGCGGCGCCGGCCGGCCGGTCACCGCCGCGGCGAGGTCGGCGCCGAAGTCGAGGGGGAGCAGCCAGGCCATCGTCCGGAACGTGTGTGCGGTGTCGGCGTCGAGGGCGGCGTAGGACCACGAGAACACCGACCGCACGCTGGCCATCGGGTCGTCGCCGTCCTCGTCCAGCGCGTCGAGTCGGTCGCGTTGCTCGCGCAGCCGCCGGATCAGCAGGTTGGCGCCCACCTCGTGCTGGGCGGCGACGTACTCGGCCGCGATGACCAGCGCGAGCGGCAGCCGCCCGCACAGCTCCGCCAGCTCGGCGAGGACCGGCTCCGCGAGCGTGACGCCGTGCCGGCGCAGCCTGATGCCCAGCAGCGACGTGGCGTCGGCGGGCGTCACCTCGCCGACCAGCACGCCGCGGGCGCCCTCGCGCGCGGACAGGCCGCGCAGCGCGCCGCGGCTGGTGACGATCGCCCGGCCCGCGCCGCCGGGGAGCAGCGGCCGGACCTGTGCGGAGTCGCGGGCGTTGTCGAGCAGCACCAGGATGGCGCGGTCGGCGACCAGCGAGCGGTACAGCCCAGCCCGCGCGTCGACGTCGTCGGGCTGCTGTTCCGGGGGCACGCCGAGGCTGCTCAGCAGCGAGCCCAGCGCCGCGCCGGGCTCCAGCGGCGGGTCGGCGGAGAAGCCACGCAGGTCGAGGAAGAGCTGGCCGTCCGGGAACGCCGACTGCATGCGGTGCGCCCAGTGCACGGCCAGCGCCGTCTTGCCCGCGCCGCCCGGACCGGTCACGGTGGCCAGCCGGGCGCCCGCGGCGGCCGGGAGACCGATCCCCATGGCGTCGTCGAGCTGGGCGAGCGCGGACTCGCGGCCGACCAGCTCGAGGTCGGCGGGCAGCTGACGGACCCGCGGCGGCGCCGGCGGGGCGACGGGGGCCGCGGCGGCGGGATCGGGCTGGCGCAGCAGCCGCGCGTGCAACCGGCGCAGCTCCGGCCCGGGGTCGACGCCGAGCTCGTCGGCGAGCCGGACCCGGACCGTCTCGTACGTGGTCAGCGCCTCGGCGCCGCGGTCGGCCGCCTCGAGCAGCCGCAGGTGCCGGGCCCACAGCGACTCGCGCAGCGGGTGCCGTTCGGTCTCGGCGCGGACCCGTTCCGCGATGCCGCCGGCCAGCCCCGCCTCCGCGCATGCGCCGCCGTCGAGCAGCAGGTCCGTGGCGCGTTCCAGCGCCCGCAGGTACCCCTCGGTGAGGCGGGGCGCCTCGAGCTCCTCCAGCCGGCCCGCCGCGGCGTCGCCGTACGGGGCGCCGCGCCACAGCCGCAGCGCGTCGTCGATGGTGCGCAGTTCGGCGGCCGGATCGGCGAGGACGCCGGCGCGGTGCAGCAGGCGGTCGAACCGGAGCACGTCGACGTGGTCGGGGTCGACGATCAGCGCGTAGCCGGGCGGCCGGCTGACGATCGACGCCGTGCCCAGTTGGCGGCGCAGCCGCAGCACCAGCGTCTGCACCGTGCGCCGCACCGACTGCGGCGGGTCGTCGCCCCACACGAGGTCGCCGAGGGTGTCGGCGGAGATCGCGGTGCCCGCGGACGACGCCAGCGCGGCCAGCACCGCGCGCTGGCGGTCGCCGGCCAGATGCACCGGCCGGCCGCCGACGAGCAACTCGAACGGGCCGAGCAACCCGATGCGCACCTCCGAACCCACCGGCACAGCATTGCGGCTCGGGCCCGGGCGTGTCGACTCGCTGACGGTGACACGCCGGAGACGTCAGTAGCCGGTCAGGCTCAGCTCGCCGATCGCGGTGAAATCGCGGCCGCCGGGACGGGACACCTCGTCGAGGCGAAGGCGCACCGTCGCCGTCTCGACCGGCGCGTCGAGCGCGAACACCTGCGGCTCGACCGTCTCCTCCAGCTCGAACGACGCCTCGGTGCCGTCGTCGAAGACCCAGGTCGCGGCCAGCACCCGGCGGTTCTGGCCGTAGCGGCGGTCGCCGCTCTCCTCGTCGACCTTCGCGTAGCCGTTGACGATGCCGACCTCGGTGATGGTGCGCGCCTCCGGCAGCGTCAGCACGATCTCCTCGCCCTCGGCGTCGCCCTCGACCCGCCAGGCGGTGCTGGGGTCGCCGTCGACCAGGTGGGCGGCGGAGTAGCCGACGGTCTCGCCCGCGCCGTCGACGCCGTCGGGCGCGGTGCCCGGCACCTCGACCTCGGCGTTCGCGGCGACCTCGCCGGCGGCCGCCGCCTCGCCGTCGTCGTCGCCGCCGGACGGGTCCTGGGCGATCAGCGCCACCGTGATCATCGCGACGACGATCAGGGCCGCCGCGGCCGCGATGACGAGGACGGTGCGCGACACCGGCTCGCGCTCGGGCGCCGGCTCCGGTTCCGGCGGCCTGGGCACCGACGCCGACGAGGGCGGCGGCGGTGGCGGCACGGGCGGCGCGAGCACGGCCACGGGCGTCACCGCTGCGCGTGGTGGCGGCGGGGGAGCGGCCGCGGCCACCGGCTCCGGCGTCGCCCCGATGGTGGCGCGGCACCTGGGGCACTCGAGCGCCAGCTCGGAGACGCGGTTCCCACACGAGCCGCAGACGGCCATCACGCTGTCCTCCTCATCGCTGCGCCGAGAGACGCTACGCGACGCCGCCGCCGGTCGTCGAGTCGATGAGTTCTCGCTGCCGCGCCGGTCAACCCCGGTATGAGCACACTGACGGTGGACATCTTCGTCTCGGCCGACGGGTTCGCGCGCGGCGAGACCTCACCCGGATACTTCGGGTACATGGGTCCTGACCTGGATGAATGGATCAATTCGGAAGGCGCGGCGCCGCAACTGGTGGTGCTCGGCCGGGTCACCTACGAGGCGCTCGCCTCCATCCCGCCGCAGGCCCGCGACGACGGCTGGCAGCGGTGGACCGAGCTGCGGAAGGTGGTCTTCACCCGCACGCTGACCGAGACCGACTGGCCGAACACCCGGCTCTGCCACGACCTCGAGGGCGACATCCGGCGGCTGAAGGAGGGCGACGTCGAGCTGCGCACCATGGGCAGCGTCTCGCTGGCCCGGCAGCTCATCGACGCCGGCCTGGTCGACCGCCTGCGGCTGATGACGTTCCCGCTGGTCGCGGGCGACTCCGGCCGCGAGCCGTTCTTCGCCGGCCTCACCGCCACCGAACTGGAGCTGACCAGCAGCCGGGTGCTCGACGGGCGCATCGTGCTCACCGAGTACCGGCCCACCGGCACCGACATCCCGCGCGGCTAGTCTGGCGAGGGTGACCGATCGTGTGCCCGAGCCCTCCGACGGCGACGAACGCGGCATCCTGCTGGGCTGGCTGGAGTTCCACCGCGACGCGCTGCGGGCGAACTGCGCCGGGCTCGACGCGGAGCAGCTGGCCGCGCGCTCGGCGCCGCCGTCGTCGTTGTCGCTGATCGGCCTGGTGCGGCACCTGACGGAGATGGAGCGGGCCTACGCCGCCTGGGCGCTCGGTCCGGGCGGGCCCTGGCGCGGCGTCTGGGGTGAGTACGCCGACGACGGCCCGGAGTGGGACTTCGACGTCGACGCGTCGGTGGTCCACGAGTCGATGGCGGCGTGGCGGCGCGAGCGGGCGCTGGCCGACGACCGCATCGCCGCGCACGCCACGCTCGACTCCGTCGGCGCCGGCAACAGGCGCAGCCTGCGCTGGAACCTGCAGAAGCTGGTCGGCGAGTACGCCCGCCACAACGGCCACGCCGACCTCGTCCGCGAGCGCATCGACGGCTGGACCGGCGAATAGGCGGCCTCGCCCGGCCCGGCTAGCGCCGCCCGTACGTCACCCGGCGCACCAGCACTTCGAACGGGCCGCGCCGGCCGCGTCGTCGCAGCTGATCGGCGACCACGACGGTGGCCGCCCACGTGGCCGTGGCCAGCAGCGCCGTCCCGGCCACCGTCAGCGTGCCGGACAGGTCGAGCAGGAACGGCGTGAACACCGCCACCCACACCACCGACTGCAGCAGGTAGCAGGTCATGGACCGCTGCCCGGTGGCACGGATCGCCTCGGTGACGCGGCCGGTGCGCCCGGTCAGCCGGGCCGCCACCAGCGTGATCAGCGCCGCGTAGCCGAACCCGCCCAGCACGCCGGACCAGTCGTGCAGCGGGCCGATGAGCTCCAGCGTCGACGCGCTGGGCACGTCGGTGACGCCGGCCAGCATGAGCGCCACCGGCTGGGCGCCGAGCACGGCCACCGTGAGGCCCACGACCGCCGTGACGGTGAGCAGCCGCCGGTGCTCGGCCGGCCGCTCCAGGACGCGCGCCCGCCCGGCCAGCAGCCCGACGAGGAACGGGCAGGCGAAGCCGATGGGGCCGCCGAGCATGACGAGGGGCTGCACCACGATGCGCTCGGAGACCATGCCGGCGAGGTCGGGCGGCAACATGGACGCGTCGGGCGGGTCGGTGGAGATCGACAGCGAGTCGGCCGACGGCAGCATGAGCAGCGCGAAGAACGCGGCGGCCGGCAGCACCAGCCAGCGGGCCCGCCAGCGCACCGTCCACGCGCCGAGCAGCAGCAGGACGCCGTACGCGGCCAGGATGTCGCCGACGAAGAGCAGCATGGCGTGCAGGAACCCGACCACGATGAGCACCAGGCTGCGCCGCCACAGCAGCCGCCGCACGCCGCGCGGGCCCAGCGCCTCGTTGCGCCGCACGAGCTGCGCCACGCCGTAGCCGAACAGCAGGCCGAACATCGGGAACGCCCGGCCGTCGACGAACGTGGCGATCAGCCACGTGACCGCGGAGTCCAGCCACGACCCGTCCATCGGGAAGCCGCCGCGCACGACGTCGCCGCGCAGGAAGTAGTGCGAGTTGGCCAGCGCGATGAACAGCAGCATGAAGCCGCGCGCGAGGTCGGGGCCGAGCGCGCGCTCGGAGGCGGCGGTGGGCCCGGCGGGGCGGGCCTGCGCGATCGTGGCCATGGTGACCAGCCTCGCGGGCGCCGGGCGGGCCGCGCATCGGACCAAAGTCGACGGCCCCGCGACCATCGGCTAGCGGCGTCAGCCACTCCTCGATGGCCCTGCGTGGCGGGCACGTCACTCGGTGCCGAGGAGCGTCGCCTCCACGTCGTCGAGGCCGGCCAGGGCGCCGGCGAGCGCGTCGCGCTCGGCGTCGGTGAGCGGCAGAGCGCGGGCCTCGGCGACGGCCGCGGCCGCCGCGGCGGTGTCGTCGGCCCGCAGCGCGAGCTCGGCCCGGTAGGCCAGCGCCTCGACGACCTCGGCCGTCCTCGCGGCGGCCCGGTGCCGCAGCAGGCCGGCGTCGAGGATCTCGGCCGCCCGCACGTGCAGGCCGTGGGAGTCGCCCATCACGACGGCGCTGCGCAGCGTCGCGGTCAGCCGGCCGGACGCGGCGTCGTCATCGGGGCCGGTGTCGGCGGCCATGATGCGGATCCAGTTGCCGCCGGGGTCGATGACGGAGAACCCGGTGCGGCCCTCGGCGTTCTTGCGCAGCCGCGGCCGGGTCATGCGCGGGATCCCGGACACCAGGACCTTGCCGTGCGCCGCGCGCATCGCCGCCGCGAACGCCTCGAACAGCGCCGCGGTGTCCGGCACGAGCACCACGCAGGTGCCGTAGGAGTCCTCGGGCACGAAGTCGGGCATCCCGAAGAACTGCAGCCGGAGGTCGTCGCGTTGCAGCGCGATGAAGGGATTCGGGCGGGTCTGGTAGTAAGTCCGGGTGAAGCCGAGCATGGTGTAGAACGCGTCGATCTCGTCGATGGACCGGCATGGCAGCACCGGCACCGTGATCTCGTCGGCCACAGGGTCCTCCTCAGGTCTCGCCGGCCATGGTGAACGCGCCCTCCTCGAGGCGCCGGACCAGCCGGTCGGTCCAGCGGGCGCCGGTGTCGGCGGTGGTCAGCCACAGCCCCAGGACCTCGCCGACCGGGCCCCAGGTGTCGAGGTCGGTACCGGCGGGCAGGTGCTCGGTGATGGCGGCGCGCCACTCGTGCATCGTGGCGGCCCGCTCGCGGAGCAGCCGCAGTGCTTCGTCGCGGGGCAGGTCCTCGATCAGGCCGACCGCCGCGGCCAGCACGTCCAGGGCGCGGTCGTGCCCGGACAGGGCCTGGCCCAGCAGGGCGAGGTACTCCTGCTCGCCGGCCTCGGTCAGCTCGTACTCGATGCGGGGCGGCCCGCCGGCGGTCGAGGCGACGGTCTCGTGGGCGGCCAGCAGTCCGTGCCGCGCCATGCTCTTGAGCGCGTGGTACACCGAGCCCGAGCTGGCCGTCGACCACTCGTGCGCGCCCCACACCTCCAGGTCGGTGCGCACCTGGTAGCCGTGCGCCCGTCCGCGCCTGCGCAGCGCGCCGAGGACCAGCAGCCGCAGCGACGTCATACCTGCCTCCCGAGAGCACTAGCCAAATTTGGCTAGTCGCAGCCTACACGCCGGAGCCGGTATTACTATCGGTGGCATGGTGCGAGTCCCGTTGACGATCTCCGAGCGCGAACGCGGCGAGCGGCTGGGCCTGGCGCTGCGCACCGCGCGCGGCGAGCGCAGCATCGCCGACGTCGCCACGCAGGCCGGCATCTCGCCCGAGACACTGCGCAAGATCGAGCGCGGCCGCATCCCCACGCCGGCCTTCTTCACCGTCGTGGCGGTCGCCGACGTTCTCGGCCTGTCCCTCGACGACCTGCTCACCGGCCTGGGCGCCGGAGAAGTCGCCGAGATGGCTACGCTTGGCCGGTGACCCCCGAACAGCTCTCCGCCGCGGTACGTGACGTCCTCACCGCCGCCGTCGACGCGGGCGACCTCGCCCTGCCCGACGGCGTGCCCTCCCAGGTGACCGTCGAGCGACCGCGCAACCGCGACCACGGCGACTACGCCACGAACGTCGCGCTGCAGCTGGCGAAGAAGGCGGGCACCAACCCCCGGGCGCTGGCCGAGCTGCTGGCCGCCCGGCTGCGCGACGTCGACGGTGTCGACGGCGTCGACATCGCCGGGCCGGGCTTCCTCAACATCACCGTCTCCGCCGCCGCGCAGGGCGAGCTGGCCCGCACCGTCGTCGAGGCGGGCGAGTCCTACGGCCGCGGCGACGCGCTGGCCGGCACCACCATGAACGTCGAGTTCATCTCGGCCAACCCGACCGGCCCGCTGCACCTCGGCCATGTCCGCTGGGCCGCCGTCGGCGACGCGCTGGCCCGGGTGCTCGAGGCCGCCGGCGCCGCCGTCACCCGCGAGTTCTACATCAACGACCGCGGCGCCCAGATGGACAAGTTCGGCGCGTCCATCATGGCCCGGGCGCACGGCGAGGCGGTGCCCGAGGACGGCTACCACGGCGAGTACGTCGCCGACCTCGCCGCCACCATCGTCAAGGAGCACCCCGGCCTGCTCGACCGCCCGCGCGACGAACAGCTCGTCGTGTTCCGCGACGAGGGCTACCGCCTGCAGCTGGCCGAGCAGCAGTCCCAGCTCGACGACTTCCGCACCCACTTCGACGTCTGGTACTCCGAGCGCAGCCTGCACGAGAACGGCCGGGTCGAGCACGCGCTCGACGTCCTGCGCCAGCAGGGGCACCTGTTCGAGGCCGACGGCGCGCTGTGGATGCGCACCACCGACTTCGGCGACGACAAGGACCGCGTGCTGCGGCGGACGAACGGCGAGTTCACCTACTTCGCCGCCGACGCCGCCTACTACGTCGACAAGCGCGAGCGCGGCTTCGACGTCTGCGTCTACCTGCTCGGCGCCGACCACCACGGCTACATCGGACGGCTCAAGGCGCTGGCGGCGTGCGCGGGCGACGACCCCGACAAGAACATCGAGATCCCCATCGGCCAGCTGGTCAAGATCGTGCAGGACGGCCAGGAGCTGCGGCTGTCCAAGCGGGCCGGCACCATGCTGACGCTCGGCCAGGTGGTCGAGGCGGCCGGCGTCGACGCGCTGCGGTACTCGCTGTGCCGTTACCCGGCCGACTCCCCGCTGACCCTCGACGTCGCGCAGATCACCAAGCACGCGCCGGAGAACCCGGTCTACTACGTGCAGTACGCGCACTCGCGGCTGGCGTCGCTCCAGCGCAATGCCGCCGAGCTCGGCATCGACAAGGGTGAGCTGCGGCCCGAGCTGCTCGACCACGAGCGCGAGTCGCTGCTGCTGGCCGCGCTGGCGGAGTTCCCGCGGCTGGTCGCCGCGGCGGCCGAGCTGCGCGAGCCGCACCGCGTCGCCCGGTACCTCGAGGAGACCGCCTCCACGTTCCACAAGTTCTACGACGCCTGCCGCATTCTCCCGTTCGGTGACGAAGAGGCCACCGACGTGCACCGTGCCCGGCTCTGGCTGGTCGAGGCCACCAAGGTGGTCATCGCCAACGGACTCGGCATGCTCGGCGTCGACGCACCAGATCGGATGTAACCATGCGCGCACACGAAGCCGGCGCCCTGCACGCGGAGGCCGGCCACCGCGGCCCGTCCTGGCTGCGCGAGCCCGACGACGTCAACGCCCTCTACCCGGGCCTGTGGTCGGCCGGGGTCACCCGCGACGACGACGGCGTGCTGCGAGTCGCCGGCGTGTCCGTCAAGGAGCTGGCCACCGAGTTCGGCACCCCGCTGTACGTCGTCGACGAGGACGACTTCCGCGCCCGGGCACGGGCGTACCGGTCCGCGTTCGACGACATCCTCGGCGGCGCCGACGTCTACTACGCCGGCAAGGCGTTCCTGTCCGTCGCGACCGCCCGCTGGGTCGCCGACGAAGGCCTCAACCTCGACGTCTGCTCCGGCGGCGAGCTGGCGGTGGCGCTGCGCGCCGGGTTCCCGGCCGGGCGCATCGGCCTGCACGGCAACAACAAGTCGGTCGCCGAGCTGGTCCGCGCCCTCGACGCCGGGGTCGGACGCATCATCGTCGACTCCTTCGAAGAGATCGAGCGGCTGGCCACGCTGGCCGCCGCCCGCGGCGTCCGGGCCGCCGTCCTCGTCCGCACCAAGGTCGGGGTCGAGGCGCACACGCACGAGTACATCGCCACGGCGCACGAGGACCAGAAGTTCGGCTTCTCCATCGCCTCCGGCGAGGCGGCCGAGGCCGTGCGGGCGGTGCTGAAGCAGCCGTCGCTGCGGCTGCTCGGGCTGCACTCGCACATCGGGTCGCAGATCTACGACACCGCCGGCTTCGAGGTCGCGGCCCGCCGGGTGCTGGGCCTGCAGGCCGCCGTCCGCGACGAGCACGGCGTCGAGCTGCCCGAGCTGGACCTCGGCGGCGGCTTCGGCATCGCCTACACCAGCCAGGACGACCCGCAGCCGCCGGCCGTCCTGGCCGCGGGGCTGGCCGCGATCATCGAGCACGAGTGCGCCGGCTACGGCCTCGCGGTCCCGCGCCTGAGCGTCGAGCCCGGCCGCGCCATCGCCGGCCCGTCGACGTTCACGCTCTACGAGACCGGCACCGTCAAGTCCGTCCCGCTCGACGGCGGGGCGTCGCGCCGCTATGTGGCGGTCGACGGCGGCATGAGCGACAACATCCGCACCGCCCTCTACGACGCCGACTACTCGTGCACGCTCGCCTCGCGCGCCTCGTCGGCGGCGCCGGTGCTGTCGCGCGTCGTCGGCAAGCACTGCGAGAGCGGCGACATCGTCGTCAAGGACGAGTTCCTCCCCGGCGACCTCGCGGCCGGCGATCTCGTCGCCGTCCCGGGCACCGGCGCCTACTGCCGCAGCATGGCCAGCAACTACAACCACCAGCCGCGCGCCGCCGTGGTGGCCGTCCGCGCCGGTGCCGCCCGGCTGATCATGCGCCGCGAGACCGAGGACGACCTCCTCGCGCTGGACGTCGGCTGAGCCGCGGCGCGGGAACCGGGTGGACCGAAAGCGCGCCGCGACCCACCGCTACCGGGGTCGACGGTGTAGCAGCACCTCACCCGGCGCGAATCGAGCGTAACTCGGGGGTTGACCGGTTGTCGATGCGCGCCGACCATATGGGCACAACTCAATAACTGGAGTCCCGGCCGGGACCGCCAGCTTCTTGGCTCCCGGTCGGCCGTAGCAGCGGTCCGTGCCCGGAAGCCCTGATCAGAAGGGTGGAATTCCGGGTGGATGACCGTTCTCGGACGCGACGCGCACCAGCCCGCTTGCGCAGGTGGCTGGTGAGCCCGCGTGGTCAGTATCAGGTCGCCGGTCTGGCACTCGGCCTGGTGGTGTGCCTCGCGGTGTCGCTCGCCATGGGGGTGAGCGCATAGCCGGCTCCACGATCCGGAGACACCGTCTGCCGCCCCGACCCGGTGGCGGCGAGTCCTCCGCGATCGCACCCGGCCCAGCCCTTGCTGGGCCGACGTGCGCCAGGGCCGCTCAAGATCATCGGCGCAGCGTCAGCGAGTGGAACGGCAGCCCGTCGGTGTCGACCAGGTGCACGTCGACGACGTCGAACCACGGCTCGACGGCGTCCAGCAGCTGGTCGCGGGTGCGCCAGCAGAAGAACCGCGGCGGGTCGTGGCTGTCGTCCGCCAGCACGCCGGCCGAGCCGTCGCCGCCGTAGACGCCGAGGAAGAACAGGCCGCCCGGGCGCAGCAGCCCGCGGATCGCGGCCAGCGCCCCCGGCAGGTCGGCGTCCGGCACGTGCAGCAGGCAGTTCAGCGAGTAGACCGCGTCGAACGAGTCGTGCGGCAGGTCCGGCGCGAGCAGGTTCATGACGCGGGCGTCCAGGCCCTTCGCCGCGCAGGCGGCGACCATCTCCGGCGTCAGGTCCGTCGCGACGACCGCCAGCCCGTTGTCCTGGAAGAACAGCGCGTCCTGACCGGTCCCGGCCCCGATCTCCACCAGCGTGCGCGCGCCGGCGGCGCGCAGCCGGTCCAGGAACGCGGCCCGCTCGGCCACCTTCCACGCCGTCTTGGGCGCCGAGTCGCGCCAGCCTGCCCCACCCCGGTAAGCCGCTCGCAGATCGTCGGCGACGTCGTCGAAGCGCAGGTTCATGGCGCCGATCCTCTCGCACGGCCGGGTGGACCGGGCCAGTGCGCAGGAGCATCCGCGGTTCCACGCCATGGTCCACGCGGGTCCGGCCGGCGCGTGGTGGGGCGGTCGCAGCGCCGCCGAGCAGGGCGACCACGACCCGGCCGCGATGCTGGCCAAGCGGCTGGACCGGGACGCGCTCATCCCCCGTTGATCCCGCCGCTTTGCAATGAGCACCAATACGCACCGGCCGCGCAGTGGTGCGTAGTGGTGCTCATTGCAAAGCGGGCCTGGGCCGCCGAGGTGCGGGCGCAGCCCGCGGCCGCCGGGCTGCGGGTGGTCGAGGTGGACGGCACCCGGGACGCCGGTGCGATCGCCGCGGACCTGCCCGCGCACCTCCGGCTCGGGCCGCGGGCTGTACGCCCAGGGCGGACACGGGAGTAGCGGCGCGGCCGCCCGGCGTTGGACCCTGCATCTTCGAGGTCTGGAGGTGCGCCGTGGCCGACGAGCTCGACGCGTATTCGCAGGTGGTCACCGGGGTGGCCCGCACACTGCTGCCGTCCGTCGCGAGCCTGGCGGTGCAGGGGGAGCGGCGCGGCCGCACCGGCGTCGTCGGCACGGGGTCGGCGGTGGTGTTCACCGGCGACGGGTTCCTGCTGACGAACGCGCACGTCGTGGGCGCGACGACCCGGGGGACGGCGGCGTTCGCCGACGGCACCGAGGTCGGGTACACCGTCATCGGACGCGACCGGCTGTCCGACCTCGCCGTCGTCCGCGCCGACGGCGAGACCCCGCCGCCGGCGCAGCTGGGCGACGCCGACCGGCTGACCGTCGGGCAGCTGGTGGTCGCCGTCGGCAGCCCGCTGGGGTTGTCCGGGTCGGTGACGGCGGGCGTGGTCAGCGCGCTGGGCCGGTCGATGCCGGCGCAGAGCGGGCGGACGGTGCGCATCATCGAGGACGTCATCCAGACCGACGCCGCGCTGAACCCGGGCAACTCCGGCGGCGCGCTGGCCGACGCCGATGCACGCGTCGTCGGCATCAACACCGCCGTCGCCGGGGTGGGGCTGGGGCTGGCGGTGCCGATCAACGCCACCACGAACCGCATCGTCACGACGCTGCTGCGCGACGGCCGGGTGCGCCGGGCCTTCCTCGGCGTCGCCACGGCGCCCGCACCGGTGCCGCCGGCGCTGGCCGAGCGCATCGGCCGCACCCGGGGCGTGCGCATCGTGCACGTCGAGCCGAACAGCCCGGCCGACGTGGCCGGCCTGCGGCAGGGCGACCTGGTGATCACGGTCGGCGGCCAGCCGGTCGACGACGCGCAGGCGCTGCAGCGGCGCATGTTCGCCGACGCCATCGACGTGCCGCTGCCGATCACCACGTTCCGCAACGGCGCCATGGTCGACGTCATCGCGCGGCCGGTGGAGCTCGCCGACCAGGCATGACAACTGTCATGGCGAGGACCGGACGGCGGTGACGTCCGCGAACGCCGTCCGGGCCGGACGCTGGAGGCATGACAGAACCCGCCCCGCACGCGATCCGGCTGACCGGGCTGCGCAAGTCCTACGGCCCCACCACGGCCGTCGACGGCATCGACCTGGAGATCGCTCCCGGTGAGATCGTCGCCCTGCTCGGCCCGAACGGCGCCGGGAAGTCCACCACCGTCGACCTCGTCCTCGGCCTGAGCCGGCCCGACGCGGGCACCGTCGCGCTCTTCGGCCGCAGCCCGCGCGACGCGGTCGACGCCGGGCTGGTCGGCGCCATGCTCCAGGACGGCGCCATGCTCGAGGACGCGACCGTCGGCGAGCTGGTCGCACTGTTCGCCTCCGTGCACCGGCACCCGCTGCCGGTCGCCGAGGTGCTCGAGCGGGCCGGCCTCGCCGAGCTCGCCGGCCGCCGCGCCACCGAGCTGTCCGGCGGCCAGACCCAGCGGGTCCGGTTCGCCCTCGCGCTGGTGCCGGACCCCGACCTCGTCGTCCTCGACGAGCCGACCGTCGCGATGGACGTCGCCACCCGCCGCGAGTTCTGGGCCGCCATGCGCCGGTTCGTCGCCGCGGGCCGCACCGTGCTGTTCGCCACCCACTACCTCGACGAGGCGGACGGGTTCGCCGACCGCGTCGTGCTGCTCCGCGACGGCCGCGTCGTCGCCGACGGCACGCCGCGCCACGTCAAGTCCATCGTCGCCGTCCGCACCGTCCGCGCAACCGTGCCGGACCTCTCCGCCGCCGCCGTCCACACCCTGTTCGGCGACGACGGCGTCACCGTCGACGGCGCCGACGTGCGGATCCGCACCGCAGACGGCGACGGCGTCCTGCGCGCGCTGCTCGCCCACTCGCCCGGGGCACACGACATCGAGGTGACCGGCGCGGACCTGGAAGAGGCGTTCCTGTCGATCACGGAGGGGAGTGCCCGGTGAACACCACCTACACCCTTCTCGAGGTGCGGAGGCTGCTGCGCGACCGCGCCGCGCTGGTCCTCACCGCCGGCCTGCCGGCCGGGCTGTTCCTGCTGTACAACGCGATGTGGGGCGACGACACCGGCGCCACGACGTCGCTGATGGTGATGATGGGCGTGTTCGCCGGGCTGGCCGCGACCATCTCGGCCGGCGGCCGCGTCGCGCTGGAACGGCACGCCGGCTGGACCCGCCAGCTGCGGCTGTCGCCGTTGCGGCCGCTGTCGTACGCGCTGTCCAAGAGCGTGGTCGCGCTGGTGCTCGGCATGCTGGCCGGGACGCTGGTGTTCGCCGTCGGGCTGGCGGCGCAGGGCGGCGGCGCGGACCTGCCGGCGATGGCCGGGTCGCTGCTGCTGCTGTGGCTGGGCAGCATCCCGTTCGCGCTGCTCGGCGTGCTGCTCGGGCAGATCGGCTCGGCGAACTCGGCGCAGCCGCGGGGCATGGTCGTGCTGCTGGGCAGCGCGTTCCTCGGCGGCGTGTTCGTGCCGATCGACCAGCTGCCCAACGGCCTGGAAGCGGTCGCGCAGTGGTACCCGTCGTACTGGCTCAACGCGCTCGCGCAGGCGCCGTTCGGCGAGTCCGTCGACGTCGTCCGGGCCGCGATCACGCTGGCGGCCTGGACGCTGGCGCTGGCCGGACTGGTCCGCTGGCGCTACGGCCGGGCGGAGCGGTGAGCGTGCGCGCTAGGTTGGCGCCGATGACTACCGAGACGGCCGCGCCGCCGGCCCGCGACGACGAACGGCTGATGCCGCTGGTCGCCGTGCTGGTGTGGATCGTCATCCTGATCCCCACCGCCGTCGGGGTCTACCAGCAGCACTACCCCCTGGGCTGGACGGTGCTCGGCTACCTGTCGCTGGTGGCCTTCCTCGCCGGGTTCTTCTACGTGTTCACCCAGGCCCGGTCGGCCCGGCGACGCGACGAGCCGCTGCCGTGCCGGATCCGCCGGTTCGGCTTCCTCGCCCTGTGCCTGCTGGGCGCACTGGTGGTCGCGTTCGCCGGCGAGTCCGGCGTGGTCGTGTGGTTCGCGCTGAGCCAGGTGTCGCTGATGGTGATGCCGCGGCGCAAGGCGTGGTCCAGCATCGGCAGCATCTGCGTGGCCGTGCTGTTCGTGCCGTGGTCGCTGGGGCTGGACTGGCAGGTCAGCGTCTGGTTCGTGGTGGCGATCCTCGGCTCGTCGTGGGCGACGGACGCGATCTTCCGGCTGCGCGAGACCAACCTGCGGCTCACCCGGGCGCAGGAGCAGATCGCGTCGATGGCGGTCGAGCAGGAGCGGCTGCGCTTCGCCCGCGACCTGCACGACGTCATCGGGCACAGCCTCACCGCGGCGACGGTGAAGGCGCAGCTGGCCCGCCGCATGGTCGGCGCCGACGACGACCGCGCCCGGACCGAGCTGCGCGAGGTCGAGGAGCTGCTGCGCGAGGCCCTCAAGGACGTCCGCAGCACCGTCGCCGGCTACCGCGACGTCACGCTGACGTCCGAGCTGGTGCGCGCCGCGACGGTGCTCGAGGCGGCCGGCATCACGGCGGAGCTGCCCGGCGCCGTCGACCACGTGCCGGCCGCGCGGCGCGAGCTGTTCGGCTGGGTGCTGCGCGAGGCCGTCACCAACGTCGTCCGGCACAGCCGCGCGGCGCACGCACGGGTCACCGTCACCGCCGAGCGCATCGAGGTCTGGAACGACGGCGCCGACGGCACCCGGCCCGGGCCGGCGTCGTCCGGGCTGGTCGGGCTGCGCGAGCGGGTCGAGGCGGCCGGCGGGACGTTGCAGGCGGGACCCGACGGGACGGGCGGGTGGACCACGACCGCGATGATGGTGTCGTGATCCGGCTGCTGCTCGCCGACGACCAGGCGCTGGTGCGCGGCGCCATGGCGGCGCTGCTCTCGTTGGAGTCCGACCTCGAGGTGGTCGCCCAGGTCGAGCGCGGCGACGAGGTCGTGGCCGCCGCGCTCGAGCACCGCCCGGACGTCGCGCTGCTGGACGTCGAGATGCCCGGCCTCGACGGCATCGCGGCGACGGCCGTCCTGCGCGAGCAGCTGCCGACGTGCCGCGTCCTCATCGTCACGACGTTCGGCCGGCCCGGCTACCTACGCCGGGCCGTCGAGGCCGGGGCCGCCGGGTTCGTCGTCAAGGACAGCCCGGCCGAGCAGCTGGCCGACGCGATCCGCCGCATCCACGCCGGCCTGCGCGTCGTCGACCCCGCGCTGGCGGTGGAGTCGCTGGCCGCCGGGCCGTCGCCGCTCACCCCGCGCGAGGCCGACGTGCTGCGCGCCTCCCGCGACGGTTCCAGCGTCGCCGACGTGGCGGGCCGGCTCTACCTGTCCGAGGGGACGGTGCGGAACTACCTGTCCAGCGCCATCGGCAAGACCGGCACCCGCAACCGGGTCGAGGCGGTGCGGGTGGCCGAGGGCAACGGCTGGCTCTGACGGCTCAGGGCCGGCGGCGGGCGCGGTACCCACCGCTGCTGGCTCGCGAAGTCGGCGTCGGCGCGACGCCCACCCCTCCCGGCCGGGTGGGCCACCAACTCTACGAGCGATCACCGACAACGTCGCCCGGCGCCGCCGTCGGGTCGCCCGGCGGCAGCAGCGCGTCGAGCGCGTCGTCCAATGCGGCCGCCAGCGACTCGGGGGTGACCCAGTCGCGCGAGCTGACGGCGTGCAGCGCCAGCCCGTCGACGGTGGCGAGGACGACCTGGGCCCGCGCCCGGCGCTGCGCGGCCGGCCCGCCGTCGACGTGGGCGAGCGCCGCGGCGATGGCGTCGGTGACCTCGCCGAGGATGACGCCCTGCAGCTCGGCCAGCGCCGGCATCGTGGCCGCCCGGGCGGCGAAGGCGACCTGGACGCGCACCTCGGCGGCTCGGGGCTCGTCGAGCGGCAGCAGTTCGCGCAGCACGGCGGCGAGGTTGCGCCGGACGTCCGGCCCGAGGACGGTCGCGGCGACGCGCTCGCGGATGCGGCGGACCACCTCGGTGAACGCCGCCGTCAGCATGGCGTCCTTGGTGGGGAAGTAGTGCTGGACGGTGCCGATGGCGACTCCGGCGGCCGCGGCGACGTGCCGGACGCTGACGTGGTCGAGGCCGCGCTCGGCCGTGATGTCGAGCAGCGCGTCGGTGATGACGTCCTTCGTCGGCCGGGGGGTTGACACTCGCGCCATGCATGCCATCATACAGTCGTATGAGACCATACGATCGTATGACAATGCCGCGTGGTCTGGTGGCGGGCACGGCCGTCGCCCTCGCGGTGGTGTGGGGCCTGTACGCGCTGGACCCCGGAGCGTGGCCCGGCCTGCCCGGCGCGCTCACCCAGACGGCGCTGTTCCTGGCGAACCTCGTCGTGACCGCACGCAGCCGGCGGGCGAAGATCGCCGTCGTGCGGACGATGCAGCGGTGGGTGATCAACCCGCTGGTCCGGCTGCTGTTCCGGCTCGGGCTCAACCCGCTGGGCCTGGCGATCCTGGAGACCCGCGGCCGGACCACCGGCCGGCCCCGCCGCACGCCCGTCGGCAACGGCCGGGTGGGCGACGACGTCTGGATCATCGCCGAGCACGGCCTGCGAGCGGGCTACGTCCGCAACCTCCTGGCCGACCCGCGGGTGCGCGTCCGGCTGCGCGTCGGCTGGCGGTACCGGTGGGTCGACGGCGTCGCCGAAGCGCTACCCGGCGACGACGTGCTGGCGCGGCAGCGCGCGATCATCCGCTGGCACCCGCTGCGGATGCTCAACGCCATGAACGTCCGCGTCCTCGGCGCCGACCTGCTGACGGTGCGCGTGCGGCTGCTGCCGGACGGGCCTCAGGTGGACCGCAGCCGGCGGCGGGCCAGCCAGGCGTACGCCGTCCCCAGCACCGCGAGCGCCAGCAGCGCGCCCAGCCAGGCGGCCGGGTTGTGGCTCCAGAGCGCGTCGTCCGGCGCGTTGCGGACCAGCTCGGTGATGTCGACGGTCGACGCGGCGGCGGCGTATCCCCAGCGCGACGGCACCAGCCAGGACAGCTGCGACACCACCGCCTGACCGGTCACCTCGATCAGCCCGCCGCACAGCACCAGCTGCGCCATGATCGCCACCACCAGCGGCGGCATCGTCTGCTCGGGCGTGGACACCAGCGCGGAGATCAGCAGGCCGAGCAGCGCCGACACTATGGCCGTCGCCGCCAGCGCGATGCCGACCTCGACGTTGCCGGCGCCGAACAGCACGCCGTCCTCGGGGCCGTCGCGGAACCAGTAGACCAGCCGCAGCAGGATCAGCGTCTGCACCACCACGACACCGCAGAACACCGCGATCTTCGCCGCCAGGTAGGCGTCGGGCATCAGGCCGGCGGCGCGCTCGTGCCGGAAGATGCGCCGTTCGGCGACGAGGTCGCGGACGGTCGCGGCCATGCCCATGAACGCTGCGCCGACGACGAGGACGACCAGCAGCCGCATCGCCTCGGTGCTGGCCGGGCTGACCGGCCGGCCCAGCCCGGTCTCGTCCGGGATCGCGAACGTCAGCAGCGCCAGCACCATCGGCAGCGCCAGCAGGAACCCGGCGTAGCCGCGGTCGGCCCAGATGAGGCGCAGCTGGCGGCGGACCAGCACCCACGTCTGCTGCCGGCGGCGGCGCTGGTCGATGGCCTGCGGGCCGACGACGTCGGGCGCCGGCCCGACGACGTGCGCGGCTGAGCGCTGGGCGTCCGGACGGCCGAAGCCGCTGAGGCGGTCCAACCAGGCCAGCGGGTTCAGGCGGCGCAGCCGGTCGCCGAGGTCGGGGCCCGCGGTCGCCGGCGGTGGCGGCGGCGTCGCGGCGTTGAGCCGTTCGAAGATGTCCGCCCAGTCGGCGGTGCCGAAGTGCGCCTCGATGCCGCTCGGCGGCCCGAAGTACTCGACCCGCCCGCCGGGGAGCATGATCAGCACGTCGTCGCACAGGTCCAGGTGGGCGAGGTCGTGCGTCGTGACGACGATCTGCCGGCCGCCGTCGGCCAGTTCGCGCAGCCCGGTCATGATCTGACGGACCAGCGCGGGGTCCAGCCCGGCGGTCGGTTCGTCGAGGATCAGCAGCGACGGGCTCGTCAGCAGCTCGAACGCGATCGCCAGCCGGCGCTGCTGGCCGCCGGACATCCGCCGCACCGGGATGTCGGCGTGCTCGGACAGCGACAGCTCGGCCAGCACGTCGTCGACCCGCTGCCGCCGCTCGCCGGCGGTGGTGTCCTGCGACAGCCGCAGCTCGGCGGCGTACTGCAGCGCCTTGCGGGCGGTCAGCTGGGCGTGCGCGATGGTGTGTTGCGGCACCACGCCGATGCGGCCGTGCACCTCCTCCTGCTGGTGGTGCGGGTCGATGCCCTGGTAGCGCACCGACCCCTGCGCCGGCTCCAGCTCGCCGCTGATCAGCCGCAGCAGCGTCGACTTCCCCGACCCCGACGGCCCGATCAGCGCGACCAGCCGCGGCCCGGCGACGTCCAGCGAGACGCCCGCCGTCAGCACCTTCCCGCCGGGCAGCACGTAGTGCACGTCGCTGACGTCGAGGCCGCCGCTGGACGGGGAGTCCGGCACCGGCAGCACGCCGTCGCCGGTGACGACGAAACGCACCTTCCCGAACGTGACGACGTCGCCCTCGCGCAGCTGCGCGGTCTCGACGTCGGCGCCGCGGACGAACGTCTGGTGGTGCTTGTCGAGGTCCTCCAGGAACCAGCCGTCGGCGTTCGGCGTGAGCCGCGCGTGGTGGCGGGCGGTCAGCAGGTCGTCGATGACGATGTCGTTGCCGGGCGCGCGGCCCACCGTGATGGTCCCCGGCGGCCGGGGCGGTGCGGCCTGCGGCGCCGCCAGCGACACCACCGGCCCGGACGGCCCGCCCAGTGCCAGCTCCACGGCGCCGTCGACGGGCACTTCGCCCACCTGCACGCCGTCGCGCCAGGTGCCGCCGGAGCTGCCCTGGTCGCGCGCGACCCAGCCGCCGTCGAACGCGACCAGCAGGTGCCGTCGCGACACCCTCGACTCCGGCACGACGACGTTCGAGGCCGCCGACCGCCCGATCAGGACCTCACCGGCCGACGGCGGGAAGTGCTGCGTCACCCCGCCGGCGGTGACCCGCAGCACGCTCACGCGCGGAATGATACGGGGCACACCTAGGGTGGACCGATGACATCGGTCAGGCAGTTCCAGGTCACCTTCGACTGCGCGGAGCCCGCGCGCGTCGCCGACTTCTGGTGCGAGGTGCTCGGCTACGTCAAGCCGGCGGACCAGCCGGACGTCGCCGTCGACCCCGACGGAGTGGGCCCGCGGCTGTACTTCCAGCGCGTTCCCGAGGGCAAGGTGGTCAAGAACCGCGTGCACCTGTGCGTGCGGGTCGGCACCGGGCTGGTCGGGGACGAGCGCCTCGCCGCGCTCGAGGCCGAGTGCGCCCGGCTGGTGCCGCTCGGCGCCACCCGCTTCCAGTTGCTGCTCGCCGACGGCGAGGAGGAGTCGTGCCTCGTGATGCAGGACATCGAGGGCAACGAGTTCTGTCTCGACTGACGGGTGCAGGTCTTCCGGCCGACCTGCGTATGGTGAGACGGATGTCTCGCATCATGGATGGACGGCGCGAGATCGTCCGGACCTCCCGGAGACTGGTGTCCGTACTGACCGGGGTGAAGGGGGAGCGATGGCCAGCCTGCGCGTGGCGCTGCTCGGATGCGGTGTGGTGGGCACGGAGGTCGCCCGCCTCCTGCACGAGCATGCCGACGACCTCGCCGCCCGGGCCGGGGCCCGGCTCGAGCTGGCCGGCATCGCCGTACGCCGCACGGGCCGCGTCCGCGACATCCCCGGCGTCGACCCGAGCCTGTTCACGACCGACGCGCGCGCCCTCGTCGAGCGCGACGACGTCGACCTGGTGGTCGAGGTCATCGGCGGCATCGAGCCGGCCCGCGGGCTGCTGCTGGCCGCCATGCAGCGCGGCGCCTCCGTCGTGACGGCGAACAAGGCGCTGCTCGCCGAGGACGGCGTCACCCTGCACACCGCCGCCGAGAAGCACGGCGTCGACCTCTACTACGAGGCCGCCGTCGCCGGCGCCATCCCGCTGCTGCGCCCGCTGCGCGAGTCGCTGGCCGGCGATCGCATCAAGCGCGTCCTCGGCATCGTCAACGGCACCACCAACTACGTCCTCGACCGCATGGACAGCGAGGGCAGCAGCTTCGCCGAGGCGCTCGAGGAGGCGCAGTCGCTCGGGTACGCCGAGGCCGACCCCACCGCCGACATCGAGGGCTTCGACGCCGCCGCGAAGGCCGCCATCCTGGCCGGCATCGCGTTCCACTCGCCGGTGGTGGCCGCCGACGTGCACCGTGAGGGCATCTCCGACGTCACCTCGGCCGACGTCGCGTCGGCGGCGGCCATGAACGCCGTGGTGAAGCTGCTGGCCATCTGCGAGCTGTCGCCCGACGGCCGGGGCGTCGGCGTCCGCGTCCACCCGGCCATGCTGCCGCGCACGCACCCGCTGGCCAGCGTTCGCGGCGCCTACAACGCGGTGTTCGTCGAGGCCGAGGCGGCCGGCCGGCTGATGTTCTACGGCCCCGGCGCCGGCGGCGTGCCCACCGCGAGCGCCGTCCTCGGCGACGTCGTCACGGCCGCCCGCAACCGCATCGGCGACGCCGTCGGGCCGCGCGGCTCCTGGTACGCCGACCGCCCGGTCCGTCCGATGGGCGAGACCATCACGAGGTACCACATCAGCCTCGACGTCGACGACCGTCCGGGCGTGCTGGCGGCCGTCGCCGCCGTGTTCGCCGAGCACGACGTGTCCATCGAGACCGTCCGGCAGCGCTCCGAGGGCCCCGACGACGCCGAACTGGTCGTCGTCACGCACCAGGCGACCGACGACGCACTGGCCGCGACTGTCGACGGGCTGACGCGACTCGATACCGTTCGTGCTGTCCTGTCGGTGATGCGGGTGGAGGGGGACTGACCACCATGGCTGTCGTGACCCAGTCTCGGCTGTGGCGTGGAGTGATCGAGGAGTACCGCGACCGGCTGCCGGTCACGGCCGCCACGCCGGTGGTGACGCTGCGCGAGGGCGGCACGCCGCTGGTGCCCGCGCCGTGGCTGTCCGGGCAGACCTCGTGCGAGGTGTACCTCAAGGTCGAGGGCGTCAACCCGACCGGCTCGTTCAAGGACCGCGGCATGACGGTGGCCATCTCGAAGGCCGCCGAAGAGGGCGCCGAGGCCGTCGTCTGCGCGTCCACCGGCAACACCAGCGCGTCGGCCGCCGCCTACGCCGTCCGGGCCGGCATGCGCCCGGTGGTGCTGCTGCCCGACGGCAAGATCAGCGGGCCCAAGCTGGCCCAGGCCGTCGTGCACGGCGGCATCATCGCGTCGGTGCAGGGCAACTTCGACGACTGCCTGCGGCTGGCCCGCGAGCTGGCCGAGACGTACCCCGTCGCGCTGGTCAACTCGGTCAACCCGTACCGCCTGGCCGGGCAGAAGACCGCCGCATTCGAGGTGGTCGACGACCTCGGCGACGCGCCCGACCTCCACGTGCTGCCGGTCGGCAACGCCGGCAACATCTCCGCCTACTGGCTGGGCTACACCGAGTACGCCGCCAATGGGCCGGCCCGTCGGCGTCCGCGCATGTGGGGCTTCCAGGCGGCCGGCGCCGCGCCGTTCGTGCACGGCGGCCCGGTGTCCGCGCCCGAGACCGTGGCCAGCGCCATCCGCATCGGCAACCCCGCGTCGTGGGACCTCGCCATCGCCGCGCGCGACGACTCCGGCGGCCTCATCGACGCCGTCACCGACGAGCAGATCCTGGCCGCGCAGCAGGAGCTGTCCGGCCGCGAGGGCCTGTTCGTCGAGCCGGCGTCGGCGGCCGGCGTGGCCGGGCTGCTGCACTACAGCCGCACGGGCCGCCTCGACGCCGGCCAGCGGGTCGTCGTCACGGTCACCGGGCACGGCCTCAAGGACGTCGACACCGCCAGCGCCTACTACGGCGAGATCCGCCCCTACGTGGTCCCGGCCGAGGCCGGCGCGGCCGCCCAGGCCCTGGGCCTGGCGTGAGCACGGCGACCGTCCTCGTCCGCACCCCCGCCACCAGCGCCAACCTCGGTCCCGGTTTCGACGCGCTCGGCCTCGCGCTGTCGCTGCACGACGAGGTCGAGGTGACGGCCGAGTTCGGCGGGCCGGCGACGCCGGTCGAGGTGACGGTCGACGGCGAGGGCGCCGGGTCGGTGCCGCTGGACGAGCGGCACCTCGTGGTCCGGTCGCTGCGCGCGGCGTTCGCCGAGCTGGGCGAGCAGCCGTCGGCGCTGCGGCTGCGCTGCCGCAACGCGCTGCCGCACGGCCGCGGGCTGGGCTCGTCGGCGGCCGCCATCGTCGGCGGCGTCGTCGCGGCCCGCGCGCTGACCGGCCTGACGGCGCACGACGACGCGCTCGCGGCGGCCGACCGCATCGAGGGCCACCCGGACAACGTCGCCGCCTGTCTGCTCGGCGGCCTGACGGTGGCGTGGCGCGACGACGCCGGCGCCGCCCGCGCGACCCGCGTCGACGTCCACCCCGACGTCGCGCCGGTGGTGTGCGTCCCGTCCTTCGAGGTGTCGACGGAGAAGGCGCGCGGCCTGCTGCCCGAGACCGTCCCGCACGCCGACGCCGCCGCCAACGCCGGCCGCGCCGCGCTGCTCGTCCACGCGCTCGGGAAGCGGCCCGACCTGCTGCTCGACGCCACCGCGGACCGCCTGCACCAGCACTACCGCGAGCCCGCCATGCCGGCCACGTACGCGCTGGTCACGGCGTTGCGGGCGCAGGGCCTGGCGGCGGTCGTGTCCGGCGCCGGACCGACCGTCCTGGTGCTCGGCGGCGGCGACGACCTGAGCCGCGTCGAGGCGCTCGCCGAAGGGTGGGACGTCCGCGCGTTGCAAGTGGACACGCAGGGTGCCGTTGTGGAGTTCGCCACTGCATGAGCGGTGCCGACGGGGGTGGGTCAAACGGCCCACGGCGTGCTACGCTCGCTGTGCACCGACGTTCTGCTGGTCGGTATCCCCATGGTGGTGACGTTCGTCGCTAATGACCATGGTCTTCGCCCATCTCCCCGGGTTCGCTGTCGCGGGCTTCGCGGAGGGGCGGCCCATCAGTTTGCGTCGTGCCTTTCCTCGGGAGCCACCCGAGGTGTTCGATGCATCGGCTTGTCTGAACCGATGCCGGTCCAGGGAAGGACCCTGAGTGACTAATACCGAGATCCCCGGCGTCACCGCGACGCCGGACGCGTCGACTGACGCCACCGCGGCGAAGCGCCCCGCGCGCCGCCGCGCAGCCGGCCTCGAGGGCATGGTTCTGGCCGAGCTCCAGCAGCTCGCCGGCAGCCTCGGGCTGAAGGGCACCGGCCGCATGCGCAAGGGCGAGCTGGTCGCGGCCATCAAGGCGGCTCAGTCCGGCGGCTCGGCGCCGGCCGCTGCCGACACCCTCCCGGTCGAGACCGCGGCGCCCGCCGCCGCTCCGGCCGTCACCGACACCCCCGCCGCGGCCGAGGCCGCCGCGCCCGCCGCCGACGCGGCGCCCGCCCGTGGCCGCACCCGCCGCCGGGCCGAGCGGCCGCAGGCCGCCGCCGAGAACCGTCCCGACGAAGTCGTGGTCGTCGCGGACGCGCCCGCCGCGCAGGCCCCGGCCGCCGAGGCGCCGGCCACTGAGGCGCCGGCCGCCGAGGCCCCCGCCACGGAGGCCCCGTCCACCGACGACGAGCCGGCCGAGCGCCGCTCCGAGCGGCAGGACAACCGCCGCAACCGCCAGAGCAGCCGCGACGGCGACCGTCAGAACGACCGCCAGAGCAACGACCGCGGCGGCAACCGCGACCGCAACGACCGCCAGGACACCCGGCAGGACGCCGACGGCGGCCGCCAGGGCGGCGGCAACCGCGACGACTCCCAGGACGATGACGACGACCGTGGTCGCCGGCGTCGCCGTCGCGACCGCCGCGGCAGCAACCGCAACGATCGCAATGACCGTAACGACCGCAACGACCGCGACCGCCGCGGTGGCGGCAGCCGCGAGCGCATCGAGGAGCCGACCGTCTCCGAGGACGACGTCCTCATCCCGGTCGCCGGCATCCTCGACATCCTCGACAACTACGCGTTCGTGCGCACGTCGGGCTACCTGCCCGGCCCCAACGACGTGTACGTGTCGCTGGCCATGGTCCGCCGCTACGGCCTGCGCAAGGGCGACGCCGTCACCGGTGCCGTCCGGCAGCCGCGCGAGGGCGAGAAGCAGCAGAAGTTCAACGCGCTGGTCCGCGTCGACACCATCAACGGCGCCGACCCCGAGGTGGCCAAGCAGCGTCCGGAGTTCTCCCGGCTGACGCCGCTGTACCCGCAGGACCGCCTGCGTCTCGAGACCGACGCCACCAACATGGCGACGCGCATCATCGACCTCATCGCCCCCATCGGCAAGGGTCAGCGCGGTCTCATCGTGTCGCCGCCGAAGGCCGGCAAGACGCTGATCATGCAGGCGCTGGCGCACGCGATCACGCAGAACAACCCCGAGACGCACCTCATGGTCGTGCTGGTCGACGAGCGGCCCGAGGAGGTCACCGACTTCCAGCGCACCGTCAAGGGCGAGGTCATCGCGTCGACCTTCGACCGTCCGCCGGTCGACCACACCATGGTCGCCGAGCTCGCCATCGAGCGGGCCAAGCGACTGGTCGAGCTCGGCCACGACGTCGTCATCCTGCTCGACGGCATCACCCGCCTGGGCCGCGCCTACAACCTGGCGGCGCCGGCCAGCGGCCGCATCCTGTCCGGTGGCGTCGACTCCAGCGCGCTGTACCCGCCGAAGCGGTTCTTCGGTGCGGCGCGCAACATCGAGAACGGCGGCTCGCTGACCATCCTCGCCACCGCGCTGGTGGAGACCGGGTCCAAGATGGACGAGGTCATCTTCGAGGAGTTCAAGGGCACCGGCAACATGGAGCTGCGGCTGCGCCGCGACCTCGCCGACAAGCGCCTCTTCCCCGCCATCGACGTCGACGCGTCGAGCACCCGTCGCGAGGAGATCCTGGTCTCCCGCGAGGAGCTGGCCATCATGTGGCAGCTGCGCCGCGTGCTGTCCGCGCTCGACCCGCAGCAGGCCATCGAGCTGCTGCTCGACCGGCTCAAGAAGACCAAGAGCAACGCCGAGTTCATGCTCACGGTCCAGAAGACGACGCCGGCCGGCGGCGGGAACGGCTCCAAGGACGCCGACTGACGCTGGTCGTCACCGGGGCGCCCCGATCGCTTGCGAGCGGTCGGGGCACCGCCATGTTGTGCTTGGATTCGCCTGTTCGCCGCTTTGCGCGAGTGGGCCGTCCCCCTGCTGCCCATTCTCTTGGCCGCGGTTCGCGCCGACAGCGGCCCCGGGCAACTCGGTGGCGGGTGCAGGCGCACGTGGGCCGGTTTGGTGGCGACGGCCCGTACCTGGAATACTGATCTGCTGGCTCCGGTTCACGATGCGACGCCCCGTCGTGTCGACCCGGCGGCCCACGAGACGCCTGGAGTAACAGATGAAGTCCGACATCCACCCGGCCTACGTGGACACCACGGTCACCTGCACGTGTGGCAACACGTTCACCACCCGCAGCACGGCGGCCAACGGCGTCATCCACGCCGACGTGTGCTCCGCCTGCCACCCGTTCTACACGGGCAAGCAGAAGATCCTCGACACCGGCGGCCGGGTGGCGCGCTTCGAGTCGCGGTACGGCAAGAAGAAGGCCGACGCCAAGTAGCTCTTCGCAGGCGGGGCGTGTGAGGTCGAACCTCGCACGCCCCGCCTCCTTTGTGCCCGCGTCCTGCTCGGAAGGAGCTCAGCCGTGTTCGAAGGTGTCGAGACGCTGGTGTCCGAGCACGCCGAGCTCGAACAGCGCCTGGCCGACCCGTCGGTGCACGCCGACCCGTCGCTGGCCAAGCGGCTGAACCGGCGCTACGCCGAGCTGACGGCCATCGTCGCGGCGTACGGGGCGTGGCGGCAGGCCGGCGACGACCGCGCCGCCGCGCTGGAACTGGCCGCCGACGACTCCGCGTTCGCGGCCGAGGCGAGCGAGCTGGCGGCGAAGCAGGACGAGCTCGCTGAGCGGCTGCGCATGCTGCTGCTCCCGCGCGACCCCAACGACGACCGCGACGCGATCCTGGAGATCAAGGCGGGCGAGGGCGGCGCCGAGTCGGCGCTGTTCGCCGGCGACCTGCTGCGCATGTACCTGCGCTTCGCCGAGCGGGCCGGCTGGAGCACCCAGGTGCTCGACGCCGAGGAGTCCGACCTCGGCGGTTACAAGGACGTCTCCGTCGCCGTGAAGGCGCGCGGCTCGGCCGAGCCCGGCACCGCGCCGTTCGCCCGGCTCAAGTACGAGGGCGGTGTCCACCGCGTCCAGCGGGTCCCCGTCACCGAGAGCCAGGGCCGCATCCACACGTCCGCCGCCGGGGTGCTGGTGCTGCCCGAGGCCGAGGACGAGGGCGAGGTCGAGATCAACGCCAACGACCTGCGCATCGACGTGTTCCGGTCGTCCGGCCCGGGCGGGCAGAGCGTCAACACCACCGACTCCGCGGTGCGCATCACCCACCTGCCCACCGGCATCGTCGTCTCGTGCCAGAACGAGAAGAGCCAGCTGCAGAACAAGGAGCAGGCCATGCGCATCCTGCGGGCCCGGCTGCTGGCGGCGGCGCAGGAGGAGGCCGAGCGCGAGGCGTCCGACGCGCGGCGCAGCCAGGTGCGCACCGTCGACCGCTCCGAGCGGGTGCGCACGTACAACTTCCCGGAGAACCGCATCTCCGACCACCGCACCGGCTACAAGGCGTACAACCTCGACGTCGTGCTCGACGGCGAGCTCGGGCCGGTCGTGCAGTCGCTGGTCGACGCCGACGCCGAGGCGGCGCTCGCGGCCACCGCCGAGCGCGGTGACGGCGAGTGAGCGCGGCGCCGCTGCTCGAACAGCTCCGCACGGCGGCCGGGGTGCTGGCCGCCGCAGAGGTGCCCTCGCCGCGGCACGACGCCGAGGTGCTGGCCGCGCACGTGCTCGGGGTCGAGCGCGGCGCGCTGCTGACCCAGCCCGACCCGGACGACTCCTTCGCGCCGCGCTTCGACGAACTGGTCCGCCGCCGCGCCGGGCGCGAGCCGTTGCAGCACCTCACCGGTGAGGCGCCGTTCCGGCACCTGATCCTGCAGGTCGGCCCGGGGGTGTTCATCCCGCGGCCGGAGACCGAGCTGACCGCCGGCGCCGCCGTCGACGAAGCGCGGGCGGTCGTCGCGGCCGGCCGGGTGCCGGTGGTCGTCGACCTGTTCTCCGGGTCCGGCGCCATCGCCGTGTCCGTCGCCACCGAGGTGCGACCGGTCATGGTGCACGCCGTCGAACGCGAGGACGACGCCGTCGCCTGGCTGCGCCGCAACGCCGCCGGCAACTCCGTCATCGTGCACCGCGACGACGTCGCGCTGGTGGCCGAGCGCAGCCTGTCGATGTTGCTCGGCCAGGTCGACGTCGTCGCCGCGAACCCGCCGTACATCCCGGCCGACGCCACCATCCGCGACCCCGAGGTGGCCGAGTACGACCCGCCGGCCGCGCTGTGGTCCGGCGCCGACGGTCTCGACGCCATGCGGGTGCTCGCCGACGTCGGCGCCCGGCTGCTGCGCCCCGGCGGCCTGCTGGTGGCCGAGCACGCCGACGTGCAGGGTGAGGCCGCTCCTGAGGTGTTCCGCCGGCACGGCGGCTGGACCGAGGTGGCCGATCATCTCGATCTCACCGGCCGCCCGCGGTACGTCACCGCGCGACGTGCGGGATGATGTCTGCGTGAGTCCGCTGTACGACTGCTCCGACGAGACCAAGCGGCAACGCGGCGTCGCCGCCGCGGCCCGCGCCATCCGCAACGGCAAGCTCATCGTGCTGCCCACCGACACCGTCTACGGCATCGGCGCCGACGCGTTCACGCCTGCCGCGGTGGCCGCGTTGCTGCAGGCCAAGGGCCGTGGCCGGGACATGCCGGTGCCGGTGCTGGTCGGCTCGCCGGCCACGCTGGGCGGTGTCGCCGTCACCGACAAGACCATCGAGGCGCTGGTCGAGGCGTTCTGGCCGGGCGGGCTGACGCTGATCTGCCGCCAGCAGCCGTCGCTGCGGTGGGACCTCGGCGACACCGGCGGCACCGTCGCGGTCCGGATGCCCGACCACGAGGTCGCCGTCGAGGTGCTGAAGACCACCGGCCCGCTGGCCGTCAGCAGCGCCAACCTCAGCGGGCAGCCGCCGGCCCGGTCGGCGGGGGAGGCCCGCGACCAGCTGGGCGACTCCGTCGCCGTTTACCTCGAGGCCGGCGACACCGACAGCGACACGCCGTCGACCATCGTCGACGTCTCCGGTGACGTCCCGCGGGTGCTGCGGCAGGGCGCGCTCGGCCTCGCCGAGCTGCAGGCCGTCGTCCCCGAGCTACAAGGCCCGGAAGCCTAGGGGGCACGTCCGCCGGTGCGCGAGTATCTTCTGACCTTCTTCATCGCGGCCTCGGTCACGTACCTGGTGGTGGGGCTGGCGGGCCGGTTCGCCTACTGGGTCGGCGCGGTCCCGCCCACCCGCGACCGCGACGTCCACCGCGAGCCGGTGCCGCGGCTGGGCGGCATCGCCATGCTGGCCGGCATGCTGGTCGCCATGCTGGTGGCCAGCTACCTGCCCCGCATGCGCGACGTGTTCACCGAGTCCAGCGACGCGTGGGCGCTGATCCTCGCGGCGGTCGTCATCTGCCTCATCGGCGTGGCCGACGACATCTGGGACCTCTCGGCGCTGGCCAAGTTCGCCGGCCAGGTGGTCGCCGCCGGCCTGCTGGTGGCGCTGGGCGTGCAGCTGGTCTGGCTGCCGCTGCCCGGCGGCACGTTCGTGCTCGACCAGACCCAGGGCGCCATCATGACGGTGGTCCTGGTGGTGGGCGCGTCCAACGCGGTGAACTTCGTCGACGGCCTCGACGGCCTGGCCGCCGGCGTGGTGGGCATCGGCGCCACGGCCTTCTTCTCCTACGCCTACCTGCTGTCCGTCGAGAACAACAACACGTCGTACATGACGACGTCGGCGCTGGTCTCGGTGGTCGTGGTGGGCATCTGTGCCGGGCTGCTGCCGCACAACGCGCACCCGGCGAAGATCTTCATGGGAGACTCCGGCGCCATGCTGATCGGCCTGCTGCTCGCGGCCGGCTCGATCAGCCTCACCGGCCGGCTGCCCAGCCAGGACGTCGACACCTCCAGCTTCCTGCTGACGCTGTTGCCGCTGGTGCTGCCGCTGGCGGTCATCCTGCTGCCGTTCCTCGACATGATGCTGGCCGTCGTCCGCCGCGCCCGGGCCGGGAAGTCGCCGTTCGCGCCGGACAAGATGCACCTGCACCACCGGCTGCTGGAGATCGGCCACTCGCAGTGGCGCGCGGTCGCGATCATGTGGGTGTGGGCGGCGCTGGTCTCCGGCGGCCTGGTGGTCATCGCGCTGGTCGGCGGCTGGACCACCTACGTGCTGCTGGCGCTCGCCGTCGCCATCATGATCGCGTTCACGACCGGCCATCCGCGCCGCCTCCTGCGCCGCGGACAGCCGTCCGCCGTGTGAGTCGTGGTGTGAGAAATGGCACGTCATGGATGGTTTCGGCGCCAGCACGTAGGCTGGGGCCCGCCATGACCGAACCCGTTTCCGCGCCGCCGCGCCGCCGCAGTCCGGCCGCCGCCGCCCGCCCCGCCTTGCTGCTCACCACCGCCGCCGGCGTCGTCTGCGCCGTCACGGCCGCGCTCGCCGGCGGCAGCGCCGCGCTGTGGTCGGCCGTCGTCGCCGCGGTGCTGGTCATCGCGTTCTTCGCCAGCGGCGCGCTGCCCGTGGTGCTGGCCCGCTACCTGCCCGCCAACGGCATGGCCGGCGCGGGCGTGCTGATCGTGACGTACAGCCTGCGGCTGGCCCTGATCTTCATCGGCCTCGGCGTCCTGACCAGCGTCGACGGCCTCGACGAGCGCGCGCTGGGGCTGTCGCTGATGGTCTGCGCGCTGGTCTACACCCTCACGTACGCGGTGACGATGTTCCGCGAGAACAGCCGCGGGGCACGGCCCGCCGTGCCGGCCGGTGACCAGAAATGACCTTCGGCTCGACAGCGTCCCCGGCGCTTAGTGGGACCCGATTTCGTTACCGGCAAGGGCACCCAGTAGTATTCGAGGCGCCATGAGTCCGGACGGTCCCGAAGACACACGTCGGGCGGATCAGAACGGTGCGTGGGATGCCTTCGCACTGGTCGTGTCCGGAGTTGCAGTATGGGGTGGCGTCGGCTGGCTCGTCTCCGAGTGGCTCAACAGCCGTCTCCCGCTCGTACTGGGGCTCTTGGTAGGGATGGGCGCCTCTCTGTACCTCGTATGGGTCAGATACGGTAAGCCCTGACCTGGCCCTCCTCGTCGGGCGTGTCGCGAGCGCGCTGAAGAAAGGACCACGTGAGCACTCGGATCGTGGCCGAGTCGGGATTCCACAGTCCCGGACCGGCCGACTTCGAATTCCCGCCGCTCTTCGGCGAGGGTACGTTCTTCACCAAGCCGATGCTCGTCATCGTGCTCGGCACCATCGCCGTCGGCGCTTTCTTCTACTTCGCCGCCCGGCGTAGCACGCTCGTTCCCGGCAAGCTGCAGTTCGCCGGCGAGTCGGTCTACGGATTCGTCCGCGACGGAATCGCACGCGACGCCATCGGCCGCGAGGGCATCAAGTACGTCCCGTATCTCGTGACGCTGTTCGGCTTCATCGCCGTGCTGAACATCTCGGGCATCATCCCGGTGCTCCAGCTGCCGGCCACCTCGAAGATCGCGATCCCGCTGTTCCTGGCGCTGATCTCGTGGGTCATCTACAACTACGTCGGCATCAAGCGGCAGGGCTTCGGCGGCTACTTCAAGAACATGATGTTCCCGCCCGGCGTGCCGAAGGCGATCTATCCGCTGCTGGCCCCGCTGGAGTTCTTCTCCACCTTCATCGTGCGGCCCTTCACGCTCACCCTTCGTCTCACGTTCAACATGTTCGCCGGTCACCTGGTGCTGTTGTTGACGATTCTGGGTGGCGAATACCTGATCTTCGAATATCAAGGTCTGGTCGGTGTCGCGGCCGGCAGCGTCTCGATTCTGTTCAGCATCGTGCTGACATTCTTCGAGGCTTTCGTCCAGATTCTCCAGGCGTACGTTTTCGTCCTGCTCTCCGCCATCTACATCGGCGGCGCTCTGTCCCACGAGCACTGAGCTTTCACAAAAAAGGAAAGGAACAAAAGATGGACGGCTCGCTCAACATGGTCGGTCTCGGCCTCGCGGCCATCGGCCCGGGCGTCGGCATCGGCCTGATCTTTGCCGCCTACATCAACGGCGTGGCCCGCCAGCCGGAGGCGCGCAGCGTCCTCCAGGGCATCGCGATCCTCGGCTTCGCGCTCGCCGAGGCGCTGTTCATCATCGCCATCGGCCTCGCGTTCGCCATCTGATCATGGCTCTCTCGATGGCACCGATCGCGGTGGTGGCGGCGGAGGACGGTCCCGACCCGTTGATGCCGCACATGTCCGAGCTGATCGTCGGTCTGGTCGCCTTCGCGCTGCTGTTCTTCTTCCTTCGTGCGAAGGTCTACCCGATCTTCGAGAAGACCTACGCCGACCGCGCCGCCGCCATCCAGGGCGGTGCGGCGAAGGCCGAGGAGGCGCAGGCCGAGGCCCAGCGCCTGCTCGAGGAGTACCGCGCCCAGCTGGCCGACGCCCGCGGTGAGGCGGCTCGCATCCGCGAGGACGCCAAGCAGCAGGGGGCGGCCATCGTGGCGCAGGCACGCGAGGACGCCGAGACCGAGGCCAAGCGGGTCGCCGCGCGGGCCGAGGCGCAGCTGCAGGCCGAGCGCGAGCAGGTGCTGCGCGAACTGCGCGGCGAGGTCGGCACGCTGGCGACGACGCTGGCCGGCAAGGTGGTCGGCGAGTCGCTGCAGGACGACGACCGCTCCCGCCGGGTCGTCGAGCGCTTCCTCGCCGACCTCGAGACCGCTCAGGCCTCCGACGCGGCCACGCCGGCCGCAGGGGACGCGTGAGCATGCCTGACACCAACCTCGGCGAGAGCCACGGCGAGCTGCGGCAGCGGTTCGAGAGCATCGTCGACGCCGCGGCCGGCCGCGCGCCGGCGGTGGGCGACGACCTGTTCTCGTTCGCGAACCTGCTCGACTCACGGCCGTCGGTGCGCCGCGCGCTCACCGACACCGGCCGTACGGCGGACGACCGGGAGGCGCTGCTGCGCCGCCTGGCCGGCGACCGCGTCGAGCCGGCCGCGACGGACGTCCTCGCGGCGGCCGTCCGCGAGCGCTGGGCGAACCCGGGCGACCTCACGACCGCGGTCGAGGAGTTCGGCCTGCAGGCCGTTCTGCTGGCCGCCCGGTCGGCCGGCCGCCTCGACGCCGTCGAGGAGGAGATCTTCCGGTTCGGGCTGGTCGTGCGCGACAACCGCGACCTCCGCTCGGCACTGATCGACCGCGCCGCTCCCGCCGACGCACAGCGGCAGCTGGTGCGGACGCTGCTGCAGGACAAGGCGGCGCCCGAGACCGTCGCGCTGCTCGAGCACGCGGTCCTGGACCGCCGGGCGCGTAGCCTGGAAGCGGAACTGGCCCGCGTCGCGGAGTTCGCCGCGCGGCTGCGCCAGCGCCGGGTGGCCGTGGTGCACGTCGCCGCCCCGCTCGCCGTCGAGCACCGCGAGCGGCTGGAACGGGCACTCGCGGTCCGCGCGGGCGGCCCGGTCCTGCTGAACGTCGTCGTCGAGCCTGACGTCGTCGGCGGCATCCGGGTCGAGCTCGGCGACGAGGTCGTCGACGGCACCGTCACCAGCCGCCTCGACGCCGCCCGCCGTCAGCTCGTGGTGAGCTGACCGGCACCACCCAGACTTGAGACCACCGTTCGAGAGCGAGAGAGCAGGAGCAACGATGGCGGAGCTGACTATCCGTCCCGAGGAGATTCGCGAGGCGCTCGACGCCTTCGTCGAGTCCTACCAGCCGGCGGCCGCCGTCCGCGAAGAGGTCGGCCACGTCACCATCGCCGGTGACGGCATCGCCCGGGTCGAGGGCCTGCCGTCGGCCATGGCCAACGAGCTGCTTGAGTTCGAGGACGGGACCCTCGGGCTGGCTCTGAACCTGGACGTGCGTGAGATCGGCGTCGTCGTGCTCGGCGACTACGCCGGCATCGAGGAGGGCCAGACGGTCCGCCGCACCGGCGAGGTGCTGTCGGTGCCGGTCGGCGACGCGTTCCTCGGCCGTGTGGTCGACCCCCTGGGCGCCCCGCTCGACGGCCTCGGCGAGATCAAGGCCGACTCCCGCCGCGCGCTGGAGCTGCAGGCGCCGACCGTCGTCCAGCGGCAGAAGGTCGCCGAGCCGCTGCAGACCGGCATCAAGGCCATCGACGCCATGACCCCGATCGGCCGTGGCCAGCGCCAGCTGATCATCGGTGACCGGCAGACCGGCAAGACCACGGTCGCCGTCGACACCATCCTGAACCAGCTCGACAACTGGAAGAGCGGCGACAAGAAGAAGCAGGTCCGCTGCATCTACGTCGCGACCGGCCAGAAGGGCTCGACGATCGCCGGCATCCGGCAGCAGCTGGAGGAGGTGGGCGCGCTCGAGTACACCACCATCGTCGCCGCCCCCGCGTCCGACGCCGCCGGCTTCAAGTACCTGTCGCCCTACACCGGCTCGGCCCTCGGCCAGCACTGGATGTACCAGGGCTACCACGTCCTCATCGTCTTCGACGACCTGTCGAAGCAGGCCGAGGCGTACCGCGCGGTGTCGCTGCTGCTGCGTCGCCCGCCGGGCCGCGAGGCGTACCCCGGTGACGTCTTCTACCTGCACTCGCGGCTGCTCGAGCGCTGCGCGAAGCTCTCCGACGACCTCGGCGGCGGCTCGATGACCGGCCTGCCGATCATCGAGACCAAGGCCAACGACGTGTCGGCGTTCATCCCGACCAACGTCATCTCGATCACCGACGGCCAGTGCTTCCTCGAGTCGGACCTGTTCCACTCGGGTGTGCGCCCGGCCATCAACGTCGGTATCTCGGTGTCCCGCGTCGGTGGCGACGCGCAGATCAAGGCGATGAAGTCGGTCGCCGGCACGCTGCGCCTCGACCTCGCGCAGTACAACGAGCTCAAGGCGTTCGCGGCGTTCGCGTCCGACCTGGACGCCACCAGCAAGGCGCAGCTGAACCGCGGCGAGCGGCTCACCGAGCTGCTCAAGCAGCCGCAGTCGGCGCCGCTGTCGGTCGGCCGCGAGGTCGTCTCGATCTGGTCGGGCACCACCGGCAAGCTCGACGACGTCCCGGTCGAGGACATCCGCCGGTTCGAGGGCGAGTTCCTCGACACTGTCGCGCGTGAGCAGGCCGCCGTGCTCGAGAACATCGAGTCCAGCGGCAAGCTGTCCGACGACGACATCGCGACCCTCGAGCAGGCGATCGACGCCTTCAAGCAGACCTACGTCACCGTCTCGGGCCAGCCGCTGATCAAGGACGAGCCGGTCGAGTCGCTGGGCGAGGGCGAGGAGGACCTGACGGTGCTGCGGCGGCGCACGCGCGACCGTGAGGGCATCCAGGAGGCCGCTCGTCCCGACGCGGGCGAGTGAGCGTGATCGCCATGTCGTATCGGGGTCCTGAAGGGAGGTCGCACGCGTAATGGGAGCTCAGATTCGCGAGCTGCGGCAGCGCATTCGCTCCGTCGACTCCATCAAGAAGATCACCCGCGCCCAGGAGCTCATCGCGACCTCACGGATCGCCCGGGCCCAGCAGTACGCCGAGGCGGCCCGCCCGTACAGCCAGGCGCTGGTGCGGGCCATGGAGGCCGCGGCCGAGCGGGCCCGGCTGGACAACCCGCTGCTCGAGGGCGTCGAGGAGCCGCGCCGGTCGGCCATCCTGGTCGTCACCAGCGACGGCGGCTTCGCCGGCGCCTACTCCGCCAACGTCATCCGGCAGAGCGAGGCGCTGACCGGTCTGCTGCGCGAGCAGGGCCAGGAGGTCGTGCCGTACGTCGTCGGCAAGAAGGGCGTCACCTGGTTCACGTTCCGCGGCCGCGAACTCGGCGGCCAGTACGTGGGCTTCACCGGCAAGCCGTCCTACGCCGACGCGCGCAGGATCGCCGACGACCTGCTCGACGCCATCAACACGCCGACCGAGGAGGGCGGCGTCGACGAGATCCACATCGTGTCGACGCACTTCCGCAACATGGTCACGCAGGAGGTGCGGGCCCGGCGGCTGTTCCCGATCATGGTCGAGGACGTCCCGGAGGAGCACCACACCGACACCGGTGCGGTCCGCTCCGAGTCCGGCGCCTCCGGCACCGGCAACGGGCGCCCGGCGCGCGGCGACGTGCTGCCGCTCTACGAGTTCGAGCCGTCGGCCGACGAAGTGCTGGACGCGCTGCTTCCGCAGTACGCCGGCAACCTCGTGTACACGGCACTGCTGGACGCGACCGCCTCCTATGAGGCGGCCCGGCGCCGAGCCATGAAGAACGCCACGGACAACGCCGGTGAGCTGCAGGAGACGCTCACCCGTCAGTCCAACTCGGCTCGCCAGGCCGAGATCACCCAGGAAATCAGTGAGATCGTCGGCGGCGCGGACGCGCTGGCGGCCGCAGGGAGCGAGTAATCATGACTGCCACGGTTGAAGAGACCGCCGTCGCCACCGGCCGGGTGGTCCGGGTCATCGGGCCCGTCGTCGACGTCGAGTTCGGCGGCGGCCACATGCCCGGCATCTACAACGCGCTCGAGGTCGACGTGAAGCTGGCCGACGAGGCCGGCGGCGACCGCACGCTGACGCTCGAGGTCGAGCAGCACATCGGCGACGGCCTGGTCAAGGCCATCTCCATGCAGCCGACCGACGGCCTCACCCGCGGCGCGGTCGTCCGCGACACCGGCAAGGGCATCTCGGTGCCGGTCGGCGACGGCGTCAAGGGCCACGTGTTCAACGCCCTCGGTAAGCCGCTCGACACCGACGAGTCGAAGATCGAGGTCAGCGAGCGCTGGGAGATCCACCGCGACCCGCCGCCGTTCGCCGACCTCGAGGGCAGCACCACGATGCTGGAGACCGGCATCAAGGTGCTCGACCTCCTCACCCCGTACATCCAGGGTGGGAAGATCGGCCTGTTCGGCGGCGCCGGTGTCGGCAAGACGGTGCTCATCCAGGAGATGATCACCCGTGTCGCCCGGAACTTCGGTGGCACCTCGGTGTTCGCCGGTGTCGGCGAGCGCACCCGTGAGGGCAACGACCTCTGGGTCGAGATGGGCGAGGCCAACGTCCTCAAGGACACCGCGCTGGTGTTCGGCCAGATGGACGAGCCGCCGGGCACCCGTATGCGGGTCGCGCTGTCGGCGCTGACGATGGCCGAGTACTTCCGCGACGTCCAGAAGCAGGACGTGCTGCTGTTCATCGACAACATCTTCCGGTTCACCCAGGCCGGCTCCGAGGTCTCCACGCTGCTGGGCCGCATGCCCTCGGCCGTGGGCTACCAGCCGACGCTGGCCGACGAGATGGGCGAGCTGCAGGAGCGCATCACCTCGACGCGTGGTCACTCCATCACGTCGATGCAGGCCATCTACGTCCCGGCCGACGACATCACCGACCCCGCGCCGCACACCGCGTTCGCGCACCTCGACGCCCGGACGGTGCTGTCGCGTCCGATCTCGCAGCTGGGCATCTACCCGGCCGTGGACCCGCTGGACTCCTCCAGCCGGATCCTCGACGCCGCGTACCTCGGTGAGGACCACTACCGCATCGCGACCCGGGTGAAGGAGATCCTGCAGAAGTACAAGGAGCTGCAGGACATCATCGCCATCCTCGGTGTCGACGAGCTGTCCGAGGAGGACCGCGTCACGGTCAACCGGGCCCGCCGCCTGCAGCGGTTCCTGTCGCAGAACATGTTCGTGGCCGAGTCGTTCACCGGCCAGCCGGGCGTGTTCGTCCCGCTGTCCGAGTCGCTCGAGTCGTTCGACGCCATCACCAAGGGCGAGTACGACCACCTGCCCGAGCAGGCGTTCAGCTACGTCGGCAACATCGAGGACGCCGAGAAGAAGGCGCGCGAGCTCGCCTCCTGAGAGGCTGACATTCCGCGTTGACCGGCAGGGAGTCGCCCCCGTACGGGTGGCGGCTCCCTTCCGGTCCCGGGGAGGAAGGGAAAGATCGTGGCCGAAGATCTGAACGTCGAGGTGGTCGCCGCCGACCGCAAGGTGTGGTCCGGCGCGGCTTCGATCGTCATCGCGCGCACACCCGAGGGTGAGATCGGCATCATGCCCGGTCACGAGCCCGTGCTCGGCCTGCTGGTGGCCGGCCCGGTGACGGTGCGCTCGACCGGCGGCGAAGCCGTCGTGGTGGCGGTCTCCGGCGGGTTCCTGTCCGTGTCCGAGAACCAGATCGCGATCCTCGCCGAGCAGGCCGAACTGGCCGACGAGATCGACGTCGCCGCAGCTCAAGCCGATCTGGACGCGCTGGGCGAGGACGGCGACGGCGCGGGCCGATGGGCGCAGGCCAGGCTCGACGTCGCGGCGAGCCGGTAGATCTGAGAGCATCGGTATCACGCTCGGGGGAGGTGATCGGTGGCGCTGGTGTCGTGGACCCTGCTGGTACTGGGTGCGCTCGCGCTCGCCGCTGTGCTGGTCCTCCTGGCCCTGTACGTCCGCCGGGGCATCCTGCAGCGTGACGGTGGCTTCGACATGTGCGTGCGCGGCGACAGCCACGACGGCTGGTCCGGTGGCTGGGCGTTCGGCATCGGGCGCTACCGCGACGACACCCTCGAGTGGTTCCGCACGTTCAGCTTCACGACGTGGCCGAGGCGCTCGTTCCGGCGCAGTTCGCTGGTCGTCGACGGACGCCGCCAGCCCGACGCCGAGGAGAGCTACGAGCTGCCCGCCGGTCACGTCGTGCTGATCTGCCGGTCGAACGAGAGCAGCGTCGAGGTGTCCATGACCGAGCCTGCGGCCACGGCCTTCGTGACCTGGTTGGAAGCGGCGCCGCCCGGGGGGCAGTTCGCCGGTTGACGCCTTCGAGGCGTACCGTTCATCGGAACGGCGAAAGGGTACAGCGGGCGTGGAGAGATTTCGGGTCACCGGGGGGAGCTCCCTGCGGGGTGAGGTCCGGGTCAGCGGCGCGAAGAACAGCGCACTCAAGCTGATGGCGGCGGCGCTGCTCGCCGAAGGACGCACCGTGCTGCACGACGTCCCCGCCATCACCGACGTCGACTACATGGGCGAATTGCTGCGTCAGCTCGGCGGCGACGTCCACCGCGAGGGCGGCACCGTCGCCATCGACGTCCCCGCCGACATCGCCCACGAGGCGCCCTACCACCTGGTGCGCCGGCTGCGTGCGTCGATCTGCGTCCTCGGCCCGCTGGTGGCCCGGTGCGGCGCGGCCAACGTGGCGCTGCCCGGCGGCGACGCCATCGGCTCGCGCGGCCTCGACATGCACATGTCCGGGCTGGAGAAGCTGGGCGCGCAGGTCGAGATCGAGCACGGGTTCGTGGTGGCGCGGGCGCCGCAGGGCCTGCACGGCACCAGCATCTGGCTCGACTTCCCCAGCGTCGGCGCCACCGAGAACATCCTCATGGCGGCCGTGCTGGCCAAGGGCACCACGGTCATCGACAACGTCGCGCGCGAGCCCGAGATCGTCGACATCTGCCGCATGCTCGGCGACATGGGCGCCAAGATCGACGGCGCCGGCACGTCCACGCTGCGGGTCGAGGGCGTCGACTCCATGAACCCGACGACGCACACCACCATCCCGGACCGCATCGTCACCGGCACCTGGGGCGTCGCGGCCGTCATGACCCGCGGCGACATCACCATCCGCAACGGCCGCGCCGAGCACCTCGAGATCGTCCTCGACAAGCTGGCCGCCGCCGGCGCCACCGTCGAGTCCGGGCCGGCCGGGCTGCGGGTGGCGATGTCCGGGCGGCCGCGCGCCATCGACGTCGTCACGCTGCCGTACCCGGGCTTCCCGACCGACCTCCAGCCGATGATCGTCGCACTCGACGCCGTGGCCGAGGGCACCGCGATGATCACCGAGAACGTGTACGAGGCCCGGTTCATGTTCGTCAACGAACTGGTCCGTCTCGGCGCCGAGGTCCGCATCGACGGCCACCACGCCGTCGTCCGCGGCCGGCCCGGACTGTCCGGCGCGCCGGTCGTCGCCACCGACATCCGCGCCGGCGCCGGTCTCGTGCTGGCCGGCCTGCTGGCCGACGACGAGACGCTGGTGTCGGCCGTCCACCACATCGACCGCGGCTACCCCGACCTCGTCGGGCAGCTGCAGTCGCTGGGCGCCGACGTGGTCCGCGAGCCCGATCCGGACCACTTCGATGACTGACGAACCGGAGGTCGCGGCCGCCGTCGGGGACGGCTGGCGCGGCCGGGTGACGCCGGGCCGCGTCGGGCTGGGCATCTACCTGGTCGTGCTGGTCGTCTACAGCGCCGTCGAGGGCATCCCGATGGACCGCGTCGGGCAGACCGGCTGGATCCTCGCCGGCATGATCGCGGTCAAGATCGGCCGGCCGTTGCGCGAGCACCTGCGCACGTTCCTCGACTGGCTGCCGCTGCTGGCCGCGCTGATCCTGTACGACCACACCCGCGGCATCGCCGACACCCTGGGCATGCCGCTGCGGGTCGGCCAGGTCGTCGACATCGAGAGCTGGCTGTTCGGCGGCACCATCCCGACCCTGTGGCTGCAGGAGCACCTGTTCGAGTCGACGGTGCGCTGGTGGGACGTCGGCGCCGCGATCGTCTACTTCAGCCACTTCGTCGTGCCGTGGGTGCTGGCCGCCGCGTTCTACATGTGGTCGCGGCCGCTGTGGGTCGGCTACATCCGGCGGGTGCTGCTGCTCACCTACACCGGCCTGCTGACGTACGTGCTGCTGCCCGCCGCGCCGCCGTGGTACGCGTCGGCCCGCACCGGCGACATCGACGAGCCGGTCTACCGCCTCGTCGGACGCGGCTGGAACGAGCTGGGGCTGCGCAGCGCCCAGGCGTGGCTGTCCGACGCCCAGGGCGGAGCCAACGAGGTGGCCGCGCTGCCGTCGCTGCACGCCGGGTTCTCCATGCTGGTCGCGGTCACCCTGTGGCCGCTGGCCAAGCGCTGGTGGCTGAAGGTGCCGATCGTCGCGTACCCGCTGGCCATGGCGTTCACGCTGGTCTACGGCGGCGAGCACTACGTCGTCGACGTCCTGCTCGGCTGGCTGTACGTCGCCGCCATCATGGTCGGCGCGCACTGGTGGGAGCGCTGGCGCGAGCAGCGCCGCCGGCCACCGGAACCCGTCCTGACGGCCGGCACACCCGCGCCGGTCGAGCCGGCGCTGCGCACCGAACCCGGCGTCACACCGGAACCGAACGAGCGAGCGGGAAGGTAGCAGCATGGGACGCAGTGTGGCCGTCATCGGAGCCGGCCTGATGGGATCGGGCATCGCCCAGGTGGCTGCCACCGGTGGCTGGAACGTCGTGCTGCGCGACCTCGACGACGCCGCCGTGGGCCGCGGCCGGGCCGCCATCGAGGCGAGCACCGCGAAGTTCGTCGAGAAGGGCAAGCTCACCGCCGGCGCCCGCGACGCCGCACTGGGCCGCATCACCACCACCACCGACCTCGACGCCGTCGCCGAGGCCGACATCGTCGTCGAGGCGGTGTTCGAGAACGTCGACGTCAAGCGCGAGCTGTTCGTGCAGCTGGACCGCCTGTGCCGCGACGGCGCCGTCCTGGCCACCAACACCAGCGCCATCCCGATCACCAAGATCGCCGCCGTCACCGAGCGGCCCGAGTCGGTCGTCGGCACGCACTTCTTCTCGCCGGTCCCGATGATGGCGCTGTGCGAGCTGGTCCGCGGCCTGCACACCTCCGACGACACGCTGGCGGCGGCGCGCGAGCTGGCCGAGTCGTCGGGCAAGACCTGCATCGTCGTCAACCGCGACGTCGCCGGGTTCGTCACCACGCGGCTGATCAGCGCGCTCGTCGTCGAGGCCGTGAAGCTCTACGAGTCCGGTGTGGCGTCGGCCGAGGACATCGACGTCGCCTGCCGGCTCGGCTTCGGCCACGCCATGGGCCCGCTCGCCACCACCGACCTCACCGGCGTCGACGTCCTGCACCACGCCACGTCGAACATCTGGGACGAGACCGCCGACACCAAGTTCTTCCCGCCCGAGCTGATGCGCCGCATGGTCGACGCCGGTGAGCACGGGCGCAAGTCGGGCCGCGGCTTCTACTCCTACTGAGGGGGTGGCCGTCAGCCGCCCCCACGCCTGCGCAGGCCGATCACCGGCTCGATCGCGGTGCCGGTGCCGGTGGTGCGCCTGGCGCGGCGCTGGATGGGTGTGCCGTTGCCGCCGAGGTCACGCCGCCTGGGCAGCAGCAGCCGGGTGGTGACCAGCTTGGCGCGGTCGCGGCGGCGGGACCGCTCGCGGCGGGCGAGGTCGGCGGCGCCGATCAGCCCGGCGTCGTTGCCCAGCGCCGCTTGGACGACCTCGGCCTCGGGCCGGAAGCCGCGCCCCGTCAGCGTGCGCCGGAACGTCGTGCGGGCCGGCTGCAGCAGCAGGTCGCCGACGTCGGAGACGCCGCCGCCGATGACGAACAGGCCGGGGTCGAACGCGGCGGCCAGGTTGGCCAGGCCGACGCCCAGCCAGTGGCCGATGTCCTCGAGCAGCTCGAGCGCGGCGGGGTCGCCCTGCGCGGCCAGCGCGCTGACCATCGGGCCGGTGATGCGCGACGGGTCGCCCTCGCACGTCTCGGCGATGCGGTAGGCGACGGGCGAGCCGTTCAGCACCAGCTCGCGGGCCTCGCGGACCAGCACGTTGCCGCTGGCGTACTGCTCCCAGCAGCCGCGGTTGCCGCACTCGCAGCGGTGCCCGCCGGGCACCACCACCATGTGGCCGAACTCGCCGGCGACGCCGAACCGGCCGCGGTGCAGCACGCCGTCGAGGACCACCCCGCCGCCGATGCCGGTGCCGAGGTTGACGCAGACGACGTGCGACTCGCCCTGGGCGGCCCCGAACCGGCACTCGGCCCACAGCGCCGCGTTGGCGTCGTTGTCGACGACCACGGGCAGCCCGACGCGCCGCTGGACGGCGTCGCGCAGCGGCTCGTTGCGCCAGGCGAGGTGCGGTGCGAACAGCACGGAGGACTGGGTGCCGTCGACGAAGCCGGCGGCGCCGATGCCGACCGCCAGCACGTGGTGGCGGGCGCCGAGCTCGGCCACGATGTCGGCGATGGTGTCCTCGACCACGCGGGGGCTCTTGCTCTTGCTCGGCGTCTCGCGGCGGGTGCGTTCGATGATCGTGCCCTCGGCGTCGACGACGCCGGCGGCGACCTTGGTGCCGCCGATGTCGATGCCGATGGTGGGTCGCAGCGCCAGCCGGGACACCCGCGTACGGGTTTGAGCCATGCTCATAGTATTGCGGGGCGCGCTCAGGAAGCCGGGGACGACCCCGGCGGCGCCAAGATGCCCAGCGCGTACGCCGTCGTCACGGCCGCCGTCCGGTCGTCCACGCCGAGCTTGGCGAAGACCCTCAGCAGGTGCGTCTTCACCGTCGCCTCGCCGATGTGCAGCGCCCGCCCGACCTCCGCGTTCGACAGCCCCGTGGCGACGGCCGCCAGCACCTCGCGCTCGCGCGGGGTCAACGGCGGCACCGACGGCGCCCGCATGCGGCTGACCAGCCGCGCGGCCACTGGCGGCGCCAGGATCGTCTCGCCCCCGTGCGCCGCCCGGACGGCCGCGGCGAGGTCGATGCGCGGGGTGTCCTTGAGCAGGTAGCCGGTGGCACCCGCCTCGACCGCGCGGACGATGTCGGAGTCGGTGTCGTACGTGGTCAGCACCAGGATCCGGGTGCCGGGCAGCTCGGCCAGGATGCGCGCCGTCGCCTCGGCGCCGTCCAGCCGGGGCATCCGCAGGTCCATGAGGATGACGTCCGGACGCAGCCGGCGGGCCAGCACCAGCGCCTCCTCGCCGTCACCGGCCTCGCCGACCACCTCGAAGTCGTCCTCGGCGCCGAGCATGCCGGCCAGCCCGGTGCGCACGACCGGGTGGTCGTCGACCAGCAGCAGCCGCAACATCGTCACGGCCGCCCACGCTACCCTGACGCCGTGGGCGACCTGGTCACCGAGACCTTCGAGTACGACGGCGGGCGGCAGGTCACCGTCCATGTGCCGCCGGATCCGCCGGAAGCCGTCGTGTTCGCGGGCGACGGCCAGCTGATCTCGCAGTGGGGCGGACACCTCGAGGCCGCCGACGTGCCGCCCACCATGATCGTCGGTGTCCACGGGACGGACGACCCGGACGAGATGATCCGGATCGGCGAGTACTCACCGTCCTTCGACGACGCACGGTTCGCCGCACACGAGCGGTTCTTCGTCGACGAGGTCCGTGGCTGGGTACGGTCACGCTTCGGCCTCGCCCTGCCCGCCGACCGCACCGCGGTGTGCGGCGTGTCAGCCGGTGGTGAGCTCGCCCTCGCCATGGGGCTGCGCCACCCGGACATCTACGGTGCGGTCTTCTGCGCGTCGCCGGGCGGCGGGTTCCGCCCGCCCGCCGTGCTGCCGCACCCGCTGCCGCGCACGTACCTCGTCGCCGGGACGCTGGAGCCGTGGTTCCTCGAGAACGCGACGCGCTGGGCGGCCGCGCTGCTCGACGCCGGCGCGGACGTCGTCATGGCCGAGCGGCTCGGCGACCACGGCGACCCCTTCTGGCACACCGAGTTCCCCTCGATGGTGTCCTGGGCATTCCAGCGCTGACGGAGTGCGCCGCTACGCCGGCGCCAGCCCGACGGTCGCACGGACGGTGGTGCCGGCGTCCGGCGCGCTGACGACCTCGAGCAGCCCGCCGACCTGCTCGACCCGCGCCCGCATGCCGCGCAGCCCGTACCCGTCGTGCGCCGCGCCCGGCCGGAACCCGCGTCCGTCGTCGACCACGGCGACGGTGGCCGCTCCGGGCGGGCCGGACCGGAACCGCAGCGCCACGATGACCCTGCGGGCGCCGGCGTGCTTGCGCACGTTCGTCAGCGCCTCCTGGGTCGCGCGCAGCAGCACGACCTCGACGTTCGCCGGCAGGGGCGGGCCGGCCTCGTCGATCTGCAGGCTCACCTCCATCCCGGTCTCGTCGGCGAACCGGCCGGCGATGCGCTCGATCGCCTCGGGCAGCGACGCGTCCTGCAGGCTGACCGGCGCCAGCGAGCTGACCAGCGCCCGCGCCTCGGCGAGGTTGTCGCGCGCCGTCTGCTCCAGCAGCGCCAGCCGGTCGCGGACGGCGTCGGGGTTGCGGTCGAGCGCCACCTCGATGGCCTGCGCCAGCGTGAGGATGCTGGTGAAGCCCTGCGCCAGCGTGTCGTGGATCTCGTGCGAGAGCCGCTCCCGCTCGGCCAGCACGCCGCGTGAGTGCTCGAGCTGGGCCAGCTCGGTGCGGGTGCGCTCCAGTTCGTCGATCAGCTCGGCCCGCTTCTCCGCCTGGAAGAACACGTGCGTGATGAACAGCCCCATCAGCAGCGACACGCCGATCTGCAGCGTCACCTGCGGCGCGACGTCGCGCACCGCCGCGGCCGTCCAGCCGTCGCGGCCGACCTCGATGACGGCCAGGCCGGACAGGAACACGAACGTCGCGCCGATGGCCCACCGCGTCGGCAGGAACACCCAGATGTGCGGGATCAGCCCGAACAGCAGGAAGTAGGCGTCGAAGATGCCCGTGCCGAGCAGCAGGTAGAGGCAGCCCCAGCTGACCGTCAGCTGGACCACGACCTGCCAGCCGATCTCCTCGGTGCCCAGCAGCCGACGGCCCAGCAGCAGGTAGACGACGACCATCGCCGTCACCGCGAGCAGGCCGGTCAGGCGGTCGTCGCTGGACAGGTTGCCGGAGCTGCCGATGATGAGCGCGAGCAGCCCCAGCAGACCCAGGTAGACGCTGTGCCAGGCGACCGTGGTGCGCTGCCAGAACGCGTCCAGCTCGGCGACGCTGCTGCGCACCGGGGCGCCGCCGGCCGCCGTCAGCCGTCGTCCCTGCGCTGCCACCGGAACGTCCGGACGCAGATGACCAGACCCGCGACCAGCCACAGCGACAGGATCAGCGCCGTCGGGCCGTGCTGCCATGATGCGGATACCTCCAGCGTCTCGAACCGGTCGGGCAGGAACACCGAACGCATGCCCTGGGCCAGCCATTTCAGCGGGAACACCGAGGCGACGTTCTGCAGCCAGCTTGGCAGGTCGGCGAACACGAAGAACACGCCCGAGATGAATTGCAGCACCAGCAGCGGTCCCACCACCACGGCCGACGCGCTCTTCGCCGACCGCGGCACCGACGAGTAGGCGATGCCCAGGATGGCGCCGCCGGCCGTGCCGAGCACATAGCACCAGGCGAACGTCAGCCATTTCGACGGCTCCGACGGCAGCTCGACCCCGAACGCCAGCACGGCCACGGCCAGCAGCAACGCGATCTGGCTCAGCCCGACCACCAGGATCATGCCGACCTTGCCGAGGAAGTACGACACCGGCGGCATCGGCGTGCCGCGCAGCCGCTTCAGCGTGCCGTCCTCGCGTTCGATGGCCAGGCTGATCGCGAGCGTCTGGAAGCTGACCAGCATGATGCCCGAGGCGACCATGCCGGGCAGGAAATACTGCGCGAAGTCGATCGGCACGCCGCTGGTCTCGCCGACGTCCTCGTTGCCGAACACGACGGCGAAGATGCCCAGCATGATGACCGGGAACAGGAACGAGAAGATCACGGAGTCGCGTTCGCGGAAGTAGCTCCTGGTCTCCAGCGAAGCGCGCGACACCGCGATGCGGCTCGTGCTCATGACACGACCTCCAGGGTGTGGTCCGGCTGACCGATCAGGCGCAGGTACACGTCCTCCAGCGTGGGGCGGCTGACGACGAGGCCGGGCACCTCGCCGCCCAGCCGCCCGGCCAGCTGGGCGACCAGCGCGGTGGGGGTGGCGGTCCGCTCGGTGCGCTGCAGACCGTCCTCGCTCCACCGGACGACCGCGTGGTCGTGGTCGCGGCCGCCGAGACGGTCCGGCGTGTCCAGCGCGACGATGCGCCCGCCCGTGATGACGCCGACGCGTCCGGCCAGCTGCTCGGCCTCGTCGAGATAATGGGTGGTGAGGATGATCGTCGTGCCGCCGTCGGCCAGCGAGGTGATGAGCGCCCAGAACTCCCGCCGCGCCTCCGGGTCGAACCCGGTCGTGGGCTCGTCGAGGAAGAGCAGCTCCGGGTTGCCCAGGATGCCCAGCGCGACGTCGAGGCGGCGGCGCTGCCCGCCGGACAGGTGCCGCGCCCGCGTGGCGCGCTTCTCGTCCAGCCCGACGGCCGCGATGACCTCGTCCGGGTCGCGGGCGTCGGGGTAGTAGCCGGCGAAGTGGTGCACCAGCTCCTGCACGGACAGCTCGTCGTGGCCGCCGGAGCTCTGCAACACGATGCCGATGCGCGCCCGCCAGCCGGCGTCCGGCCGCGCCGGATCGGAACCCAGCACACTGACCTCGCCGGCGTCGCGGCGGCGGTAGCCCTCGAGGATCTCCACGGTGGTGGTCTTCCCGGCGCCGTTCGGCCCCAGCAGCGCGAACACCTCCCCCCGCGCGACGTCGAGGTCCAGCCCGCTGACGGCGGTGACACCGGCGTAGGCCTTGCGCAGCCCACGCACCCGGATGGCGGAATTCGTCATGCCACCACCATCCGCTGCGACGGCGGCCGGGACGAGCACCGCGTGGTGGGTTGTGAGGTCCACCGAACGGTGGACCCGCCGTCTTGCGGCCGTTCGCCGTTTGGCTCTCGTGCGCCGTTTGGCGCTAGTGGGCCGTCCCCCTGCTGCCCATTGTCTTAGCCGCGGCACGGCGCCTCAAGCGGAGCCTGAACGGCGCTTCGCGCGGACGGTGGCACCGCTTGACCCGCGGTGCCGCGGTCTAAGAACTGGCAGCTATCAGGGGGACGGGGGAAGTGCGGGCATAGCCCGCCCGCGCGCGCCTTTCTCCATGATCAACTCGGCGAAGGGGCGCGCGTACCACGGTGGACCGGGTGACGGCCGCCAAGACCGGCGCGTGCCCAGTCTTTCCCCGTCCACCTATCAGGGGGACGGCCCACTAGCGCCAAGCGGCGAACGGCAGCACAGCGGCGAACGCGGCGGACACCCCTGCGTGACGCCCCCGCCCACGAGCCACGCCTAGGTCGTCCGGGCCACCTTAGACGCCACCTCAGACCGCCTTAGACGGTTCCGCGCCGCCACAATGCGGCAGTCTCCCGATGTGTCACACGGCGCCTCAGAACCATGCTCGATATCAGAACGCAACGAGTAGGGGCAGGAGCCGAGCATCATGAGCATTCACGGGGACTACGCGGCACGCATCGTCCACGACCAGCGGTCGCACGACCTGCAGGCGGAGGCACGCCGCGACGGGCTGGCCCGTCAGGCGCTGGCCGCCGTCCGGCGCGGGGCCGCGCGCAAGACCGGCGGCGCCACGGCGCGCAGCCGGGCGCGCACCGCCTGAGCGGGAGCGGTCTGCTGGAAGGAAATTCGCATGGGCTTGTCGGTGGCGGGTGGCAGGATGAATGACGTGGTCATTCACGTCACCCGCACCGTGGGCCTGGTCGGGAGGGAACGGCAGCTTGCCGACCTCCGCCAGGCCTATGCCAGCGCGTGCGCGGGCGAGCCGGTCACCGTCCTGCTGGGCGGCGAGGCCGGCATCGGGAAGACGCGGCTGGCCGAGGAGTTCGTGGCCGAGGTGGTCGCCGGCGGCACCCGCGCCGTCGCCGGCCAGTCGGTCCCTCTCGACGGTGAGGGCCCGGCGTTCGCGCCGCTGGTGGGCGCGCTGCGCGGGCTGCACGCCGAGTTCGGGGCGCAACGGCTGCTCGAGCTGGCCGGTCCTGGCGGCGACGCACTGGCGGGGCTGGTGCCCGAGGTGGGCGTCGCGCCGGCCGAGGGACCCGAGGGCCGCGGCCGGCTGTACGAGGTGGTCACGTCGCTGTTCGAGCGCGTCGCGGCGGAACGTCCGCTGGTGGTGGTGCTCGAGGATCTCCAGTGGGCCGACAGCCCCACCCGCGACCTCCTGCGCTTTCTCGTCCGCGGGGTGCGCGACGCCCAGCTGCTGTTCGTCGTCACGTACCGCTCCGACGAGCTGCACCGCGGCCACCCGCTGCGGCCGCTGCTGGCCGAGCTCGACCGCCTGCGCCAGGTGCACCGCATCGAACTGCCCCGGCTCGACGCCGACGAGGTCGTGCTGCAGCTGCGCGAGCTGCTGGGCCGGCCGCCCGAGCGGTCCCACGTCGACCGCATCGTCCGGCGCAGCGAGGGCATCCCGTTCTTCGTCGAGGAGCTGGCCTACGCCGACGACTGCGGCGACCTGCCCGGGTCGCTGCGCGACCTCCTGCTGGTCCGGGTCGAGCCGCTGTCCGAAGAGACACAGCGGCTGCTGCGGCTCATGTCGGCGGCCGGCAACCGCGTCGACCACTCCGTCCTCGAGTTCGTCGCCGGCGAGCAGACCGGCCCGCTCGAGACCGCGCTGCGCGAGGCCGTCTCGGCCGGGGTCATCGTGGTCGACGGCGACGGCTATGCGTTCCGGCACGCGCTGCTGCGCGAGGCCCTGCACGCCGACATGCTGCCGGGCGAGCACGCGCGCATGCACGCCCGGTACGCGCAGGCGCTCGAGGCGCACCCCGAGCTCATGCCGAGCACGCCCACCGCGGCCGAGGTCGCGCACCACTGGTACTCCGCCCACGACGTCGAGCGGGCGTTCGCGTGGTCGCTCACGGCGGCGGCCGAGCTCGTCCGCAGCTACGCCCACGCCACCGCGCAGCAGCTGCTCGAGCGGGCGCTCGAGCTGTGGGACCAGGTCGCCGAGCCCGAGCGGGTGGCCGGCAGCGACCGCCTCGAACTGCTCATCCGGGCGGCCACCGAGGCGTACGCGGCGGGCGAGACCGAGCGCACGCTGTCGCTGGTGAAAGAGGGGCTGCGGCTGGTCGACCGGTCCGCCGACCCGGTCCGGGCCGGCTGGCTGCTGGCGCACCTCGGCAGCGTGAAGAACCGGCTGGGCCGGCCCGGCGCCATCGAGGCGCTCATGGAGGCACGCGAGCTCATCCCGGCCGAGCCGTCGGTGCAGCGGGCCGAGGCGCTCGACTGGCTGGCCATCATGCTCATGCTCGACTGGCGCTTCGCCGAGTCACTCGAGGTCGCCGACGAGACCGAGCGGGTCGCCAAGGCCGTCGGTCTCGACCGCCTCGTGGCGTCGGCGCAGATCACCCGCGGTACCGCGTGGGTGCACATGGGCGACGCCGAGAAGGCGCTCGACGAACTGCGCCAAGCCGGGCCCACGGCCACCGCCGGCCCCGACCACCTGCACCGCTACTTCGTCAACCTGTCCGACGCCTACACCCTGCTCGGCCGCTACCGCGACGCCGTCGACGTCGCCACCGAGGGCTACGAGCACGCCCGCCGGCGCGGCCGCAAGCGCACGACCGGCGTGGTGCTGGCCGGCAACGCGGCCGAACCCATGCTGGCGCTGGGCGACTGGGAGCGGGCCGAGCGGATGATCGAGCGCGGCCTCGAACTCGTGCCGCCGCCCAACCACGAGCGGCACATGATCGGCCTGCGGGCCTGGCTCGTCCTCTGGCGCGGCGACGTCACCACCGCTGCCGCCGCCGTCGACCGGCTGCGCGCCGGCATGACCCGCCGGGTCGTGTTGCCGCAGGACGGCCGCCTGGTCGCTCGTCTCGAAGCCGACGTCGCCCTCGCCCAGGGCGATGCGGAGCGGGCCTGGTCCGCCGTCACCGCCGAAGTCGGCCCGTCGGCCGACGCCGCGGTGCCCGGGTACGACCTGCCGCTGGCGTTCGCCGGAGCACAGGCGCTGGGGGAGCGGGTCCGCGCTGCCGGTGCCGGGGTGAACGGTCGCGACGGTGCAGGGCCGGCTGACGGTGACGGTGGGGCCGCGGAGGGGTTCGCGGCTGATGCCGCATGGCTGCGCGCGCTCGTCGCCCAGGCGTCGCGCGGCTGGCCGGTCGGTGTGTGGACCGTGCTGGTCGAGGCCGAGCTGGCCAGCGCCGGTGCCGCATGGGCAGACGGTGCCGACGGCGGCGGTGCGACTGCCGCCGGGCGGCCGGACGTCGGCGGGGCCGGCGCCGGGGCGGCTCGTGCCGGCGGGGCCGGCGCCGAGGTGGCGGCGTGGGAGCAGGCGCTGGCGGCGCTGCAGGCGGCGGAAGGCCCGGTGCATCTCGTCCCGTACGCCGGGTTCCGGCTCGGTCAGGCGCTGGTCGGGGCGGGTCGGCGCGACGACGCTCTCGACGTGCTGCGGCAGGCGGCCGCCGCTGCCGACTCGCTGGGCGCCGGGCTGTACCGCGGCTGGATCGGCGCGTTCTCGAAGCAGGCCCAGCTGCCGCTGGTCTCCGGCGTGCCCGGCCCCGCGGCGGCGCCGTCCGGGCTGACGGTGCGCGAGCACGAGGTGCTGCGGCTGGTGGCGGCGGGCCGGAGCAACCGCGAGATCGGCGAGGAACTGTTCATCAGCGCCAAGACGGCCAGCGTGCACGTATCGAACATCCTGGCCAAGCTCGGCGCGTCCGGCCGCGGCGAAGCGGCCGCCATCGCCCACCGCGACGGGCTCCTCGACACTGCTGCCTCCTAGCGCCCGCCGTCGTGCCCCGCGGGCTGGTGGCCGGCTACCAGCCCGTCGGAAGCAGCCGGATGCCGGGGAAGCGGCCCGACAGCCGGCAGCAGCCGGACGGCTGGCGCAGCCCAACAGCGGGGAGCAGCCGGGCAGCCGGGAGCAGCCGGACGGCCGGGAGCAGCCGGACGGCCGGGAGCAGCCGGACGGCCGGGAGCGGCCGGACGGCTGGGAGCGGCCGGACGGCTGGCGCAGCCCACCAGCGGGGAGCGGCCGGACAGCCGACGCAGCCCGAGGGCGGGGAGCGGCCGGGCAGCCGGGAGCAGCCCAACAACGGGCAGCGGCCGGACGGCCGGGAGCAGCCGGACGGCTGGCGCAGCCCGACGGTGGGGAGCAGCCGGACAGCGGGCAGCGGGAGCGGCCGCCGACGGTCAGACGGCCGGTGACCGTTCGTCGAGCCGGCGGCAGAGGTCGCCGGGTCGCGCCCGACGGCTCAGCGGCTCGCGGCTGGGCTCAGTCCTCCGGGAAGTACGGCGCGACAGCCTCGGCGATCGCCTGAGCGGTGTCACACATGCCCTCGGCGCCGGCGGACTCGACCGTCGCCAGTTCCACGCTGACCGAGTCGTCGCCTCGGCTGAACTCCACCAGGCAGCCGACACCGGGCGCCTCGAGGACACTGGCATCACGACCGTCGACGGTGGTTCCGTCACCGCTGACCTCGGTGTCGGCGGAGAACTTCACCGAGGTGGTGATGTCCTCGTTGTCGGCGCGGTCGATCATGCATTCGACCAGCGAAGGGTCGTTGAAGGGTTTCAGTTCGTCGACCGGGACCGGCAGTTCGGCGACCGGGATCGCCCCGCAGACCTGCTCGGCAGTGATGTCGCTCTGATCAGCCGGGATCACCGTTGCCCCCGTCAGCTCAATGGCGTCGCCGGAACGTCCTCGGCGCCGCCGGTCTGCTCCTCGGCCCCGCCCTCGGCCCCGTCCTCGGCGCCGGCCGACGGGCTCGTCCCGTCCACGCCGCCCGTGTCGTCACCACATGCGGACAAAGTGCAGAGCGCTGCCAGTACGGCGGCCGCGATCGTCATCCTTCGTGTCATGACACGCGACTATGACAGCCCCGACGACTCTGCGTCGCGCTCACCTGCGGCGGGCGCGTGAACGTTGCGACAACAGGCGGCACCGGCGCCGGGCTCGGGCACCGGTCCGGCACCGCCGTCGTCAGGTCAGATGGCCGGTGACTGCTCGTCGCGCCAGCGGCAGAGGCCGCCGTCGCCGGGTGGAAGGGTGGCGGCGTGGGCCTCGGAGTCGGACTCGGGCCGGTAGCCCAGCTCGGCCACCGCGTTGGCGTAGGAGAACACGCCCCGAGTGTTGGCCGACACCCCGAAATAGCAGCCGTACCGGACGTCCGCCGCCAGCGCCGAGCGCACCAGCAGCCGCAGGTCGCCGGGGGAGAGCCAGCCCAGCAGGTTGCCGGTGTCCAACGGCTTCGGCAGCACTCCGCCCAGCCGCAGGCACACCACCGACGGCCCGCCGCCGTCGGCGACGGTGCGGGCGTAGGCCTCCGCGAACGCCTTGCTGGCGCCGTACGTGCAGCACGGCCGCACCGGCCACTCCGGGTCGACGAGACCACCGTCGGGCCGGGCGGCGGAGACGTAGCCGCCCATCGCGTGCACCGAACTGGCCAGCACCACCCGCCGCACCCCCGCCCGCCACGCCGCGTCCAGCAGCGTCACGACGGCGTCGGCGTTGGGCCCGCGCAGCTGCGGCCACGACGCGCCGGGCGACGGGTTGGCGGCCAGGTGCACGACGGCGTCCATCCCCTCGACCGCCGCGGCGGTGAACGAGGGGTCGGCGAGGTCGCCGACCCGCACGTCGGCGCCGTCCCAGCCGGTGACCGGACGGGTGTCGACGGCGCGCACGGAGACGCCGTCCAGCCCGGGCCGGAGCATCCCTCCGACATTCCCGGCCGCGCCGGTCACGAGCACCGCGGTCATGCGCACCTCACCAGTTCGTCAGCGATCCGTCGGGACGACGGTAGCGGGGCGGCGGCCCCAGCTCGCCGGCCGCCGCGCGGCGCGCCGCCGCCAGGTCGACCTCCACGCCGAACCCGGGACCGTCGCCGGGCCGGACGGCGCCGGCGGAGACCAGCGGCCCGGCCGGCACCAGCGGGTCGTCGGCCCAGCCGTGCGGGTGGCCCTGCTCCTGCACGCTGACGTTCGGCAGCGTGACGTTGAAGTGGGCCGACGCCGCCGTGCAGACCGGGCCGAGCGGGTTGTGCGTGGCGATCTGGATGTGGTGCGCCTCGGCCAGTGCGGCGATCTTCCGGCCCTGGGTGAGCCCGGTGTTGGCGAGGTCGATGCGGGCGTGGTCGACGAGGTCGCCCTCGAGCAGCGGCCGGAACTCCCACAGCGTCGTCAGTTGCTCGCCGGCCGCCAGCGGCACCGCGGTCCGCGCCCGCAGCGTCCGGTAGGCGTCGAGGTTCTCCGCCCGCAGCGGGTCCTCGACGAAGAACGGCCGGGCCGGCTCGATCTCGCGGCAGAAGACGGCCGCCTCGGCCGGGTCCAGCCGGGTGTGCACGTCGACCAGCAGCTCGACGTCGTCGCCGAGGGCGTCGCGCAGGCCGTGGAAGACGGCGATGTTCTCGCGCAGCGTCGCGCGCGGCTCCAGCACCGGCTCGGCCGGCGGCTGCAGCCCGATGCGCAGGTGCCGCCAGCCCTGCCCGGCCAGCTCGTGCGCGTGGTCGAGGTACTCCGCCAGCCCTCGCCCCTGCACGTGCACGTAGGCGGGGACGTGCTCGCGGACGGCGCCGCCGAGCAGCTCGTGGACGGGGACGCCGAGCGCCTTGCCGCGCAGGTCCCACAGCGCGAGGTCGATGCCGGCCGCGGCCGCCGCGACGTCGCCGACGGCGGGGAAGAAGCCGCCGCGCAGGAACAGCTGTGACAGCTCCTCGATGCGGTGCGCCTCGGTTCCCACGGCGAGTGCGGCGAAGTCGGCCAGCGCGCCGAGCACGGCCCGCGGCCGCGACCGCATGCCGACCTCGCCCAGCCCGTGCAGGCCGGCGTCCGTGTGCACGACGACCAGCAGGTACGTCCCGGTTCCGGTGGCGATGACCAGCGGTTCGACCTCGGTGATCCTCATCGGCAGCCCCAGCTCGTTATCCATATGGTGATAGTGTCATGCTGATGATGCACTAGTTGTGCAGGTTTGAGGAGGTCGGGGTGTCCGGACGCGGTGTCCTGCTCATCGGTGCGTCGTCGGAGATCGGCCGGGCCATCGCCGACCGGTTCGCCGCCTCCGGCGACACCGTCGTCGGCGTCAGCGTCCAGCCGCTCGAGCATCCGTCGCTGGCCGCGCATCTGGAAGCCGACTGCACCACGGCCACCGGCGCCCGCCACGTCGTCGACGCGGTGCTGGAGCGGGCCGGGAGTCTCGACGTCATCGTGCCGGCGGCCGCGGCCCAGCCGACGGCGCCGCTGACCGACACCACCGACGAGCAGTGGCAAGCCGCCCTCGGCGCCGTGCTGACGACGGCGTTCCAGGTCTGCAAGCAGGGCCTCCCGCACCTCGCCCCGGGGTCGTCGATCGTCGCGGTGTCGTCGGTGAACGGACGGGTCGCGTCGCCGTGGCTGCCCGCGTACGCCGCCGCGAAGGCGGGCCTGGAAGGGCTGGTCCGCCAGCTCGCGCTCGACTACGGCCCGCGCGGGGTGCGGGTCAACGCCGTGGTGCCGGGCCTGATCACGACCGACGCCGACGACCGGCCGGGGCTCGCGGAGGGCTACCCGCTGTGCCGCACCGGCCGCCCGGCCGAGGTGGCCGAGGTGGCGTACTTCCTGGCGAGCCCGGCCGCCTCGTTCGTCACCGGCGTGGCGCTGCCGGTCGACGGAGGCCTGACCATCTCCAGCCCGTCGGCGTTCGCCCGGCCCGAGATGAGGGCCCGGTTCCTGCCACCGGTATGATAATACCGGAGGTACCTGATGATCGAACTGAAGACGCCGGCCGAGATCGCGAAGATGCGCGCGGCCGGCCGGCTCGTCGCCCAGATCCTGGCCGAACTGCGCACCATGGTCCAGCCCGGCGTGAACCTGCTCGACATCGAGCATCGCGCGCGTGAGCTGATCGCGGCCGGCGGCGGCGTCTCCTGCTACTGGGACTACGCGCCGTCGTTCGGCAATGGGCCGTTCCGCAACGTGATCTGCCTGTCGCTGAACGACGCCGTGCTGCACGGCCTGCCGCACGACGCCACGTTGCGCGACGGCGACCTGCTCAGCCTCGACCTCGCGGTGGAGCTGGACGGCTGGGCCGGCGACAGCGCGATCAGCGTCGTCGCGGGGACGCCGCGCGACGACGACCTGCGGCTGATCCGGTCGACGGAGGAGGCGCTCGACGCGGCCATCGCGGCGGCCCGGCCCGGCGGCCGCCTCGGCGACGTCTCGCACGCCATCGCCGAGGTGGCCCGGGCCTACGGCTACACCCCCAACGGGGAGTTCGGCGGCCACGGCATCGGCCGCACCATGCACGAGGACCTCGCCGTCCCCAACCTCGGCCGGCCCGGCCGCGGGTACCCACTGCGACCGGGCCTCACGTTCGCCGTCGAGCCGTGGTTCGCCGCCGGCACCAGCCGCATCGTCTACGACCCGGACGGCTGGACCATCCGCTCGGCCGACGGGTCGCGGACGGCGCACAGCGAGCACACCATCGCCATCACGCCCGACGGGGTCGAGGTGCTGACGGCGCCCTGACGGCACCGGCCGGTCAGCGCTCGACGACGGCGGCACGGACCTTGTCCTCGTCGACCACCACGCCGAGGCCGGGCCCGTCGGGCAGCAGGTACGCGTCGGGCTCGGCGACGATCGGCTCGGCCAGCAGGACGTTGGCCAGCTCGACCGTCCCCGGCGCGTACTCGAAGTACGGTGCGTTGTCCGCCGCCGCGGCGACGTGCAGGCCTGCGGCCAGCGCCAGCCCGAGCGCCGCCGAGTGGTGCGGCAGGATCGGCCGGTACGCGGTGTTGACCAGCGTCGCGATGGCGTTGCCCTCGGTGATGCCGGTGCGGCCGATGTCGGGCTGGTAGAGGTCCAGCGCGTCGACGGCCAGCCAGTCGGCCACCTCGTAGCGGTGCCGGTGCGCCTCGCCGGCGGCGATGGGCAGGTCGGCGGCGGCCGCGAGCGCGGCGTACCCGCGGGCGTGCTCGGCCGGCAGCGCCGACTCGAGGAACCACGCGCCGCGGGCCGCCAGTTCGCGGGCCAGCCGCAGCCCGGACGCGCCGTCGAGCCGGCAGTGCACGTCGACGGCGAACGCGGCCTCCGGCAGCACGGCCGCCGCGCGGTCGAACACCGCCAGCGCCTCGTCGACGTCCGGCCCGAGGTGCAGCTTGAACCGGCGCACACCGTCGGACCAGTGCCGCCGGAACTCCTCCGGCGTGGTCGCCGTGCCGGTGGCGGTGAGGTAGCTGGGGATCCGCCGCTGGAACGCCCCGCCGAGCAGCGACGCGACCGGCAGCCCCGTCGCCCGCCCGAGCAGGTCCCACAGCGCGATGTCGACGGCGGCCAGCGCGTCGGCCTGGTGGCCGCCGAGGTGGCCGCGCTCGCGCATCAGCTCGCCCAGCCGGAACCGCAGCGGCCGCACGTCGGCCGCGTCGGCGCCGAGCAGCGCCGGGGTGAGCAGATCCTCGACGATGGCGGCGACGACTCGCGGTCCGACCGGCACCAGCGCCTCGCCCCAGCCGACCAGCCCGTCAGTCGTCTCGATGCGGACGAACACCGTCTCGCGGCTGGGCGAGTAGATGGTCGGCCGATCGTGCGGCGCCTGGTAGTCCGGGCCGCCGCGGCCGGGCGTGCCGTCCAGCTCGAGCCGGAGCGGGAACGCCTCGACCGCCGCGATCACCATGCTCTTCACCTGGTACTCCGTCCTCACTGCGCGGGCACGACGGGCTCGAAGCGGGCCGCGTCGGCACGATGGTGGCCGCTGTTCTGCGCGGCCAGCCGGACCGCCGCGGTCGCGGGGTCCAGGTCAACGATGGCCAGAGGACGCCAGTCGGCGCCACCCTCTTGCTGGTCGACGACGACGGTCTCCTCGCCGCCGGCGGTGGCGACGGTGTAGACGGCCGCCCGGGTGGTGGTCGGGTTCGTCGGGTACCAGACGCTCACCCGGTAGCGGCCGGCCGCCGCCAGGTCCGGGGTCCAGGTGGCGATCGAGCCGCTGCCGCCGCCGCTGACCCGGGTCCGCCCGCCGTCGTGGCCGGGCAGGCTGCTCGGCGTCCAGACACCCTCCTCGGCGTAGCCGGGGTCGTCGGGTCCGACGATCGCGGCGGCGGCCGGGTCCGGCGTCCCGACGGCGACCGCGAGCGCCGCCCGCGTCCCGGCGGCGTGCAGCGCCAGCTCGTGCAGGGTTCCGGCGACGGCGCCGGCGGGCGCGGTCAGCGCGAACGACACCTCCGCCGCCGCACCGCCGGCGAGGTCGACCGGCAGCTCGGCCGGCGCCACGGTCCAGCCGGCCGGGGCGGCCACCCGCGCCGTGCCCTGCACCGGCGTGCCGTCCGGGGCGCGCAGCGTCGCCGTCAGCGTCGTCGTCCCGCCGGGCCCGGCGACGTCGGCCGCCGCCAGCGCGGACACCGCCGGCACGGCCGCGGCCTGGTCGACCGGCTGGAACCGGGCGGCGTCGATGCGGTGGAAGCCGGGGTTGCGCACGATCGCCCGCACGTAGCCGTCCGAGCCGGCGGTGAACCGGTACCGGCCGAGCGTCCGCCAGCCGTTGGCGTCCTGCTGCTGGTCGACGACGATCTCCTCCTCGCCGTCGGCGTGGTGGACGACGTAGACGGCTTCACGCGTGGTGGCCGGGTTCGTCGGGTACCAGACGGCGACGTCGTAGACGCCGTCGGCGGGCAGCTCCGGCCGCCAGGTCGCGGTGCCGCCGTAGCGCTCCTCCTCGTTGTACCGCGTGGCCGTGCCGTTCCAGCCGGCCAGCGTGCTGGCCAGCCACCAGCCGGTCTCGACGTAGCGCGGCCACGGGTCGGCGTCGTCGACGATGATGTCGGTCCCGGCCAGCCGCACGGTGACGCCGCGCTCGCCCACGCCGTCGGCGGCGACGGTGATCCGGTGGGTGCTGCCCGGCGCGGCGCCCGCGGCGGAGGTGACCGTGACGGTGTACTCGCGTTCCTCGCGCCCGGGGACGTCGAAGCCGACCTCCGTCGCCGACGCCTGCCAGCCGGCCGGCGCCGTCACCCGCAGCGTGCCCGACCGCGGCAGCGGCCCGCGGTTCAGCACCGCGATGGTCAGCTCGGACGTGTCGCCGGGCGCCGTCAGCTCCGCCGGAGCGGCGGTCAGCGCGGTCAGCTTCAGCGGCGCCAGCACCTCGACGGCGGACGGCGTCAGCTCGGCGCTCCCGCCGGTCCAGGTGGCCGTGCCCGCCAGCTCGACCGTCCCGCTCGCGGTCGCCGGCGCGGTGACGTCGAACGTCCAGTCCGCGAACCCGCCGGCCGGCACCGTCGCCGGCACGTCGCCCACAGGCGTCGCCGTCCACCCGGACGGCACCGTCAGCGCCACCGCGGCGCCGGCCAGCTCGCCCGACCCCGCCCGCACCCGGGCCCGGACCCGTACGACGTCGCCCGGGGTGGTGTCGGGCGCCGCCGACAGCTCTCCGGCGGCCACGGCGCCGGGCGGCAGCACGCCGGTCACCGAGACCGGCAGCCGCAGCGTGTGCTCGGCCGTCGTCAGTGCACCGGACCCGACGCGGTAGGTGAACGGTGTGGTCAGGCCATCGACCGGGATGGTCCACTCGTACGGGAACACCTTGGTCGGCGCCTGCTGCCACTCGCCGTCGCCGAGTGCGAAGGACAGCTCGGCCACCGGCTCCTCGACGTCGGCCTGCACGTAGGCGTCGTAGCCGGAGCGGTCCGGCCGGACCAGCAGCATCGCCCGCACCAGGCCGTCGTTCGCGGCCGGGTCGAGGTACTCGTCGTGGTGGCTGTCCGGGCCGCGGTCGGCGGCGTCGGACGTCCAGTGCCACGGCACGTCGATGTCGACGTCGCGCACCACCAGAGCGGCGTGCCCCTTTGCCGGGACCGTCGTCGTGACCCGGCCGCCGCGCAGTGTCGCCGCGCCGCGGAGGCCGTCGCCGCTGAGCACCTCGACCCGGTTGCGGGCCCGCCGCGGCAGCCCCGAGCCCGCGGTGGCGACGTCGACGGTGACCCGCTCGTCGGTGTCGCTCTCGTTCGTCAGGCTGATGTAAAGACTGCCGTTGCCGACCGCCGTCAGCCAGTTGACCTGCGGGTTGTCCAGCACCACCAGCCCCTTCGGGAAGTACGGCCAGACGCCGTCCTCGCCGTGGAAGGTGCCGGGCGCGTGCCCGAAGGTCGAGTACTTGAAGAAGACGTAGTTGGTCTCGAACTGGCGCGGGAAGTCGATCTGTCCGCCGGAGCGGGTCTGGTGCTCGGTGATGAGGTAGTCCAGCGCCAGCCCCAGCTGGCCCGGGATGTGGTGGAAGAAGATCGTGCTCACCCCGGGCGGTCCCTGGTAGGGGAAGTCCGGCGCGAGCTGCGTGACGGTGAACTGGCGGTTGTAGTAGCCGGGGTAGTTGGTGAACCGGCCGACCACCAGGTTGTGCGCCACGTCGCGGAACAGGTCGTCGCCGGTGTGCCGGGCCAGCCGCAGGAAGAACGGCGCCCACGCCGGGATCCAGGTGAAGCCGCCGCCCGGGTTCACTCGGCCGGCCGCCACCTTGTACGTCGACAGCTGCTCGAACGTGGCGCCGCTGGTCGACACCATCCAGGCCGGGACCTCCTCGGACTCCACCGTCGTCGTGGGGTAGTCCGGCATGATCTCGGTCGTCCAGCGGTCGCTCTGGTCGTCGATGAACGGCTGGTTCGGCACCGTGACGGTGGTGTCGGGCACCGGTCGCACCTGGATGATGCTCAGGTGCCGCTGCGCCTCGCGGTAGGCGCCGTCGAGGAACTCCTGCTCGCCGGTCAGCTCGAACAGCTCCAGCAGCTCGGTCCAGCCCTTGACGTAGTTGTAGCCGAAGCCGTTCTCGGCCTGGTTGGTCGTATACGGGCGGGCGATCTGGTCGCGGATGTAGCGGCGTGCCTCGGCCCGGGCCTCGGCCAGGTGCGCCTCGTTGCCGGTCAGCACGTACGCCTGCAGCGGGGTGCTGACCGGGGTGCGGCCGTCGCGCGGCGGGTTCTGCGCGATGAGCTCGCGGGCCAGCCGGTGGATGCCGGCGTTCTGCCCGCGGGTCTGCTGGTACAGCGGGACGAGCGTCGACGCGTCGCCGGGGACGCGGCCGATGCGGTAGAGGTTCGGGTTGCCGTAGACGGTCTTGCCGGGCACCGGGGTGCTGCCGTGGTTCGCCCGCGACACGTGGTACTCCACCAGCGGCCGCGCCCGCCGCTCGTACAAGGCGTCGTCGCCGGTCAGGTAGTACGCCGACAGCAGCACGCCCGCGATCGCCGTGCGCACGGCCTGGTCGTTCTCGATGTCGACGAAGCCCTTGGCCCGGTTCCACCAGCCGCTGTACGAGGGCACGAACGACTCGCTGTCGTCGCCGTCGCCCTCGTCCATCACCAGGTCGATGAGGTTGTGGACGGTGTCGGTGAGCGACAGGTCGTAGACGTTGCGCCGGTAGGAGGTGTAGCCGTACTCGTGGCGGGTGAGGTCGGTGTAGGCCTCGTACAGGCTCCCGGTCCCGGCGTACAGGCCGAACGCGTAGCCGCGGCTCTCGCCCGCCGCCAGCGCGGTCGTCCGTCCGGCCTGCGGGGCGAACACCACGGGCTGCACGTCACGATCGTCGTTGCGCAGGCTCATCCCGAACGGCTGGCCGTCAGGCATGAGCTCCCGCTCGTGCTCGAACAGCAGCACCTCGCCGGGGGTGTAGACGCCGAGCGTCACGTCCTGGTCGCCGATGCGCCGCTGTGTCAGCGACATCGGCGCGAACAGCTCCCACGCGCCCAGCGCCTGCGCGCCCTCGATCACGCGGGCGTGCTGCCGCGACCCGCACAGCACCTCGTCGACGTCGTCGGGGGTGACGGCGTCGACCGACTGGTAGCCGACGACGTACTGGCCGGCGGCGCCCGCGGTGAGGGTCCACTGCAGCTCCGGGTTGGCCCCGGCCAGCGACCAGCGGACGGTGAGGTCGTAGCCGCCCGGTGGCGTGCTGCGCAGTTCGACGGTCCGCGCGTCGATCTGCGCGAGCGAGTCGAACGCCACCCAGTTCGGCGTCATGGAGGTGTAGTAGTCGGTGGGGTTGCCGTCGTCGCCGGTCAGCACCATCCACTGCTCGTCGAACCGCGCGGCGGGGTCGGTGACGCGCAGCCAGTCGCCGCCGGGCGTGCGCACCTCCACCTCGCGGACGAACGTGTGGCCGCCGTCCCAGTTGGCGCGGTGGAACGTCACCCGGTGCCGGTCGCCGGTGATGGTCGCGGCCGGCTCGGTGGCCAGGTTCGGCATCGGCAGCCGGCGCAGCGCGTCCGGCAGCGGTGGCTGGCCGTCGGCGGCGGGGGTCGTGGCGGACGCGACGGACAGGCCGAACGCGTTCACCACCGGCGGCAGGACGGCGGCGCCGACCAGCAGCCGGATCGCCGTACGGCGGGACAGGGAGGGACTGGCGCTCGTCACCTGGGTCTCCGATCTCACTGCGCGGGCACGACGGGTTCGAATCGGGCCGCGTCGGCGCGATGGTGGCCGCTGTTCTGCGCGGTCAGCCGGATCGCGGCGGTCGCGGGGTCGAGGTCGACGATGGCCAGGGGACGCCAGGTGGCGCCGGCCTCCTGCTGGTCGACGACGACGGTCCGCTCGCCGCCCTCGGCGGTGGCGACGGTGTAGGCGGCCGCCCGGGTGGTGGTGGCGTTGGTCGGGTACCAGACGCTCACCCGGTAGCGGCCGGCCGCCGCCAGGTCCGGGGTCCAGGTGGCGACCGCGCCGGTGCCGCCGCCGGCGAACCGCGAGCGGCTGCCGTCGTGGCCGGCCAGGCTGCTGGCGCTCCAGCCGCTGGTCTCGGTGTACCCGGCGTCCTCGTCGTCGACGATGACGGCGGCGGCGGGGTCGGGGGTGCCGACGGCCACGGCGATCGCCGCCTCGGCGCCGGCCGCGGACAGGGCGATCTCGTGCAGCGACCCGGCTGCGGCGTCCGCCGGCGCCGTCAGCGCGAACTCCAGGGTCGTCGAGGCGCCGCCGGCGAGGTCGACCGGGATCTGCGCGGGAGCGACCGTCCAGCCGGCCGGGGTGGCCAGCGTGGCCGTGCCCCGCACCGGGGTGCCGTCCTGGGCGCGCAGCATCGCGGTCAGCGTGGTCGTCCCGCCGGGGGCGGAGACGTCGGCTGCGGCCAGCCCGGACACGACCGGCAGCAGCGCCGCCGCGTCCACCGGCAGGAACCGAGCCGCGTCGACTCGGTGGAAGCCGGGGTTGCGGACCTCGATGCGGACGTAGCCGCTGGTGCCGGCGGTGAACCGGTACCGGCCGAGCGTGCGCCAGCCGTTGGCGTCCTGTTGCTGGTCGACGACGATCTCGTCGTCGCCGTCGGCGTGGTGGACGACGTAGACGGCTTCGCGTGTGGTGGCCGGGTTCGTCGGGTACCAGACGGCGACGTCGTAGACGCCGTCGGCGGGCAGCACCGGGTTCCAGGTGGCCGTGCCGCCGCGCCGTTCCTCCTCGCTGAACCGGGACGCGGTGCGGTTCCAGCCGGCCAGCGTGCTGGGCAGCCACCAGCCGGTCTCGACGTAGCGGGGCCACTCGTCGGCGTTGTCGACGATGATGTCGGTGCCGGCCAGCCGGACGGTGACGGCCTGCTGCGCCGACCCGTCCGCCGCGACGGTGATGCGGTGCGCCGTGCCGGGCAGGGCGCCGGCCGCCGACGTGACGGTGACGGTGTACTCGCGCTCCTCGCGCCCGGGGACGTCGAAGCCGACCTCCGTCGCCGACGCCTGCCACCCCGGCGGGACGCTCACCTGCAGCGTTCCCGACCGCGGCAGCGGGCCGACGTTCAGTACGGCGGCGGTCAGCTCGAACGTGTCGCCACCCTTGGCGAGCAGGGCCGGAGCGGCGGTCAGCGCGGGGATCTTGAGCGGCGCCAGCACCTCGACGGCGGACGGCGTCAGCTCGGCGCTCCCGCCGGTCCAGGTGGCCGTGCCGGTCAGCTCGGCGGTGCCGGTGGCGTCCGCCGGTGCGGTGACGTCGAACGTCCAGTCCGCGGCGCCGCCGGCCGGCACTGACGCCGGCACGTCGCCGACCGGTGCCGCGGTCCATCCGGACGGCACGGTCAGCGCCACAGCGGCACCGGCCAGTTCGGCCATCCCGGCCCGCACCCGGGCCCGGACCCGGACGACGTCACCCGGCGTGGTGTCGGGCGACGTGCTCAGCTCGCCCACCGCCGCCGTGCCGTCCGGCACCACGCCGGTGACCGACGTGGGCAGCCGCAACGTGTGGTCCGTGGTCGCCTGGTCGCCGGCGACGACCCGGAACGTGAAGGGCGTGGTGAGGCCGTCGACCGGGATGGTCCACTCGTACGGGAACACCTTGGCCGGGGCCTGCTGCCACTCGCCGTCGCCGAGCGCGAAGGACAGCTCGGCCGTCGCCGGCTCCTCGACGTCGGCCTGGACGTACGCGTCGTAGCCGGACCGGTCGGGGCGGACCAGCAGGACCGCACGCACCAGCCCGGTCTCGGCGGCGGGATCGAGGAAGGCGTGATGGTGGCTGTCCGAGCCCTGGGCGGCGGCGTCGCTGGTCCAGTGCCACGGGACGTCGATGCTGACGTCGCGCACCACCAGCGCGGCGTGCCCCTTCGCCGGCACCGTCGTCGTGAGCCGTCCGCCGCGCAGCGTCGCCGCGCCCGGCATGCTGGCGCCGGCCAGCACCTCGACCCGGTTGCGGGCCCGCCGGGGCAGGCCGGTGCCCGGCGTGGCGACGTCGATGGTCACCCGCTCGTCGGTGTCGCTCTCGTTGGTCAGGCTGAGGTACAGGCTGTCGTTGCCGACCGCCGTCAGCCAGTTGACCTGCGGGTTGTCGACGACGACGATGCCCTTCGGGAAGTACGGCCAGACACCGTCCTCGCCGTAGAACGTCCCGGGCGCGTGCCCGTAGGTCGAGTACTTGAAGAAGACGTAGTTGGTCTCGAACTGGCGCGGGAAGTCGATCTCGCCGCCCGACCGCGTCAGGTGCTCGGTGACCAGGTAGTCCAGCGCGAGGCCGAGCTGGCCGGGGATGTGGTGGAAGTAGATGCCGCCGGCCCCGGGCGGGCCCTGGTAGGGGAAGTCCGGCTTCATGTGGGCGACGCTGAACTGCCGGTTGTAGTACCCGGGGTAGTTCGTGAACCGGCCCACCACCAGGTTGTGCGCCACGTCGCGGAACAGGTCGTCGCCGGTGTGGTGGGCGAGGCGGAGCAGGAACGGCGCCCACGCCGGGATCCAGGTGAAGCCGCCGCCGGGGTTCACCGCGCCGGACGAGGTCTTGAACGTCGACAGCTGCTCGAACGTGACGCCGGACGACGACACCATCCAGGCCGGCACCTCCTCGCTCGGCACCGTCGTCTGCGGGTAGTCGGGCAGCAGCGGGGTGTTCCACCAGTCGATCTGGTTGTCGATGAACGGCTGGTTCGGCACCGTGACGGTGGTGTCCGGGACCGGCCGTACGTTCATGACGCCGAGGTAGCGCTGCGCCTCGTGGTACGAGCCGTCCAGGAACTCCTGCTCGCCGGTCAGCTCGAACAGCACCAGCAGCTCGGTCCACGCCTTCACGTAGTGGTAGCCGAACTCGTTCTCGGCGGCGTTCGTCGTGTACGGCCGCATGATCTGGTCGCGGATCAGCCGGCGCGCCTCCGCCCGGGCCTCGGCCAGGTAGGCCTCGTTGCCGGTGAGGACGTAGGCCTGCAGCGGCGTGCTCATGGGGGTGCGTGCGTCGCGGGCGGGCCGTTGCCGGATGAGGTCCATCGCCAGGGCGTGCAGGCCTGCGTTCTGCCCGCGGGTCTGCTCGTACAACGGCACCAGGGTCGAGGCGTCGCCGGGGATCCGGCCGATGCGGTAGAGGTCGGGGTTGCCGTACACCGGCGCCCCCTTGACCGGCGTGCTGCCGTGGTTCGCGCGCGACAGGTGGTACTCGACCAGCGGCCGGGCCCGCCGCTCGTACAGCGCGTCGTCGCCGGTCAGGTAGTACGCCGACAGCAGGACCCCGGCGATGGGCGTGCGCACGGCCTGGTCGTTCTCGATGTCGACGAAGCCCTTGGCGCGGTTCCACCAGCCGCTGAACGACGGCACGAACGACTGGCTGTCGTCGCCGTCCGGCTCGACCATCAGCAGGTCGATGAGGTTGTGGACGGTGTCGGTGAGCGAGGTGTCGTAGACGTTGCGGCGGTAGTCCGTGTAGCCGTACTCGTGGCGGACGAGGTCGGTGTAGGTGTCGTAGACGGTGCCGGCGGCGGCGTAGAGCCCGAACGCGTAGCCGCGGCTCTCACCGGCGGCCAGCGGCGACCGGCGGCCGGCCTGCGGCGCGAAGATCACCGGCTGCACGTCGCGGTCGTCGTTGCGCAGGCTCATGCCGAACGGCTGCCCGTCCGGCCCCGGCTCCCGCTCGTGCTCGAACAGCAGCACCTCGCCGGGGGTGTAGACGCCGAGCGTGACGTCCTGGCCGCCGATGGAGCGCTGGGTCAGCGACATCGGCGCGAACAGTTCCCAGGCGCCGAACGACTGCGCCCCGCCGATCACGCGGGCGTGCTGCCAGGAACCGCAGAGCACCTCGTCGACGTCGTCGGGGGTGACGGCGTCGACGGACTGGTACCCGACGACATAGTCGTCGGCGGCGCCGGCGGTGAGCGTCCACTGCAGCTCGGGGCCGATGTCGGTGAGCGTCCAGCGGACGGTGAGGTCGTAGCCGCCGGGCGGGGTGCTGCGCAGCTCGACGGTCCGCGCGTCGACCTGGGCGAGCGAGTCGAACGCCACCCAGTTCGGGGTCATCGACGTGTAGTAGTCGATCGGGTTGCCGTCGCCGCCGGTCAGCACGATCCACTGCTCGTCGAACCGTGCGGCGGGGTCGGTGACCGGCAACCAGCCGCCGGAGGTGCGGACCTCCAGGTCGCGGACGAAGGTGTGGCCGCCGTCCCACGTCGCGCGGGAGAACGTGACTCGGTGCCGCTCGCCGGTGATCGTCGCCACCGGCTCGACGGCCAGGCTCGGCATCTCCAGCCGGCGCAGCGCGTCCGGCAACGGCGCCTGGCCGTCGGCGGCGGGGGTCGTGGCCGACGCGGTGGAGAGGCCGAACGCGTTCACCACCGGTGGCAGGACGGCCGCGCCGACCAGCAGCCGGATCGCGGTGCGGCGGGACAGACTCGGATTCGGGCAGGCTGCCGCCCGGGGTACCTCGTGCATGGGCCAGACCTTCCGTGAGGGGCGCGGTCAGCTCTTGACCGCGCCGGCGATGCCCTCGACGAACGTGCGCTGGAGGAACAGGAAGACGATCACGATCGGGATGGTGCTGATGCAGGCGGCGGCGGCCATGCCGGTCCAGTCGGTGCCCTCCTGGCCGAAGAAGTTGTACATGCCGACGCCGAGCGTGCGCAGATCCGGATTGCCGAGCGTGAACACCAGCGGGATGAAGAACGAGTTCCAGGCCGTGATGAAGTTGAGCAGGGTGACCGTGCCGATCACCGGCCGGGCCAGCGGCAGCATCACCCGGAAGAACGTGCGCAGGTAGCCCGCGCCGTCCACCCGGGCGGCGTCCTCCAGATCGCGGGGGATGCCGGCGAAGAACCCCATGAAAAGCAGGATCGGCACGACGAGCGCGGGACCGGCCTGCGCCAGCGCGGCGCCGAGCAGGCCGTTGTTCAGGCCCAGGTCGTTCACCAGCAGGAACACCGGGATGATCGTGTAGCCGTGCGGGATGAACATGGTGGCGATCAGGATGGCGACGATCACCTTCTTGCCCGGCAGGTCCGGCCGCGAGAGCGCGTACCCGGCCGTCGACGACGTCAGCAGCACCAGCACCACGACCGCGATCGAGAACGTGACGGTGTTGATCGTGTAGTCGCCGAACTTCGCCGTCGTCCAGGCCCGCTCGAAGTTGTCGAACGTCCACTCGTCCGGGATCAGCGACAGCCCGCCGAGCAGCATCTCGCGCTGCGACTTGAACGCCGCCGACACCATCCAGATGAACGGGTAGACCCAGAGCAGGCAGAACGGGATCAGGAACAGGTGCCACAGCTTGGGCCGGATCCGGTACCAGCGGTTGCGCCGGTCCGCCCGCGACGGCGCGGCTGGCGCCGGTGTCTCGCGGACGAGTTCGGTGGTGCTCATGTCGCTCCCGCCTTGTACTGACGCCGCAGAACCGGGGCCTGCAGCAACGTGATCAGCAGGGTCATCACGCCGAAGACGACGCCGGCCGCGCAGGCGAAGCCGTACCTCGGCGCCTGCAGGAACGGGTCGAACGCGAACCGGTAGATGTAGGTCGGTACGACGTCGGTCGAGTAGTTCGGCCCGCCCTGCGTGGTCGCCTGCACCAGGTCGAAGGTGTTGAGGCTGCGCTGGAAGACGAGCAGCAGGATGACGATCGCCAGCGGCACCAGCATCGGCAGCACGACGAAGCGCAGCGACTGCCGCGGGTTGGCGCCGTCGATCAGCGCCGCCTCGTGGATGTCCTTGGGGATCGTCTGCAGCGCCGCCAGCCAGTAGATCAGCGTGATGCCGAAGCCCTTCCAGATGTCGATGCCGATCAGCGTGGGCAGCGCGGTCGACGTCGAGCCGAGGAAGTTGATCGGCGAGTCGATCAGCCCGATGTCGGCGAGCGCGGTGTTCACCACGCCGCGGATCGGGTCGAAGAGGATCGCGAACACGATGCCGACCACCGCGGTCGTCGTGACCACCGGCAGGAACAGCGCCAGCCGGTACACGTTGCGCCCGCGCAGCCAGGCGTTGTTCAGCAGGATCGCCAGCACCAGCGCCAGCGGCAGCTCGATCGTCAGCGCGGCGAGCGAGAACAGGAACGAGTGCCAGAACGAGTCCCAGAACGCGTCCGAGCCGAGCACCTCGCGGAAGTTGTCGAGCCCGATCCACTCCGTCGGGGTGCCGACGCCGTCCCAGTCGAAGAACGAGTACCACCAGCTGGCCACCATCGGCCAGATCGAGAAGCCGAGGAACAGCAGCGCGGCGGGCAGCAGGAACGCGTAGCTCCAGGCGTGCCGGCGCCAGCGCGCGGCCCGGGGCCGCCCGGCGGCGCGTGGCCGCCGGGCGGGGGCGTGCGTCGAAGCCATGGACTACTGCTCCGGGGTGAAGTTCTCGAGCGGATCCCAGCCGGGGAACGTGATGTCGTCGATGGTGGCCGTGCCGCTCAGCCCGGCCAGCGTCTCGTCGAGGAACGTCTGGATCTGGGTGTCGAGGGCCTCGGCGATCGGCAGGAACGGCTTGTTGTTGATGATCGCGTCGACCGCGGCGTCGGTGTGCTTCAGCTCCGGCCGCTGCGCCCTGGCCTGCTGGATCGCGGCGCCGCCCGGGCTGGCGAGGGTCGGGTTCGGCACCAGCCGCATGCCCTCCTCGGCGACCGCCAGGATCGCCGACTGGTCCGGGTTCTCCGCCGCCTGGTCGGCCCAGGCGCTCTCGACCGCCGTCAGCGTGCCGAACTCCTCGTAGTAGGCCCGGTGGAAGTCCTCGGAGGCGAGGAAGTCCATGACCTCCCACGCCTGCTCCGGGTTCTCGGTCTCCGACGACATCGACCAGATCGGCTGGAACGAGCGCTTCATCGGCGTGTAGGCGCCGCGCCCGTCGTCCGGCACCGGCAAGGCGGCGATGCCCAGCTCGATCTCCGGGTTGAGCTTGCGGATCTCCGCGACGTGCCACGGCGCGCTCGGGTACATGGCGATCGTGCCGGCGGCGAACTCGGTGAACGCGCGGGCGCCGTCCCAGCTCTCCCAGCCCGGCACCATGACGCTGTTGGCCTGCATCCGGCGGTGCAGCTCGACCGCCTCGACCATGCCCGGCGACGCCGTCGCCGGCTGGCCGGTGCGGAAGTCGATGCCGTCGCCGACCACGGAGTACGGCACGGCGGTCTGGGCGAGGATCTCGACCGCGATGGCCTTGCCGTCCGTCGGCGCGTAGCCGAACACGGAGCCGCCGCCGTTCTGCGTGATGGTGGTGGCCATCTCCTCCAGCTCGCCCCACGTCTCCGGCGGGCCGTCGTAGCCGTTGTCGCGCAGCACCGCCTCGTTGTAGAGCAGCACGCGGACGTCCCACTTCCCGGTGACCAGCGGCAGCGTGTACAGCTCGCCGTCGCGGTGCAGGCCGGAGGTCGCCGGGTCCATCGTGCCCTCGGGGAAGCGGTCGATGAAGTCGTCGGTGACGAACTCCTCCAGCGAGTGCGTCCAGCCGCGCTCGTACATCCGGTCGAAGCCCTCGGCCTGCGCCCGGAACACGTCCGGCGGGTCACCCTGCTGGAACATCAGCTCGACGGCGCCCAGCTGCTGGTCCGTGGGGTTCTCGATGACGTCGACGGTGATGTCGGGGTGCTCCTCCTCGAACTGGTCGAACTGGGCCCGGTAGAACTCGCTGGCGCCGGGCGGGTCCGGGACCAGCGCGACGGTGATGGTGACGTTCTCGCCGGAGGCGTCGTCGTTGCCGCTGTCGTCCTCGCCGCTGCCGACGAGGTTGCAGCCGGTGGCCGTCAGGGCGACGGCCGATGCGGCGGCCGCCCAGCGCAGCGTGCGTCGGGTTCGAGACATGGTTCTCGCGGACTCCTTTGTCGGTGAACGTGAAGGTCAGTGCCGCTCCGCCGGCGCGTGCCGGGGACCGAGATAGCCGAGGCCGACGCTGATCGAGTCGGCCACTTCGATGACGGTGCTGGCCAGCTCGGGATCGCCGTCGGCGAGTCCCAGCGCGGAGAGCGGGCCGGAGATCGAGAGCGCGGCGACGATCTCGCCGGACTGGTCGAGCACCGGGGCCGCGACGCAGGAGCGTCCCAGCGCCAGTTCCTCGACCTCGGTGGCGTAGCCGCGAAGCGCGACCAGGTCGAGCGCGGTGTCGAGCTCGTCGTGGTCGCAGATCGTGCGTGGCGTGTAGCGGTGCAGGTCGGGAACCAGCTCGCGGCGCTGGGCCGGGGTGAGGGCGAGCAACAGGCACTTGCCGATGCCGGTGGCGTGCAGCGGGTTGCGCTGCCCCATCAGCGTGAACGACTTCGGCGCCAGCCGGCCCTCGAAGTTGCACAGGTAGAACAGCGACGACCCGTGCCGGACCGCCACGTTGACGCCGAGGCCCAGCGTTCCGGCCAGCAGCTGTGCCGCCTGCCGGGCCTCGCGGTGCACCGGATGCTGGTTGATCGCGACACCGGCCAGCGTGAGCAGGGCCGGGCCGAGCCGGTACAGGTTGCTGGCCGGGTCACGCTCGACGTACTCCAGCGACTCCAGCGTGGCCAGCAGCCGCGACGCCGTCGACTGACCCAGCCCGGCGTACTTCGCGACGTCGGAGACCCGCAGCGCACGCCCGTCGAGGAAGGCGGCAAGAACACTCGCCGCCTTCTCGACGCTCTGGTTCGTGCTCTGCTCCGACGCCACTGTCGCTCCTGATATTGAAGGTTGCGTGCACTATGTGGGAGAGTTACGCATATGTTGCATCACGTCAAGCCCTCCTCGGATACCTGATGGTGATTCGTGATGTGGAGACCTTCATCCTGAAGGTCGCCGCCGACGATGCCTATCTGGGGACGCTGCGCGACGGCAGCGAGATCGGCCCCGGCTACTCCGTGCGCGAGCCGTGGCGCAGCCTCTACTCCGACCGGTTCGAGACGCTGCTGGTCAAGGTGACGGCCGACGACGGCACCGCCGGCTGGGGCGAGGCGCTGGCGCCGGTGGCCCCCGAGGTGCCCGGTTCGATCGTCGACCTGCTGCTCGCGCCGGTCCTGCGGGGCATGGACGCGACCCGGCCGCGGCCCGCCTGGTCCCGGCTGCGCGACCTCATGCGCGAGCGGGGCCACCTCGCCGGGCACCAGGCCGACGCGCTGGCCGCCGTCGACATCGCGCTGTGGGACCTCGCCGGGAAGCTGGCCGGGCGCCCCGTCGCCGACCTGCTCGGCGGCGCGTTCCGCGACGAGCTGCCGGTGTACGTCTCGGGGCTGCCGCGCCCGTCCGATGCCGCCCGCGCCTGGCTGGCCCGCGACTGGGCGAACCGCGGCGCCACCGCGGTGAAGCTGCACCTCGGGTACGGCGTCGACGCCGACCTCGCCACCGTCGACGCGGTCCGCAGTGCCGCGCCGGCGCTGCGGGTGGCCGTCGACGCGCACTGGGCCTATTCCTTCACCGAGGCGCTGCGGCTGGCCGCAGGACTGGCCGAGCGGTCCGGCTGGTTCCTGGAGGCGCCGCTGGCGCCGGAGGACCTCGCCGGGCACGTCGAACTGGCCGGCCGGTCCCCGGTGCCGATCGCGGCCGGCGAGTCGCTGCGGCACCGCTACGAGTTCCGGCAGTGGCTCGACGCCGGCGCCGTGGCGATCGCCCAGCCCGACGTGGGCCGCACCGGCATCACCGAGGCCATGGTGATCGCCGAGCTGGCCGCCGCCCGGCACGTCCCGGTCGCGCCGCACCACTCCACCGGCCAGGCCGTGGCGCTGGCCGCCGGCCTGCACGTCGCCGCGGCCGTCGAGCTGCTGACGGCGTTCGAGTACCAGCCGCTGTCCACCGAGGTCGGGCAGCGGATCGTGCGCACGCCGCTGGCCACCGGCCCGGCCCGCATCCCCCTGCCCACCGGCCCCGGTCTCGGGGTCGACGTCGACGAAGAAGCCATCCGCGTGATCGCCGAGGAGAGTCGAACCGTATGACCCACACCGTCCACGGCCTGGTCCCGATCCTGGCCACCCCCTTCCTTCCCGACGGCGCCCTGGACCGGCCGGGCCTGCGCCGGCTGGTCGAGTTCCAGCTGGCCTCCGGCGTCGACGGCGTCGCGGTGTTCGGGATGGCCAGCGAGGGATTCGCGCTGACGCTGGAGGAGCGCCAGCAGATCCTGCACGACGTCCGCGACGTCATCGGGACCGCCGTCCCCGTCGTCGCCGGGGTGAACGGGACGTCGTCGGTGACGGCGCTGGAGCAGGCCGCCGAGGCGGCGACGGCCGGCGCCGACACGCTCATGGTGCTGCCGCCGTTCATGGTGAAGCCGGGGCCGGACCAGCTGGTCGAGTTCTACGGCCGCATCGGCGAGTTCGCCGTCTCCGCCGGCACCGAGGTCATGGTGCAGGACGCGCCCGGCGTCACCGGCGTCGCGATGTCGCCGTCGCTGATCGTCGAGCTGAGCAAGCTCGACGGCGTCACGTCGGTCAAGGTCGAGGCGCCGCCCACGGTGCCCAAGGTCGGCGCCGTCGCCGACGCCGTCGCCGACGAGGGGGCCGGGTTCGCCGTCCTGGGCGGCCAGAACTCGCAGTTCGTGCTCGACGAGTACGCGCGCGGGTCGATCGGCACCATGCCGGCCTGCGAGTTCCCCGACCTGCTCGCGCCGATCCTGGCGTCCTGGAACGCCGGCGAGCGGGCCGAGGCGCGGGCGGCGTTCGCCCGGCTGCTGCCTCTGATCGTGCACGGCCTGCAGCAGGGCATCGCGTGGGCGGTGCACAAGGAGGTGCTGGTGCGCCGCGGCATCATCGAGCACACGGCCGTCCGGCTGCCGGCCAAGCCGCTGGACGCGGGTGGCCGGGCGCTGCTGGATGAGATCCTGACCGCGTTGGACCTGTGACGCACGGGAGGACCATGGCGGACATCGAGGTCGGCGGGCGGTTCGGCCGGCTGTACGGGTACCTCGACTGGCCCGTGCGGCTGGCCGCCCTCAACCTGCTGTGGCTGCTCGGCGTGCTGGCCGGGCTGGTGCTGTTCGGGCTGGCCCCGGCCACGGCCGCGCTGTACGCCGTCCTGCGGGGCTACCTGCTGGGCCGCTCGCCGCGGCTGTGGCACGACTTCTGGGCCACGTGGCGCGCGTCGCTGCGCTCGTCGCAGCTGGTGCTCGGCCTGCCCATCGTCACCGTCTGGGTGGTGGTGTTCTACCTGCTACTGGCGCGGTCGACGCCGTTCGCGGCGGGCATGGCGGTGCTGGCGGCCGGCTACCTGGCGACGCTGCTGCAGTTGCCCGCCGTCGTGGCCCACCTCGACCTCCCCGCCGTGCGGTCGTGGCAGGTCGCGGCGGAGGTGGCTTGGCGGCGGCCGCTGGCCACGCTGGCCGTCGCCGTCCTCGTCGCGGGGCTGGCGGTCGGCGGCTGGCTCACGACGCCGGCCGCCGTCCCGCTGTTCTTCCCCGCCCTGCCCGCGCTGCTGGCGACGCTCACCGTCCAGCGCGCGCTCGAACCGCCGTCGCCAGCTCGCTGAGCAGGTCCGTCGTCGTCTCCCAGCTCATGCACGCGTCGGTGACGCTCTGGCCGTACACCAGCGGCGTCGCGCCGATGTCCTGCCGGCCGGCCACCAGGAAGCTCTCCAGCATGACGCCGGCGATGCCGCGCTGGCCGCCGGCGATCTGCTGCGCGATCTCGCGGGTGACGACCGCCTGCCGCTCGTGGTCCTTGCCGCTGTTGCCGTGGCTGGCGTCGATGACCAGCCGCTCCGGCAGCTGCGCCTTGTGCAGCAGCGCCAGCGCGTCGCGGACGTGGCCGGGGCCGTAGTTCGGGCCGGCGCTGCCGCCGCGCAGGATGACGTGGCAGTCGGGGTTGCCGGCGGTGCTGACGGCGGCCGCGCGGCCGTCGTGGTCGACGCCGAAGAACACGTGGCCGTGCGCCGCCGCCGTGCAGCCGTCGATGGCCGCCTGGACGTCGCCGCTGGTGGCGTTCTTGAACCCGACCGGCATGGACAGGCCGGAGGCGAGCTGGCGGTGCACCTGGCTCTCCGGGGTGCGCGCGCCGATGGCGCCCCACGACACTGTGTCGGCGATGTACTGCGGGCTGATCGGCTCGAGGAACTCGCAGCCCACCGGCAGCCCGGCGCCGAGCACCTCGAACAGCAGCTCGCGGGCGATGCGCAGCCCGCGCCGCACGTCGAACGTCTCGTCCAGTCCGGGGTCGTTGATCAGCCCCTTCCAGCCCACCGTCGTGCGCGGCTTCTCGAAGTACACCCGCATGACGATGGCGAGGTCGTCGCGCAGCTCGTCGGCCACCGGCCGGAGCCGGTTCGCGTAGTCGAGCGCCGCCACCGGGTCGTGCACCGAGCACGGCCCGACGACCACTAGCAGGCGGTCGTCCTCGCCGGCCATGATGCGCCGGACCTCGGCCCGGCTGTCGCGGACCAGCGCGGCGTGCTCTTCGTCCATCGGCAACTCGGCCAGCATGCGTGCGGGCGGGACGAGCGGCTGGAACCCGGTGACGCGGAGATCACCGGTGGGGGACTGCGGCTCGGACATGGGTACTACGTCTCCTCTGCGACGAGCGGGACGTCCCGTCGGATCACCACCGAGCCGGCCCGTCTCATGACGAAGGGCAGAGACGAGACGTCTCTGCCCAGCTGGCTCCGGGTGGTTCGTCGGTCAGCGCATGACACGCCCGGCTCCACCCGGAGCCTGCGCAAAATACGGATACCGACGGACCGTGATCACGGATGCGACTATAGCCGGAATGGGCCCGCACGTGCGCTCGGGGCCGGTGAGAGTTGCCGAGGGGGTGACGAGGCCGCCAACTGTTGGCGCTGGTGTCAACGCATCCGGACGGTGCCAGGCAGCTGGGCAGCTGGGCAGCGGGGCAGCGGGGCAGCGGAGCCGCCGGGCAGCCGGGCAGCCGGGCAGCCGGCGACGGCCCTGCCGTGTCGGGCTGGTCAGGCGCGCAGGTTGATCAGCGTCGGGCCGGTGAGAGTTGCCGAGGGGGTGACGAGGCCGCCAACTGTTGGCGCTGGTGTCAACGCACCCGGACGGTGCCGGGCAGGGGGGCAGCCGGGCAGCGGGGCCGCCGGCGACGGCCCTGCGGTGTCGGCCTGGTCAGGCGCGCAGGTTGATCAGCGTCGGGCCGGTGCGGGTGCCGTCGGAGCGGGAGAGGGCGACGACGCAGTGGCCGGCGGGGATGCGGGTGACGATGTCGGAGACCGTCCACCGGGGCCGCTCGACCCGGCGCAGGTTGGTGCCCTTCGTGACGCCCCAGTTGCGGGTCTCGCCGTCGGAGCGGTTCCAGCCGCCGCGGCTGTCGCGGGAGCTGCCGCTGGTGCGGGCCAGACCGGTCGCCTCGCCCTGGCTGTAGCTGACCTCGGACACCCAGTGGTCGCCGAACCAGTCGGAGAACACCTTGGCGTCGACCGGGTCGATGCCGCCGAACACCGCCTTGCAGCCGACCGACCCGAACACCGTGGCCCGGACCTGCACCGGGAAGTCGCTGATGGTCTGCGCCAGCAGGATGAGCCCGGCGTTGTTGGAGCGCAGCTTCTGCACGCCACGCGCGACGTAGTCGTCGACGAAGCGGCCGGCTTCGTCGATGGCGAGCGCCTTGAAGATGCCGCGGTTGGTGTCGGGCGCGGACGTGACCTGCACGAACTGCGACACCACCAGCCGGGCCAGGATGCGGGTGGCGTCGGGGAACTCGGCCTCGGGCAGCGACACCCGCACCCGCAGCGGCTTGTTGATGTCGTGCATGCGGAAGGTCTTCTCGCGGTCGAACAACTCCATCAGCCGCGGCCGGGCCAGCAGCTGGAACCGTTCGACCAGCGACGCGGCGGGGTCGGCGTTGCGGGCCTGCTGGTCGCGGCGGCTGTCGAGCAGCGCCTTGGCCTCTTTGCCCTCGGACCCGCGCAGGTTCGCCTTCACCTGGTCGGTCATGCCCTGCTCGGAGCGCAGCAGCGCCAGCATCTCGCGGATCTTCGGCCACCGCCCGAACGCCAGGTGGAACGGCGCCAGGCACGCGTACAGCGCGTTGCGCGAGCCGTCCATGAAGTACGCCATGTCGTCGGTGACGTACGGCGGCAGCATGGCGCTGGCCAGCCGGTCGGCCGCGGTGTCGGGGTGCTGGGTGCCGCCGTAGAGGTCGAACCCGGTGGTGGGGTTGAGGGGGTCGATGGTGACGTCGAACCAGCCCTGGTGCGCGAAGTCGTCGCCTTTGGGGTCGACGACGACCACGCTGGACTGCCCGGCCAGCGCCGACAGCGACAGGTGCTCGACGATGGGCAGCGCGAAGCCGCGCGTCTTGCCCGACCCGGGCGGGCCGATGACCAGCAGCGACGTGCGCAACACGTCGTGGTCGACGCCGAAGTCCTGGGCGATGACGGTGTCGGCGTGAGGGTCCTGGACGGTGCGGCCGAGCCGGACCTGGCCGAGCGCGAGGTTGTGCTTGGCCAGCCGCGGCACCGGGAGGTCGTGCAATGCCGAGGGGTGCGACAGCGCGGCCGGGCCGTACCGGACGATCTCGTCGGCCAGCTGCGCCAGCGCGCTGGCGTCGCCGGACCGGGCGTCGAGCGCGCCGGCGATGCGGGCGGTGTCGACGTCGGACAGCCGGCCGTCCTGCACCAGCCGGTCCATGGCCACGGCGGCGTCGGGATGGGCGTCGCGCAGCACGTCCCACGGGGTCTCGCCGCGGCGGCGTCGTCGGATCGGCATGGCTCCCCTAAGCGTTCTTCCGCAGGTAGGCGTCGAGCCGCTTGATGCGCGCGGCCAGCGCCGGGTGGGTGCTGAACAGCCGGGCCCGCAGCACGAAGGTGCGGCGGTCGTCGTCCATGCCCTGACGCAGCCAGTCTTCGAACACCTCGACCAGCGCGTGCCCGTAGCCGAGGTTGGCGGCGATGCGGTCGGCGCGGTATTCGCTGCGCCGGGCCAGCCAGGGCAGGATGAGCGGCGTCAGCACGATCAGCGCGACCGTCGGCGGCGCCCACACCTGCCCGGACCGCACCGCCGTGAGCATGAGCACCGTCACGAAGAACAGCACGAACAGCAGCAGCGACCACGTGATGACCTTCGCGACGAACGACGCCAGCCCGGGCATGCGGGCGACGACCGCGAACAGCATGGAGAACAGCGCGACCACCAGTCGCAGCACGAGTCGCAGCGCCCGGGTGAGCAGCCGCGCCGGCACGGAGTACCAGTACGCCAGCAGGTTGCTCCACGGGTGCCCGCCGAGGTGGTGGCCCAGCTCGTGCGCCAGCACCGCGGCGAGGTGGTGGTGCGGCATGGCCTCGAGCGTCTTGCGGGTGACGGTGACGATGTGCCCGGACGCCGCGTAGGCGTTGAGCGCGTCGCTGTCTTCGATGAACAGCTGGTACTTGCCGCCGTCGCGCCCGGCGGACTGGGTGACCTCGATCCAGGCGTGGTCCAGCCGCTCGCGCTCGCTGGGGGTGGGCCGGCGGGCGCGCAGGAAGAACCGGGCGACGCCGATCTCGACCGGCCGGTAGAAGATCAGCACGCCGCTGGCCAGCCACAACACCATGCAGAGGATGGGTACGACGGTGGTGTTGCCCACCAGTGCGCCGATGCCCAGCCCGACCATGCCGACCACGGTGAGGCTGAACACGAACCACGGCAGCGCCAGCACCAGCGAGGCCAGCGTGGAGAGGTCGGCGCGGCGCCGGGTGCGCAGCGGCCGCGGCGTGGTGGCGCCGGACGGCGTGCCCAGGCGTTGCCGCAGTCCGGTGAGCCCGGTGGCTGCCGGTGGATCGGGGTCGTCGAAGCCGCCCGGGGGCCCGCTGGGCCGCACGCCGGACGTCCGGCCGTCGTCGCTCATCGCCGCCTCCGATGAACTGGTTCCGTTGCTGGTTGTGAAAGTCACCATAACCGCTGGCTGTGACAACGTCAGGCAAGATCGTGAGCGCTGGACGTCCGGGCACCGTAGGGTCGAAGACGTGAGCGAGATCCATGAGCTGACCGGGTTGGAGCTGGCCACAGCGGTTCGCAAGCGCGAGGTGTCGCCGTCCGAGGTGGCCGATCACGCGCTCGAACGGGCCGAACGGCTCGACCCGTCCATCGGCGCCTTCGTCACCCTGACCCCCGACCTCGCCCGCGAGCAGGCCGCCGAGGCCGAGATCCTGCTCCGCGAGTCCCGCTCCGGCGACGAGCTGCCGCCGTTCCTGGGCGTGCCGTGTCCCGTCAAGGACCTCGCGATGGTGGCCGGCGTGCCGTTCCGGTCCGGCAGCGCCGCCCTCGGCGACTTCGTGGCGCCCGCCGACGACGGCGTCGTCACGCTGTTGCGCCAGGCCGGCACGCTGATGCTCGGCAAGACGAACACCCCCGAGTTCGGCCTGCCGCCGTACACCGAGCCCGACATCGCGCCGCCGGCCCGCACGCCGTGGGACACCACGCGGTCGGCCGGCGGGTCCAGCGGCGGGTCGGCGGCGGCGGTCGCGGCCGGCATCGCGCCCATCGCCCACGGCAGCGACGGCGGCGGCTCCATCCGCATCCCGGCCAGCGCGTGCGGGCTGGTCGGCCTCAAGCCCACCCGCGGCCGCGTCAGCCCCGGCCCGTACCGCCCCGAGGGCGCCGGCCTGGCCTCCAACGGGGTGCTCACCCGCGACGTCCGCGACACCGCGGCGCTGCTCGACGTGCTGTCGCACCAGTGGCCGGGCGACCTCTTCGCGCTCGCGCCGCCGCGCACCACCTTCCTCGACGCCTGCGAGCGCGAGCCCGGGCAGTTGCGGGTCGGCCTGCTCACCACCCCGGTCATCGTCGACGACGCACCCGTCGACGACGCCTGCCTGGCCGCCGTCGTCCGCACCGCGCGGCTGCTGGAGGACCTCGGCCACCTGGTCGAGCCGGCGCCGGTGCCGTTCACGGCCGAGCGCTGGGACTCCTTCGAGGCCATCTGGTCGGTGCTGGCGCTGAGCGCGCCGGTGCCGCCCGAGCACGAGCACCTGCTGCTGCCGCTGACCCGCTGGCTGCGCGAGAAGGGCCGGTCGGTCAGCGGCATCGACTACGCGTCGGCGCTCGGGCTGATCCAGACGACGACGCGCGAGACGGCGGCCACCTGGGCGGCCTACGACGTCATCCTGAGCCCCACGCTGGCGCAGCTCCCGGCGCCGGTCGGCTCGCAGCGCGACGACGCCGACCCCGCCGCCGACTTCGCCGCGCAGATGGCGTTCACGCCGTGGACCAGCGTCTGGAACCTCACCGGCTGGCCGGCCGTCAGCGTCCCGCTCGAGACCGCTGAGGCCGACGGCGTCACGCTGCCGGTCGGCGTCATGCTCGGCGGCCGCCACGGCACGGAGGAGACGCTGTTGTCGCTGGCGGCGCAGCTGGAGGCGGCCCGTCCGTGGCGCGATCGGCGGCCGTCCACATGGTGAGCTTCGGCTACTTTTTGGTGCCCGACGCGTCCCAGCCGCTGGTCGAGACCGCGCGGCTGGCCGAGTCGCTCGGGTTCGAGTATGTCGGCATCCAGGACCACCCGTACCAACGCCGCTTCGCCGACACCATCGCGTTGTCGAGCGCCGTGCTCACCGCCACGTCCACGCTGCGCGTCTTCCCCGACGTCGCCTGCCTGCCGCTGCGCCCGCCCGGCGTGCTGGCCAAGACGGCGGCGTCGCTGGACGTGCTGTCCGGCGGACGGTTCGAGCTGGGGCTGGGCGCGGGCGCGTTCTGGGACGCCATCGAGGGCTACGGGGGCGTGCGGCGGACGCCGGGGGAGGCGCTGGCGGCGCTCGGCGAGGCGATCGAGGTGATCCGGCTGCTGTGGAGCGGCGAGCGCGGGCTGCGGTTCGAGGGCGACCACTACCACCTGCGCGGCGTGCACTCCGGGCCGCTGCCGGCACACGACATCGGCATCTGGGTCGGCGCGTACGGCCCGCGGGCGCTGGCCCTGACCGGCCGGCTGGCCGACGGCTGGGTCCCGTCCGTCAACGCCGACGTGCTGCGCCGGCTGCCCGAGCTCAACGATCGGGTCGACGCCGCCGCCGTCGCCGCCGGCCGCGACCCGTCCGCCGTCCGCCGCGTCTTCAACGTCGGCGGCGCCATCACCGACGGCGTCTCCGAGGGTTACCTCGCCGGCCCGGTGTCGCAGTGGATCGACGAGCTGAGCGTGCTCGCCACCGAGCACCGTGCCGACGTCCTGGTGTTCGGCGGACCGCCCGACCAGCTGCGCACGTTCGCCGAGGAGGTCATGCCCGCGCTCCCGTGATCAGGGCAGCGCGGTGACCGTGGCGTGGTAGCCGAGGTTGGACGAGATCTGGTCGGCGTGCTCGATGGCGATCATCGCCAGCTCGTCCTGCCGGGCCGGCAGGTTCATCGCCGACAGCGGTCCCGACACCGACAGCGCCGCGATGACCTGGCCGGACCGGTCGCGGATGGGCGCCGCCACGCAGGCCCGGCCGAACGCCAGCTCCTCCAGTTCGGTGGCGTAGCCGCGGGAGCGGACGTCCTGCAGCGCCGTGGCCAGCTCGTCGTAGGACGAGATGGTGTGCGGGGTGTAGCGGGGGTACTCGGAGCCGATCAGCTCGCGCAGCTCGTCGGGCGAGAGCTCGCTGCTCAGCGCCTTCCCCATGGCGGTGGCGTGCAGCGGGCCGCCGCGGCCGATCAGGGTCGACGGCCGCGGCGCGTTGGCGCCCTCGAAGTGGCACAGGTAGAACAGGCTGGCGCCGTGGCGCTCGGCGACGTTGACGCCGAGGCCCAGCGTGGCGGCGAGGTTCTGCGCGAGCTGGCGCGACTGCTGGTGCACCGGCGACTGGTTCAGCCCGATGCCGGCCAGCGTGATGACCCGCGGTCCGACGCCGTACAGCCCGCTACGCCCGTGGTGCGTCAGGTACCCCAGGTTGACCAGCGCGCCGACCAGCCGCGACACCGTCGACTGGCCCAGCCCGGTGGCGGCCACCAGCTCGGAGATGCGCCGCTCGGGCTGCTCTTCGGTGAACGCGGACAGCAGCGAGAGCGCGCGCTCGACACTCTGGGTGCCGCCGGCGGACTCGCGGGCTGGTACTCGTGGCACGTCGTTGCTCCCCCACCGTGTCGGAACCGTCATCTACATCGTAGATGAGACCCCACACAGATCCCGTCAACCTGCCTGGCTGTCGCGGTCCTGCGCCCGAAGCGCGCGGTCGAGGTCGGCCAGGCCCTCGACGACCAGCCGCCGGGCGGCGTCGGGCAGGTCGGCCGTCTCGAGCCAGCCGCGCACCGTCGTTGCCGTGGCGGCGTCGGCCAGCAGCCGCGGGAACAGCCCGACGACGATGGCCTGCGCGCTCTCGTTGGTCCGCTCCGCCCACACCCGCGGGACGGCGTCGAGATACGGCTGGACGTACGCGCGCACCAGTTCGCGCTGCTCGGGGTGGGCGAAGCCGCGCACCGTCGCCGAGAGCAGCGCGTTCGGCAGCTCGTCGGACTCGACGACGGCCTGCCACGCGGCCGCCTTGGCGGCGTAGGACGGGACCGCCGCGCGGGCGTACGCGGCCTGCCGCTGCCCGGTGGCGGTGTTGTCGCGCTCGAGCTCGGCGTCGACGGCGTCGTCGCCGGCCGCGCCCAGCACGACCAGCCGCTGCAGCAGCGTCCACCGCAGGTCGGTGTCGACGACCAGCCCCGGCAGCAGCTCTTCGTCGCCGTCGAGCAACGCCCTGATCTCCGCGACGTGCTCGTCGCTGGCCGCGGCCGACACCCAGGCGCGGGTGAAGGCCAGCTGGCGGTCGCTGCCGGCCTCGGCCGACCCGGCCGACTGCCGCAGCGCCGCCGCCCAGCGCGACGACAGCACCGTCCGGTTGGCCGGCCACGCGTACAGCTCGATGGCCGCCCGGGCGGAGGCGAGGACGTGCTGCACCACACCCATCGACGTCTCGCGCTCGATGCCGCCGAGCACCAGCTCGACGAACGAGCTGGCCGACATCTCGGCGTCGCGCAGCATGTCCGTCGCCGCCGTCCAGCACAGCGCCCGCGGCAGCGGGTCGAGCGACCCGATGGAGCGCACCACCGTGGCCAGCGAGCGGTCGTCGAGGCGCACCTTCGCGAACGTGAGGTCGTCGTCGTTGACCAGCAGGAGGTCGGGCTGGGTCTCGCCGCGCAGCTCGGCCACCTCGGTGCGCGGGCCGTCGACGTCCAGCTCGATGCGGCGCCGCCGCACCAGCACGCCGTCGTCGTCGTAGTCGTAGAGGCCGATGGCGGCCCGGTGCGACCGGATGGCCGGGTGTTCGGGCGCGGCGGTCTGCTCGACGGCCACCGAGGTGTAGGTGCCGGCGTTGTCGACGGTGACCACGGGGCGCAGCGTGTTGACGCCGGCCGTGCGCAGCCACTGCTCGTTCCACGCCGACAGGTCGCGGCCGCTGGTCTGCTCCAGGTGCCCGAAGAAGTCGGTGAGCGACGTGTTGCCCCACGCGTGCTCGGCGAAGTAGGCCCGTACGCCGGCCAGGAACTCATCGCGGCCGACCCAGGCGACCAGCTGCTTGAGCACGCTGGCGCCCTTGGCGTAGGTGATGCCGTCGAAGTTGACCTCGACGTCCTCGAGGTCGCGGATGTCGGCCGAGATCGGGTGCGTGGACGGCAGCTGGTCCTGGCGCAGCGCCCACAGCTTCTCGGTGACGGCGAACGTCGTCCAGCCGTCGGTCCACCGGGTCGCCTCGGACAGCGACAGCACCGACGCCCACGTGGCGAACGACTCGTTCAGCCACAGGTCGTCCCACCAGTGCATGGTGACGAGATCGCCGAACCACATGTGCGCCATCTCGTGCAGGATCGTCTCGGCCCGGCGCTCGTAGGCGGCGTCGGTGACGCGGCTGCGGAAGACGTAGTCCTCGTGGTGGGTGACGGCGCCGGCGTTCTCCATGGCGCCCGCGTTGAATTCCGGGACGAACAGCTGGTCGTACTTCGCGAACGGGTAGGCCAGCCCGAACACGTCCTCGAAGAACGCGAAGCCGCGGCTGGTGACGTCGAACAGCTCGTCGGCGTCGAGGTGCTCGGCGAGCGACTTGCGGCAGTACAACGCCAGCGGGATGGTCTTCTCCTTGCCGACGTGCTCGGACCGCTCGACGTGGTACGGACCTGCGACGATGGCCGTCACGTAGGTCGACAGCCGCGGCGTCGGCTCGAACGTCCACCGCTTCTTGCCGTGGCTGGCCTTGCCGGCCTTGCCCGGCGAGTTCGACACGACCTGCCAGCCCGAAGGCGCGTCGACCAGGAAGGTCACCTCGGCCTTGAGGTCGGGCTGCTCGAAGCAGGCGTAGACGCGGCGGGCGTCGGCCACCTCGAACTGCGAGTAGAGGTACACCTCGTCGTCGACCGGGTCGACGAACCGGTGCAGCCCTTCGCCGGTGTGCATGTAGGCGGCGTCGGCGACGACCTTGACCTCGTTCTCGCTGGTCAGGCCGGTGAGCCGGACCCTGGCGCCGTCGTACACGTCGGCGGGGTCGAGCGCGGTGCCGTTGAGGACGACCTCGTGCACCGTGGGCGCGATGAGGTCGAGCCAGGTGTCGGCGCCCTCGGTGGCGGCGAACGTCGCCGTCGTCGTCGACCCGAAGGTGGTCTCACCGCGGGTGAGATCGAGTTCGACGGTGTAACGCACCGACGCGGGGTCGACGACGGATGCGCGGTCGCGTGCCTCGTCGCGGGTCAGGTTCGTGCCAGACATGGCCTCGATCCTGGCAGAACATCCGCCGCCGCGCTGGCTGTGGGCGCGGGGAATCGACCGCGTCGTCGCGCGGTTGGCCAGATCGAGACCTCTTTGACGCGTCAATTGTGATGAAGGGCAACAGAATGAGCGAGACCACCCAGGTCGATTTCTGGTTCGACCCGATCTGCCCGTGGGCGTGGATGACGTCGCGCTGGATGATGGAGGTGGAGCGGGTCCGGCCGGTCGAGGTGACGTGGCACGTGATGTCGCTGTCGTACCTCAACGCGGGTCGTGACCTGGGGGAGTCGTACAACCGGCTGATGGCCGACAGCTGGGGTCCGGTGCGCGTCATCACGGCGGCGAAGGAGCTGCACGGCCAGCAGTGGGTGAAGCCGCTCTACGACGCCATGGGCACCCGGTTCCACCTCGGTGGGCAGAAGGACCGCTCGGTCGTCATCGCCGAGGCGCTGGCCGAGGTGGGCCTGCCGGCGTCGCTGGCCGAGTACGCCGGCTCCGACGAGTACGACGCCGCGCTGAAGGAGAGCCACCACGCCGGCATGGACCAGGTCGGCACCGAGGTCGGCACGCCCGTCCTCGCCGTCGAGGGCTACGCGTTCTTCGGCCCCGTCATGTCGCCCGCGCCGCGCGGCGACGAGGCCGGCCGCGTGTGGGACGGCGTGCGGGCGCTGGCCTCGTACGACGGCTTCTTCGAGCTCAAGCGGACGCGCACCCGCGAGCCCATCTTCGGCTGACGTACGGCAGACTGACGCCCATGCGCGTCCACGTCGGCTCCGACCATGCTGGATACGAGGTCAAGAACCGCCTCGTCGAGTTGCTCCGCGACGGCGGCCACGAGGTCGTCGACCACGGCCCGTTCGTCTTCGACGAGCTCGACGACTACCCGACGTTCTGCCTGCGGGCGGGCGAGGGCGTGGCCGCCGACGACGGCAGCCTGGGCGTCGTCCTCGGTGGTTCCGGCAACGGCGAGCAGATGGCCGCGAACAAGGTCAAGGGCATCCGGTCGGCGCTGGCGTGGTCCGAGGAGACCGCCCGGCTGGCCCGCGAGCACAACGACGCCCGCGTGCTGGCCGTCGGCGCCCGCATGCACCCGTTCGACGACATCGCGACGTTCGTGCGGGCGTTCCTCGACACCCCGTTCTCCGGCAGCGAGCGGCACGCCCGCCGCATCGCCATGCTCAGCCGCTACGAGGCTGACGGCGAGCTTCCTCCGCTGCCGGCGCCGGCCGACTAGACCGCGGCGGCAGCGGAGACTTCCCGATGCGCTCCAGCGCGGCCTCGATGTCGCCGGGGGCCGGGCGCGACACGTCGCGGGCCCGCATGGCCCGCGACACGCCGACCTGGGAACGCCGGTCGACCTGGTCGAGCTTGCGGACGCCCTTCTCGCGATCGCTCACAGGAAGGACGGTACGTGCCCGAGGGCCACACGATCCACCGTCTGGCGGGTGAACTGTCCCGCGCGTTCGGCGGACGGGTCGTCGGCGTGTCGAGTCCGCAGGGGCGGTTCGCGGCCGGCGCCGCCGTCGTCTCCGGGTCTGTGCTCGTGCGGGCGGAGGCGCATGGCAAGCACCTGTTCATCGGGTTCGCCGGGCGGCGGTGGGTGCACGTGCACCTCGGGCTCTACGGGAAGTTCGACGTCGTGTCCGGCGGCCCGCCGGCCGGGCCGGTCGTCGGTCAGGTGCGCATGCGGCTGGCGGCGGACGACGCCCACGCGGATCTGCGCGGGCCGACCCGGTGCGAGGTCGTCGGTGACGCCGAGAAGGACGCCGTCGCCGCCCGGCTCGGGCCGGACCCGCTGCGCGGCGACGATCCCGGGCGGGCGCTGGAACGCATCGGGCGCAGCCGGGCGCCGATCGGCGTCCTGCTCATGGACCAGGCCGTCGTCGCCGGCGTCGGCAACGTGTACCGCGCGGAGGCGCTGTTCCGGGCCGGCCTCGACCCCGCTCGTCCCGGCGCGTCCGTGCCGGAGCCCGTCGTGCGCTCGATCTGGGCCGACCTCGTCGGGCTGATGTCGCAGGGCGTGCGGACCGGCCGCATCGACACCGTCCGGCCCGAGCACGAGCCCGAGGCGATGGGCCGTCCGCCGCGCGTCGACGACCACGGCGGTGAGGTGTACGTCTACCGGCGCAACGGGCAGCCGTGCCTCGTCTGCGGCACGCCGGTCGCGGCCGGAAGAGCGGCGGCCCGGAACCTGTTCTGGTGCCCGAACTGCCAGCATTGACGCGCCCTGACGGGCAATTCTGTGTGATCTTCCTCCCACGCTCTTTTTGCCGCTAGGGTCCTCGTGTGACGACCCGATCGGCTGGCGTGCTCGGGCTTGCCGGGGCGTTCTTCGGCGGGCGTCCGGCCAGCGCCTTGACGCGACGACTCCTCCGCGAGCCCGTCGTCATGGCCGTTCTGCTCGCCTCGACCCTGCTGCTCGGGCTGTCGATGGTGCAGTGGGAATCGATCGTCCCGGCCATCGCCCTGGTGCTGCCGCTGCTGTTCGGCGGGTTGTTCGTGCCGCCGCGGGCGCTGGCCTGGCTGGTGGGCGCCGTCGGGTTCTGCCTTATCGCCGGCGGGGTCGTCATCGGCGGCGGCCAGACCTTCCTCGCCGTCACCGTCGTCGTCGGCATCACCGCCGTCGTCTCGCTCGGCCTGGCGCGGTCGCGGGCGCGGCTCGGCCTGCAGGGCACCATGGGCGAGTCGATGCTCGTCGACCTGCGTGACCGGCTGGCCGCCCAGGGCCGTATGCCGCAGCTCGGGCGCGGCTGGCAGATCGACCTCAAGCACCACGCCGCCGAACGCTCCAGCTTCTCCGGCGACTTCGCCGTCGCCTCCCGCTCCACCGACGGCCGCGTTCTCGAGCTGGCCCTCGTCGACGTGTCCGGCAAGGGGCACAACGCGGGCACCCGGGCGCTGCTGCTGTCGGGCGCGTTCGGCGGGCTGCTCGGCTCGCTGCCGCCCGACCAGTTCCTGCCCGCCGCCAACGCCTACCTGCTGCGGCAGCGCTGGCCCGAAGGCTTCGCCACCGCCGTCCACCTCGTCGTCGACCTCACCACCGGCGAGTACCAGGTCCGCTCGGCCGGCCATCCGCCCGCCATCCACTTCCACGCCGGCTCCGGTCGCTGGGCCACCCTCGACACAGAGGGTGGCCTGCTCGGCGTCTACGAGCAGAAGCACTACGAGCCCGTCACCGGCCGTCTCCGCCCCGGCGACGCGCTCATGCTCTACACCGACGGACTGGTCGAAGCGCCGCGGCGCGACCTCTCCGACGGCATCGACAAGCTCCAGGGCGAGGCCGAGCGCCTGGTGGCGCGCGGTTTCGACGGCGGCGCCCAGAAGCTCATCAACGCCGTCGCCTCCTCCGATGCGGACGATCGCGCCCTGCTGCTGTTGTGGCGCACGTTCTGAGCTGCTTCTGCGCCGAGGGGTGGGGCGGCCTCATGTGACGCCTTCGTCATCCGACGTGCCGCCACGTCGTCGCGGTGCTCGAGCGGGACTTCGGTTGACCTCGAGCCTGCCGCTGCCGCGGGGGCGCCGTGTTCCGGCCTGGCCGGACCGCCCGCAGGTCCGCGGTAGTGGTCTCCGCACCGTGACACCAGCGCCAACAAGTGCCGTCCTTGTCACCCGCCGGCGACAACGATCGGCCGCAGCCGACCCCGAGGCGGCGACCGTTGTCTCCGCACTCTCGGCCGTGAGCACAGTACGGCGTGTAGCCGTTGCCGACCATCAGGTACTCCAGCTCCGGTATCGGGATGCGGGCCAGCAGGGTCGGAGGTTTCTCGCGTCGGCCGGCCAGGCACCTCACCGCCCCGCCAGCGCGTCCCACCCCGCCATCGTCAGATCGACCGTCCGCAGCAGCGCCGCCCGGCCGGCCCCCTCCAACGCCCGTACCGCGAGCCCCTGCACGTGCGCGTCGTAGTACTGCGCCAGCGTGTCGACGTCGTCGGACGGCAACGGCTCGCCGTCGGCCGCGGCGGTCCGGAGTCTCGTCCTCAGCATCGCCAGCCGATCGCGCCGGCTGCGTTCGAGGTACGCGAGAACTGTCGAGTCGGTCGGCGGGCAGCTCAGCGTCGCCCGGGTGAGCAGGCAGCCGCGCGGCCCGCCGCGCCGGGTGAACAGCGTGACGTTCTCGCGTAGCAGCGCCTCGACACCGCCGCGCGCCGTCGGCGCCTCGGCCAGCGCCACGCCCGGCCGGCCACCGTCGCCGTCCTGGTAGCGGTCGGCCGCCGCGCAGAACAGCGACGCCTTGGAACCGAACGCGGCGTACAGGCTCGGCGAGCCGATGCCCAGCACGTCCGTGAGGTCGGCGATCGACGTGTCCTGGTAGCCGCGGGTCCAGAACAGCCGCATGGCGTCGTCGAGTGCCACGTCGCGGTCGAAGCTGCGTGGTCGCCCGCGTCCCATCCAGTCTCCTTTCTGTGTCGATCACTACATTAACCACTTGACGCCACCCGCCGCCACTGTTTTATTGTGTAGCAACCACTACAGAAAAGGAGCACGACATGTCCGGCGTGACGAAGGCGACCAGCGGCGACGACCTCGAATGGTTCCGCCGCCTCGATCAGAACCTGCAGCTGGCCGACGCGATCGACCAGCGCCACGATGCCGCGATGACCGTCGGCTTCGCCCGCTACGGCGCGGGCGAGTCGAATCCCTGGACCGTCTCGTACGACGAGGCGCTGGTCGTCACCCGCGGCCGGTTCAGCGTCGAGAGCGGCGGCACCGTCACCACCGCGGTGGCCGGCGAGGTGATCTACCTGCGCGCCGGCACCGACCTCGTCTACCGCGCCGACGAGGAGAGCGAGGTGGTCTACGTCTCGCATCCGCACTGGCTCGCGGCCACCGAGAGTTCGCCCTACGCCGACCGCCTGGCCGACTTCCAGCCCGCGACGAGCTGACGGCGAGCCGGCGGTGAGCTGGCGGCGAGGCTTGTCGTGAACGCACGTTCACGCTACGGTGTGAACAACCGTTCACGATAGCTTCGGGAGGTCGGCCATGTCCGAGCCGTTCATCTTCGTCTCCAACCACCGTGTCAAGGAGGGCCGACTCGAGGAACTGTGCCGGCTCTGCCGCGAGTACGCCGACTTCGTCGAGGCGAACGAACCGCGTGCCATGGGGTTCCGGCTGTCCATCGACGACGACGGGCCGCGGCTGAGCCACATCATCGTCCAGCCCGATGCCGCGGCGATGGACGAGCACCTGAAGATGGCGCACGAGCGCATCGGCGCCGCCCTCGAACTCGTCGACACCACCAGCGTCGAGGTGTACGGCCAGCCGGGCCCGCTGCTGGCCGAGGCGCTGCGGCACAATGCCGACATGGGCGTCCCCGTGGCCATCGCGTCGGAGCGGCTCGGCGGGTTCGCCCGGCCGGTCGCCGCCTGACGGCAGGCTGGGAGCGAGCATGCCGGTCCGGCGCAGCGCGGAGGCACGGCTGGAGCTGCGCGCGTCGCTGCTCGATCACGCCCGCAGGCTGATCGAGCGCGACGGCGCCGCCGCCCTGACCATGCGGGCGCTGGCGGCCGAGGCCGGATGTGCCGTCGGGCTGCCATACAAGGTGTTCGGCGGGCGCGAGGACATCGCGGCGGAGCTGGTGGGCACGGAGTTCCGGCGGCTGCGTCACGAGTTCGACGCCTGGGTGGCGACGGCCGGCACCGGTACGGTCGGCGAGAACCTGGCTCGCTATGCCCGCCTCTTCATCGAGGCGGACACACCGGTGTTCCGGCTGGTCGGCGAGGGTGGCGACACGGCGTTCGACTCCGCCGTCGGCACCGTGGCCGAGTCGTCCGGCCTGCTCGAGTCGTTCGGCAGCACGGTCGCCGACTACCTGGCGGCGGAGAAGCGGCTGGGCAGGGTCGCCGCCGACGTCGACGAGCACGCCTTCGGCTTCGTCGTCACCGGCGCCGTCCACAACCTCGCCTCGGCGGGCGACGGCTACCCGCGGCCCGCCCTCGACACCATCGAGCGGTACCTCCACGCCGTGGCGGCTCGCATCGTCACGTAGCGGGTGTTGTATATGAGGGCAGTCGCCGTTCGTCGTCATGGTGAGGGCGGCACCGGGCCGCCCGCGACGACCCTCGAAGGGGGACCGAGATGCAGTACCTGCTGCTGATCTACAGCGAGCCGGCCACCGAGGCGCCGGCCCAGAGTCAGATCGACGCCGAGATGGCCGAGTGGTTCGCGTACGACGAGGCCATCCGCAAGTCCGGCGTCTATGTCGACGGCAACGCGCTCGAGCCGACGACCACGGCCACCACGCTGCGGCTGAAGGACGGCGAGCGGGTGGTCACCGACGGGCCGTTCGCGGAGACCCGCGAGGTGCTCGGCGGCTATTACCTGGTCGACGTGCCCGATCTCGACACCGCGCTCGACTGGGCCGCCAAGTGCCCCGGGTCGCGGTACGGCTCCATGGAGATCCGCCCGATCACGGTGTTCGACCAGGGCTGACGGTGAACGGGTGGGCGGCCGACCCCGCCGAGGCGGTCTTCCGCGAGGAGTGGGGCCGGCTGCTCGCCACGCTCGTCCGCTGGGTCGGCGACTTCGACCTGGCCGAGGAGGTCGCGGCTGACGCCATCGCGGCGGCGGTCGAGCGCTGGCCGGTCGACGGCGTGCCGGACCGGCCGGGTGCGTGGTTGCTGACGACGGCGCGGCGGCGGGCGGTCGATGTCCTGCGGCGGCGGCAGAACTACGCGGCCAAGCTGGCGGTGCTGAAGGTCGAGGCCGAGCGCGACGAGCTGGCCCGGCTCTCGGAACCGGCCGACGACGCCGGGCCCGACGTCATCGGCGACGACCGGCTGCGGCTGTTCTTCACCTGCTGCCATCCCGCGCTGGCCGTCGAGGCGCGGGTCGCGTTGACGCTGCGCTACCTCGCCGGGCTGTCGACGGCACAGGTGGCGCGGGCGTTCCTGGTGCCCGAGGGGACCATGGCGCAGCGGCTGGTGCGGGCGAAGCAGAAGATCGGCGCGGCCGGCATCCCGTACCGCGTGCCGTCGGCGACCGAGCTGCCCGGGCGCCTCCCCGCCGTGCTCAGCGTCGTGTACGTCGTGTTCACCGAGGCGTACACGGCCAGCAACGGCGCCGCGCTGCAGCGGCCCGAGCTGGCCGACGAGGCCATCCGGCTGGCCCGCATCCTGCAACGGCTGCTCCCGGCCGAACCGGAGGTCACGGGGTTGCTGGCGCTGCTCCTCCTGGTCGACGCCCGCCGCGATGCTCGCGTCGACGACGCCGGCGACCTCGTGCTGCTCGACGACCAGGACCGATCCCGCTGGGACCGCGCCAAGATCGCCGAAGGCCAGGCGCTGGTGCTCGACGCGCTGCGGCACCGGCCGCCCGGGCCGTACGCGCTGCAGGCCGCCATCGCCGCCGTCCACGACGAGGCCCCGACGGCCGCCGCCACCGACTGGCCGCAGATCGTCGGCCTGTACGACGTCCTCCGCGCCACCGCTCCCTCCCCGGTCGTCGACCTCAACCGAGCGGTCGCCGTCGCGATGGCCCACGGCCCGGCGGCGGGGCTCGACCTGCTGGACGAACTGGCGGCGGGCGGCGCGCTGGATCGCTTCCATCCGCTGCACGCCGCCCGCGCCCGGCTGCTGGACCGGCTCGACCGCCCGGCCGACGCGGTCGTGGCCTACCGGCGCGCGGTCGAGCTGTGCGGGAACGACGCCGAGCGCGCGTTTCTCCTGCGCTGCCTCGCCGCCGCCGAGTCGCGCGCCACACCACCCGGCGCTCCCTGACCGGCCCGCTTCGGGCTGGACTGACGGACGACGCGGGCTGGCGGCCGCCCGGCCGGCCGTGAGAGACCGACGGGCCGGCGCGCGCCCGGGCTGGGGCCGCGGGCCCTGTGCTCGACGCCCCGACGGTGGGCTCGTCAGGCCGAGGGGCCGGGGGCGTCGACCAGCTGCCAGCGATCGCCGTCCGCGCCACGGCGCCGGCGCAGCCACCGGTCGCCGAGGACGCCCACCAGAATCCCGCCGGCCACCGCGGGCAGCGCCCACGTCGCCGCGTCCAGCGCACCGTCCGCCGAACCCCCGGCACCGGCCGCACCGCCCGGCGGCGCCTCGGCCCCGGAACCGCCCGCGCCCGCGGCGTCCACGGCGGCACCGTCGGGGTCCTCCTCCGCCGGCCGCTGCCGGGTCCGTCCCATCATCCCGAGGTCGGTCAGGAGTTCGTCGAGCACGTCGACGTCGGCGGGCCGGTGCCAGATCCCGTCGCCGTCCCACTCGATCGGTCCGCCGCCCATGGACTGGGACGTGTGGATCCACTCGGGCCTGCCGTCGTCGTCGAAGGTGATGCGGTCGATGCGCCACGGCTGCACGTCGTGGATCATCCAGGTGACGACGATCTGGTCGCCGCCGATGCCGGGTGGCGCGACGTCGGGCCTCGCCGCGACCGGCTCGGATCCGAGCTGCGACATCAGCGTCGTGTACGCCGAGTTCGTCGTGTGCAGCGATGCGGTGCGGCCGGTGGACGGCGACACCAGCAGCACGCTGGTCGGCCCGCCGGCCGGCGCGGGGGCGGCGGCGAACAGGAGGGCGCCGAGTGCGAGGAGAACGGCGGCCGGACGGGCGAGACGCATGACGGCTCCAGGTGGTCGGGGTCGTTGCCTCGACTACACCGGCCGGGTTCAGCCGGTTCCCAGCGCCGACGCGGCGATCTCGACGGCGCGGCCGCGGTCGCCGGCGCCCTCGAGCCGGAACGTCACGCCGTCGTCGACCCAGACGAGGGTCGGGCCGGCGACGCGCGCCGACTCGGTCCGCTCGCGGCCGTCCGGCGCCAGCAGGACGAGGTCGTGCGGCACGCCGAACCACCACGCGTCCCGGCCGGCCACCGTGAGCGTGGTCGCCGTCGAACCGAGCACCGCCGTCTTGAGATACACCGGCGACAGCGGGTCGGCGACCTGATCGAGCCGGACGGTGCCGGGGCCGGAGCCCCAGCTCAGCGACAGCACACGGTCGTCGGCCGACACCTCGACGCCGTCGGGCGCGCCGAGGACCGGCGGCACGACCGGGGTGAGCCCGGTCCGCTCCGCCGCGGCGTCCAGCGAGAGCCCTGCCGGCGCTGGCTGCGGGGCCGACGCGGACGGCTGCGACGGGCCGGGCCGGACAGCGACCGCGCCGATCCCGAGCCACTCGCCGACGGCGGCCCGCACCGGCGCCGTCAGCCCCAGCGCCACCAGCACCGCGACGGCGACGACCGCGAGCCGGCGCCCCGGGCCGGCGCCCCACGACCACTGCGCGATGCGGCCGGCGGCCAGCCGCAACCGCGTGACCTGGCCGGCGGCCCATGGCCACCGCGCGGCCGGGTCCGGCGTCCGCCGCCACCATGCGGCCCGGGCCGGCGCGGGGGAGGTGTCGAGGCGGTTCAGGACGGACGTGGCCACCTCGGCCGGCGCCGGCCCGGCGTCGTCGATGGCCGTGGCGGCCGAGCGGCCGAGGGCGCGCAGCTCGCGCTCGAGGGCGTCATCCATGGTCAACCTCCTGGGCGGGCGTGGCGGCCGCGGGCGCCAGCTCGGTCCGCAACCGGCGCAGCGCCCGGTGCAGCCGCGACTTCACCGTGCCGCGCGGCCAGCCGAGCACCGTCGCCGTCTCCTCCTCGTCCAGGTCGAGCAGGTACCGGCAGGCGACGACCTGACGTTGCGGCTCGGGCAGCGACCGCAGCGCCGTCATCAGCACCGCGCGCCGCTCGCCCGTCAGCGCCGTCGCCGCGGGGTCGTCGACGGCCATGTCGGCGCCGGCGGCGTCGAGCAGGAAGGATCGGTCCGCCGCCGCGCGGTACCGGCGGGCCGCCCGCGCGTTGTTGCGGGTCTCGTTGAGCACGATCCGCAGCAGCCACGGCCGGAACGGTGCGCCGTCGCGGAAGCTGCCGATGGTGCGGTAGGCCTTGACGAACGCCACCTGGACGACGTCGTCGGCGTCCGGGCCGGCGCCCGCCACCACCGCGAGCCGGCGCGCGTCGGCGGCGTGCCGGCGCACGAGGACGGCGTACGCGTCGGCGTCTCCGGCGCGTACGCGGGCGATGGCGGCCTGCTCGGTCTCGTCGGCGATGGTTCGGTCCTCGTGTCGTCGTTCTGCCGTTCATACACCGCGCGGGCCGCCGCGGTTCCCCGCTGTGCTAGAACGGCGCCGTGCAGCTTCTTCACAAGGGCAAGGTCCGCGACGTCTACTCCGACCGGCCGGGCGAGGTGATCCTCGTGGCGTCGGACCGCGTCTCGGTCTACGACGTCGTGCTGCCGACGCCGATCCCCGACAAGGGGAAGGTGCTGACGTCGCTCTCGCTCTGGTGGTTCGACCAGCTCGCCGACGTCGTCGCGAACCACGTCATCTCCGCCGACGACGTGCCGGACGAGTGGCGCGGCCGGGCCATCCGCTGCCGCCAGGTCGAGATCGTCCCGGTGGAGTGCGTCGCGCGCGGCTACCTCGCCGGCTCCGGCTGGACGTCGTACCAGGAGACCGGCGCGGTGTCCGGGGTGCCGCTGCCGCCCGGCCTGGTCGAGGGTGACCGCCTCCCGGAGCCGATCTTCACGCCGACGACGAAGACGCCGCCCGAGCTGGGCCACGACGAGCCCATGACGTACGCGGAGGTCGAGGCGCAGGTCGGCGCGCCGGTGGCGGCGCAGCTGCGCGACCTCACCCTGACGCTGTACCGGCGGGCGGCGGAGCTGATGGAGCGGCGCGGCATCCTGCTCGTCGACACCAAGGTCGAGTTCGGCCTGGCTCCCGACGAAAGCTTGCTGCTGGCCGACGAGGTCATCACGCCCGACTCGTCCCGGTTCTGGGCGGCGTCGCAGTGGGCGCCGGGGCGGCGTCAGGTCTCCTACGACAAGCAGGTCGTGCGCGACTGGGCGCAGGACCTCGGCACCTGGGACAAGACCCCGCCCGGACCGGCCGTCCCGGACGAGATCGTCGAGAAGACCCGCGCCGTCTACATCGAGATGTACGAGCGCATCACCGGCCGGACGTGGTCCTAGCCGCCCGGTAGTGCTCGCGCTGCGCCGGCTCGAGGTGCTCCATGGCGTAGCGCAGCATGACCCGCGGCATCGTCGCGGCGTGCCGGTCGAGGAAGGCGAGCAACCGGTCGCGGTCGTGGTCGCCGGCCGCGCGCAGCCAGCCGCCGGTCGCCTTGTGCACGAGGTCCTCGGGATCGTCCAGCAGCAGTTCGGCGATCGCGAACGTGTCGCCGACGTCGCCGGCCCTGATGAAGTACGCCGTCGCGGTGATGGCCGTGCGGCGCTCCCACCGGTTCGGCGACCGGGCCAGCTCGTAGAGCACGTCACGCGGCTCGTCGGCCAGGTACCCGCCGACGACGTACGGGGCGGCGAGGTCGACGAGGTCCCAGTTGTCGATGCGATCGTGCCGGCGCAGGTAGAGCTCGTACAGCTCGCGGCGGCGGTCCGGTGACGTCCGCTTGCGGCGGGCCTGCTTGTCCATGACGCTCAGCGCGCCGGCCCGCACCTCGTGGACGTCGGACTCCAGCAGCCGCTCCAGCTCGGCCGGCGGCAGCTCGATGAACTCCTTGGCCAGTGCGAACACCGTCCCCATGCGCACGCCGAGGAAGACGCCGCTGGTGCCGTCCTTGAAGTAGCGCTAGATCTTGCGCAGCTCGTCGTCGGACTGGTGCTCGCGGAGCCGTCGTTCGAACTCCGCGGCGTCGAGGTCGGCCATACCGGATCGTAGCGATTCCCGTCGGGCAACCGTTTCGGTGCCGGCTGAGCCCGGTCGGGCTAACTTCCGGGCTAACCCCTTCCGGCAGAGTGCAGGAGTTCTAGAACCCTGATACTCTACGGAGGCGCGGTTGTGGCATGGGAGGTCTACGTACTCGACGACGTCGAGCAATGGATGTTCGGACTCGACAAACGGGCATTCAACCGAATTCAGCAAGCGATCGATCAGCTGGAGAGCGTCGGCCCGGGGTTGGGGCGTCCCACGGTCGACACGATCAAAGGCAGCCGGCATCCGAACCTGAAGGAGCTGCGGGCCGGAACGGTCCGCATCCTGTTCGCGTTCGACCCCGTCCGCAGGGCGGTGTTGCTGGTGGCCGGCGACAAACTGGGACTCTGGTCGCGGTGGTACAAGGTGGCGGTGCCGCTGGCCGAGCGCAGGTTCGACGACTGGCTGGCGGAGCTGGCCGGGGAGAGGAGCGACGATGGCCGATAAGCCGAAGTGGGTGCGCTGGGAGGACGTCAAGGCCAAGCGGCCCACCACACCGGAGGAGCGCGAGGAGGCACGCCGGGCCAACGAGGCCGAGGTCGCGGCCTGGCGGCTGGCGGAGATCCGCCGCGAGCAGCGCCGGACGCAGGCACAGATCGCCGAGGCCATGGGCGTCGGGCAGCGGCGGGTGTCCGACATCGAGTCGGCGGCGCTGCTCCGCACCGAGGTGTCGACCATCGACTCCTACGTCGCGGCACTCGGCGGCCGGCTGCGCCTCATCGCGGAGTTCGGCGATCAGGTCATCCCGCTGCGCTGACGCAGGTCGGTCAGCCCAGCGCCGCGGGGTTCACCAGGCCGGGCGGCCGGTCGCCGGCCAGGAAGGCGGCCACCGCGGCGGCGCCCAGCTCGGCGGCGCGGTGTGCGGTCTGACGGGTCGCGCCGGCGAGATGGGGCGTCATCACGACGCGGTCCGACCGCAGCAGCGGCCAGTCCGCGGGCGGCGGCTCGGCCGGGAAGACGTCGAAGCCGGCGCCGGCCACGTGGCCGCTGTCCAGCGCCGCCGCGAGCGCGTCGTAGTCGACGAGGCCGCCGCGGGCGGAGTTGACGACGTAGCCGCCCGGCCGCATCGCCGCCAGCGCGGCCGCGTCGATCATCCCGGCGGTCTCCGGGGTGAGCCGCGCGTGCAGGCTGACGACGTCGCTGCGCGACAGCAGCTCGTCCAGGCCGACCAGCGCGACACCGCCGGGCAGCGAGTCGGCCGCGACGAACGGGTCGGCCACCAGCACCTGGGCATCGAACGCCAGCAGCATGCGGGCCACCCGCGACCCGATCGCGCCGTACCCGACCAGCCCCACCGTCGACCCGCCCAGCTCCAGCCCGCACTCGTCGTAGGCGTACAGGTCGCTGCGCCACTCGCCGGCGGCGACGGTGCCGTGGATGCGCGGGATCGCCCGCACCGTGCTCAGGATCAGCGTCAGCGCGTGCTCGGCCGCCGCGACGGCGTTCCGGCCCGGCGTGTTGCACACCAGCACGCCGCGCTCGGTGCACGCGTCGACGTTGACGTTGACGGGGCCGCCGCGGGTGCACACGACCAGCCGCAGCGACGGCGCCGCCGCCAGCACGCGTTTGGTGACCGGCGCCATCTGGGTGACGATCACCTCGGCGTCGCCGGCCAGATCGGACAGTTCGTCCTCGACGTCGGAGGCCTCGTCGACCTCCGCGACCCGGCCGAACGGGACGAGCGGCCAGGGCAGCTCGAGCGTCCGCAGGTCGTGCTCGCCGGCCGCCGCGCGCAGGCGGTCGGCCAGCAGGTCGTTCCGGACGAAGTGGTCCCCGGCCAGCAGGATCCGGTTCATGCGTTCCCTTCCGATGCGTGCGACCAGGTCTCCCGCGCGGCGGCGACCCGGTCGAGGTAGGCGGCGAATCCGTCGTCGTAGTGCGCGCGATGAGTGGTGGACGGCTCGATGGTGTGTGCGGGGACCGGCCAGCCGGGCGTCTCGCCGCGGGCCTCCAGCGCCGACAGCACCGTGCCGTACGCACCGGCCTGCGGCACGTCGACGACGTCCAGCGGGCGGCCGAGCACGTCGGCGAAGAGCTGCGTCCACGCCGCGCTCTGCGCGCCGCCGCCGCAGACGGCCAGTCGCCCGGTCAGCCCGGCCGCGTCGAAGCAGTGCCGCGCCGCGTACGCGAGACCCTCGCAGAGGGCGCGGACGAGATCGGCCCGCGACGTCGCGAGGTGCAGGCCGTCGAACCGGCCGCGCGCGGACGCCTCGACGAACGGCGCGCGCTCGCCCGACGCGGACCAGTACGGCAGCACCGTCACCCCGCGGGCGCCCGGCGGCGACTCGGCCAGCAGCCCGGCCAGCGCCGACACCGGCGCCCCGATCAGCTGCAGCAGCCAGTCCAGTGACGCGGTGCCGACCATCGCCGGCATCGCCCGGATCCACCGCTCCGGCTGCCACGTCGCCAGCAGCAGCCCGGCACGGTGCGGGATCGGACCGGGGTCCGCCGTCATGACCTGGCAGGCCAGCGTGGTCCCGACGATCAGCAGGCCGTCGCCGGGCGCGACCGTGCCGCTGCCGCGGGCCGACGCGAGCAGGTCGTACGGCCCGGCGCTCACCGTCGTCCCGGCGGGCAGCCCGAGCGCGCCCGCCGCACCGTCCGCCAGCCCCGCCGCCGGACCGCCCGGCCCGACGACCGGCGGCAGCAGCTCGCGCCGGTGCTCCAGCCCGGTGAGCCGCAGGACGTCGTCGGACCAGTCGCGCGTCCGCGGGTCGAGGAACGGGTACGACGCGTCGGACAGGTCGACGGCGCGCACGCCGGTGAGCCGCCGGAACACGGTGCCGACGCAGTGCGTGGCGGTGGCGGCGCGGTCGAGGACACCGGGGTCGTCGCGGTCGAGGGCGGCCAGGATCGCCGCCGACGCGCCGGGGAAGATCATGCCGCCGTTCTGGGCGAGAACGGCGTCGGCGGTGCCGTCGCGGTCCCACCGGCGGACGACGTCGGCGGCGCGGCCGTCCAGCCAGGACGCGGCCGGCCGCACCGGGGCGCCGTCGGCGTCGGACAGCCAGCAGCCGTCGCCCTGGCCGGTGAGCGCGACCAGCTCGGGCCGGCCGGGCAGCTCGTCCGCGACGGCCCGGATCACGCTGGTCACCGAGCTGACGACGGCGTCGGCGTCCTGCTCGACGCGGCCGCCGTCGCCGTGGGTCAGCTCGGTCGGGACGCTGTGCACGCACAGCTCGGCGCCGTCGTCTCCGTAACCGACGGCCTTGGTCAGCGTGGTGCCGATGTCGACGCCGATGTACATGCCGCCTCCTCGCGGTCAGGGGGTGTCGAGTGGTGCGACGTGGACGTTCACGCGGCGGTCGCGCAGCGCCCGGACGACGTCCGCGGGCGTGCCGCCGTCGACCACGACGTCGTCGAAGTCGGTGAGCGGCGCCAGTTGGTGCAGCGCGGTGCCGCCGAGTTTGGTGTGGTCCATGAGCAGCACCTTGCGGGTCGCCGAGCGCATCATGGCCCGCTTGACCAGCACGATCTCCTGCTCCTGGTGGTAGGTCAGCCCGCCCGACGCCGCCGACGTCGAGGTCAGCAGCACGTCGGCGCGCAGCGACTCGATCGCCTCGATGCACGGCACGCCCAGGAACGAGTCGTGCGTCGGGTAGTACTCGCCGCCCAGCGAGATCAGCCGGACCCGGTCGGCGCGGCTCATGGCGTTGATGACCTGCAGGAAGTTCGTGATGACGGTGAGCGGTGCGGCGTCGGTGAGCAGTTCCGCGACCCCGAGCGTCGTCGTCGAGTCGTCCAGCATGACCGCCATGCCCGGCTCGATCAGTGTGCGCGCGAACCGGGCGATCGCCGCCTTCTCGGCGCGCGCGGTGCGCAACCGGTAGGCGACGTTGCTCTCGAACACGCTGGACGGCTGGGCGCTGACGCCGCCGTGGAACTTGCGGACGACGCCTTGGCGCTCGAGCTCGTCGAGGTCGCGGTGGACGGTCATGAGGCTGACGCTGAAGGTCTCGGCCAGCTGGCTCGCGGTGACGGAGCCCTCGCGCAGCACGTGGTCGGCGATGCGGTCCTGGCGGACGCTGCGGCTGGTCTGCGTCATCGTCGCGGCGCTTGGTTGTAGTGGTCGAGCATGACGGCCGCGCCGGTGAAGCTGAGCTGCGTCGTCGCCGTCGGGTCCGGGCCGCGCAGGACGGTGCGGTAAGCGCGCAGCGGGATGCCGGTGAGCCGGCAGACGACCAGCCGCATCAGCGTGTTGTGGCAGACGATGAGGACGTGCTGGTCCGGGTGGCGGGCGGCGATCTCGCGCAGCGCCTGCTCCGCGCGGTCCGCGGCGGCCTCCGGGTGCTCGCCGCCGGGCAGGTGGTGGGTGACCGGGTCGCGGACGAACGCGGCGGCGGCCTCGGGGTCGTCGGCGCGCACCTCGGCGAGCGTGCGGCCCTCGGCGTGGCCGAAGTCCAGCTCGCGCAGCCGCGGGTCGACCTCGACCTCCAGCCCGGTGACGTCGGCGACGGCGGCCGCGGTCTGGCGGGAGCGGAGCAGGTCGGACGCGTAGAGGGCGGCGGGCGCGTGCTCCTTCGCGTGGGCGGCGAGCACCTCGGCCTGCGCCCGGCCGACGTCGTCGATGCCGATGTCGCTGGAGCCGGTGTACCGGTTGCCCTCGTGCCAGGGTGTGCGGCCGTGCCGGGCCAGCGTGATGGTGGTCGTCATGGGGCGTACCTGCCGCTCAGCCGCTGCGCGGCGGTCGATGTGGTGGCCTGAGGGTCGCCGGGGCCGTCGCCGTGGCCGTCGTCGTCGACGGGGCGGGCGGCGTCGAGGTGACCGCGCCGGGTGAGCTCGGCGACCAGGCGGTCGTAGCCCTCGGTGAGCCGTTCGTGCGCGACGGCGCGGGGCTCGACGACCGCGCGGCGCCCGACCATCACGGCGGCGCGGTCGGTGACCGTCGCCTTCGCGTCGGCGTGGTGACCGGAGGCGGAGGCGAGCACAGCCATGCCGTACGCCGGCTCCGGCGTGCGCGGGATGACCAGCGGACGTCCGAGCACGTCGGCGCGCAACTGGTTCCAGTAGTCGCTGCGCGTACCACCACCGGTGATACGGATATCACCGTCGGTGGGAGCCCCGAGCGCGGCGAGCCGCTCGAAGCAGAGCCGCTCGACGTAGGCGACGCCCTGGACGACGGCGGCGTAGCGCTCGGCCCGGGACGACGTGGCGCCGAGCTCGAAGCGGGTCGCGTCGGGGCGGACGAACGGGAACCGCTCGCCGCGCGCCGTCAGCGGGTAGATGACGGCACCGGCCGGCTCGAAGCGGCGGCCGGCCTCGGCGGCGAGCGCGTCGAGGTCGTCGTCGGCGAACTCGCCCGCGACGGCGCCCGCCCCGACGTTGGACGCGCCGCCGGGCAGCCAACCGCCGTCGGGGTGGCGGTGGCTGTAGACGGCGCCCGCGGGATCGTCGATGAGCGTGGCCGAGACGCCCTTGAGCACCAGCGTCGTGCCGAGGACGGAGTTCCAGGAGCCGACGGTCAGGGCGCCGGCCGCGATCTGTGCCGCGCACCCGTCCGTCATGCCCGCGACGACCGGGGTGCCGGCCGGGATGCCGGTGTGCTCGGCAGCCGCCGCCGTGACGGTGCCCAGCGTGCTGCCCGGCGGCACGACGGCCGGCAGTGTCGCCGGGTCGACGTCGGCGGCCGCGAGGAGCGCCGCGTCCCACCGTCCGGCCACGACGTCGTAGCCGGATTTCAGCGCGTGGCTGCTGTCGGTGTCGACCCGGTGCCCGACCAGCGCCGCCGCGATGACGTCGGCGCTGTGCAGGACGTGGCGGCCGGACAGCCCGGTGGTCGTATGGTGCCGGAACAGCCAGTCGATCTTCGGCAGCGCCCACGACAGCTGCACGGCGGCACGGGTGACGCCCAGGCGTGCGTTCAGGCGCGCCAGCTCGTCGACCGCGCGAGCGTCGTCGTACATGAGGGCGGGGGTGAGGGGTGCGCCGTTGTCGTCGCCGAGGAGGACGGTGCCCGAGGTGCTGCAGATGGCGACCGCGCCGACGACGACCGCGCCGCCCGTACCGGCCACGCCCGGCCGTTGCGCCGGCGGCAACGCGCCGAACGCCTGCCGCGACGCCTCGCCGACGGCCTCCCACCACTGGTGCGGGTCCTGCTCGTGCCGCCGGTCGCCGTCGCTGCGCCGGTGGCTGGTGAGCCGGGCCGACCCGAGCGCGAGCACCCGCCCGGCGTCGTCCGCGAGGAGGACGCGCACGCTCTGGGTCCCGAGGTCGATGCCCACCCGGATGACGTCAGCCGGCCTCGGATCCATATGCACCCCGTCGCCTCGATGTCTGCGCGTGTCAGCCAGCACGTTATCGCATAGATAACACGTCTGGATGTTAAAGATAACCCATCTGGCGGTGGAACGAAGTGGTGCGCGCCAATGACCGGACACTGCGCCAGACTGTTCCGCATGAAGCCGCCCACCCGTCCCGCCGACGCGCCGTCGCGGCGCACGCTCGCCCGTGAGGCGCGGCAGCAGGCGATCGTGTCGCACGTGGTCGCTCACGGCGTCGCCTCGGTCTCGGAGCTGACCGAGCTGACCGGGGCCAGCGTCATGACGGTCCACCGCGACCTCGACGAGCTGGCCCGCCGCGGCGTCGTGCGGAAGTTCCACGGCGGCGTCTCCGCGCAGCCGTCGACGGTGTTCGAGAGCAGCTCCGAGTACCGGCTCCGGGTGCAGGTCAAGGAGAAGGAGGCGCTGGCGTCGGCGGCGCTGGGCATGATCGAGCCGGGCATGTCGATCATGCTCGACACCTCCACCACCAACCTCTTCGTCGCCCGCAGCCTCGGCGACCTGCGGCTCGGCCCGCTGACGGTCGTGACGAACTACCTGCCGATCATGCAGGTGCTGAAGACGACGCCGGACATCCACCTGATCGGCGTCGGCGGCGACTACAACGCCACCCACGACGCGTTCCTGGGGCTCAGCGCCATCGAGGCGATCGGCGCTCTCACCACCGACATCGTCTTCCTCAGCACGTCTGCCATGACGATGTCGACCACCTATCACCAGGAACCTGAGATCGTTACCGTCAAGCGCGCGATGATGGCGGCCGGCCGGCGGCGCATCCTGTTGATGGATCCCACGAAGCTCAACCGCACCGCGCTGCACCGACTGGCTCCGACGTCGGAGTTCAACGCCGTGGTCGTGAACTCCGCGGTGGGTGAACGCGCGCTGGCTGAACTGCGCGATCACACCATCGTGGTGGCGGTCTCCTGAGCGTTCGCGGCGCGTGCTGCCACAGCCACGCTCACGCCACAGCTGTCCCGCGGGCCACGGCGGCGCCCGGTGCCGCACTCGCACGCGGTGTCGCTGCCGTACGCGGCGCAGCGCCCGTGAGCGCCACAGTGGCCGGTGTCGCGCCTGGATGCGGCGGGGCAGTCGCGCGCCGCGTCGAGGTTGGGTGCCGTGTCGCGCCTGGATGCGGCGGGGCAGTCGCACGCCGCGTCGAGGTTGGGTACCGTGTCGCGCCTGGGCGCGGCGGGGCAGTCGCGCGCCGCGCCGTAGCTGGCCGCCGTGTGGCACCTCGCGGCGCCGCCGCAGCCGCGCTGGCCGGGGCCGGTATCGGCGATGACCCGCGGCTCGCCGCCGCACTCAGCGCGATGGCCGCAGCCGCTGGCGCAACCCCGCCGACCCGGCCGGATGAGGCCCGAAGCGACCGTGATCCGGCCTGGTCGCGGGCCGGTCGCCGGGTGGCTGCTTGCCGTTCATCTCTTCGTGGAAGTTAAGTCTATCGTTCTTTGTGTTAAGTCTGTTACGGTCCCTCTCACACCACATCCATCGGCCGACTGCGACCGTCACGTCGGGAGGCGTTCGTGACCACCACCACCGCCGATCGGCAGAGCCAGGCCGACGGCGCGAGCACGGGCGGCGGCGCCGTTCCGACGGCGCGCGGCCGCCGCCGGGAGCGGCACCACTGGCGCCGTCGCCGCAAGGAGTACGCGCTCTTCCTGCTGATGATCTCGCCGAACCTGCTGATCATCGGCACCTTCGACTACTGGCCCGTCATCTACAACGCGTGGCTGAGCCTGACCCGCTGGAACATGCTGTCCGGCACGCCGCGGTACGTGGGCCTGCAGAACTACGAGAACCTGTTCAGCAGCTCCAGCTTCCACGGGATCCTGTGGAACACCCTGACGTTCAGCGCGGCGATCGTGATCGGCAGCGTCATCCTCGGCCTCGCCGTCGCGCTGCTGTTCGACCAGAAGCTGCGCGGCCGGGGCATCGTCCGGACCGCCGCGTTCGCTCCGCACATCGTCAGCGGCGCCGCCGTCGCGACGCTGTGGCTGTTCATCTTCGACCCGGCCTACGGGCTGACGCGGGTGGTGCTCGACCCGTTCGGGGTGGCGTCGCCGAGATGGGTGAACGACGCGGACTGGGCGATGATCGCGCTGATCATCGCGTACCTGTGGAAGGGCCTCGGGTTCGTCGCGATCGTGTACCTCGCCGGGCTGCAGAACCTCCCAGAAGAACTGTACGAGGCGGCCAAGCTCGACGGCGCCGGCACGTGGACGACGTTCCGGCGGATCACGCTGCCGCTGTTGTCGCCGGTGACGTTCTTCGTGCTGGTCACGTCGATCATCGGCACGTTCCAGGCGTACGACATGATCGCCGTCCTCACCGGTGGAGGACCGGGCGACGCCACGACCACCTTGTCGTGGTACGTCTACCAGCAGGGCTTCCGCGCCTCTGACGCCGGCACCGCCGCCGCGGCCGCCATGCTGCTGTTCTTCATCCTCCTCATCGTCACGGGCCTGCAGACCAGGTTCGTCCAGCGCAAGGTGCACTACACATGACCGCCGCACGGTTGCGACGGGTGCTGCTGTACGCCGGCCTGGTGGCCGTCGGGCTGCTGTTCATCGGCCCGATGTACTGGCTGTTCTCGTCGGCTCTCAAAGAATCTGGCGACATCTACCAGTTCCCGCCCCGCTGGCTGCCCGGCTGGCACTTCGAGAACTTCGCCGAGGCGTGGCGGGCCGCCCCGTTCGGCGACTTCTTCGTCAACTCCGTCATCGTCACCGCGGGCGGCGCCACCATCAAGCTGGTCAACGCGACGCTCACGGCGTACGCGTTCGTGTTCCTGCGGTTCCCCTACAAGAACGTGATCTTCCTGGTGATGCTCGGCGCGCTGATGGTGCCGAACAACGTCACGTTGATCGTCAACTACATCACCGTGTCGAACCTCGGCTGGATCAACACCTACCTGGGGCTGATCGTGCCCAGCGCCGGCTCGGTGTTCGGCATGTTCCTGCTGCGCCAGTACATGCTCACGCTGCCCGGCGACATCGTCGAGGCGGCGCGGGTGGACGGCGCGGGGCACCTGCGCATCATGTGGCAGGTCGTGCTGCCGATGTGCAAGCCGATGCTGGTCACGGTCGGCATCATCGCCGTCGTCGACATGTGGAACGACTTCATCTGGCCGCTGATCGTCACCAACACCGTCGAGATGCGGACGCTGCCCATCGGACTGCTCTACCTGCGCTCCAACGAGGGCTACGCGAACTGGGGCGCGATCATGGCCGGCACGGTGATGGTCGCACTCCCGATGCTCATCCTCTTCCTCCTCGCCCAGCGGCAGATCACCCGCGGGCTGACCGGCGGGGCCGTCAAGGGCTGACCCCCGCCTGCTCGTCACGAAAGGACGCACCCCCCATGCGACACCGCACCGTACTGCGACCCTCCCAGCCGAGCCGACGCGACTTCCTCGCCATGGCGGCGGCCGCCGGCGTCGCCGTCCCGCTGCTCGGCTGCGCGGGCGGCGTCACCGACGACGGCGGCAGCGACGACGGCACCGGCGACCCCGGCGGCAATCTCGACCAGGTCGACATCAGCCCGCCGTCGCAGTACGCCGGCCGCGTCAACGTCGCCATGTGGAGCGCGATGAGCGGCGTCAACGGCGAGGCGCTGGCCGCGCTGGTGGAGAGCTTCAACCAGTCGCAGGAGGACATCTACGCCGAGGTCCAGTTCCAGGGCGCGTACCCGGAGTCGGCGTCGAAACTCACCGCCGCGCTGCGGGCCGGCGCCGTCCCTGACGTCATGATGCTCGCCGACACGTTCTGGGGCCGCTTCCTCATCAATGACGCGCTGGAGCCGCTGAACGGCTACTTCGGCGACGACTTCGGCCGCGACGACTACGTCGAGGCCCTCTACGACGAGGGGCTGGTCGGCGACGAGCTGTACTGGCTGTCGTTCGGTCGCAGCACGCCGCTGTTCTACTACAACAAGACGGTGTTCCAGCAGCTCGGCCTGCCCGACCGCGGTCCCGAGACGTGGACGGAGCTACGCGAGTGGTCGGCGGAGATCTCGCAGCTCAGCGTCAACGGCCAGCCGCTGAAGGCGCACGCGTTCACCGGTGACGACGACTGGCAGTTCATGGCCGCGACCTGGCAGTTCGGCGGCAAGCTGTCCGAGGGCCTGGACGTCACCATCGACTCCGGCGGCGCCGTCGACGCGGCCCGCTGGCACCAGGAGTACATCTTCCAGGACAACTACGGCTACCTCGCGCAGGCGGCCGGCACCGACTTCGGCACCGGCGTCGTCGCCACCGCGATCACGTCGACCGGCGGGCTGCGCGGCATCTACGAGGCGTCCGCCAGCGCCGGGTTCGAGGTCGGCACCGCGTTCCTGCCGAAGGAGGTGGACAGCGGCGTGCCGACCGGCGGCATGGGGTTCTCGCTGCTCAAGGGTGCCGCGAAGGAGCGGAAGGACGCCGCGTTCGAGCTGCTGAAGTTCCTCGGCCAGCCCGAGAACGCCGCCGAGTGGACGCTCGCGACCGGCTACCTGCCGATCGTCAAGGCCTCGATGGACGTCCCCGATCTCGCGGACACCCTGGCCAGCGACCCGAACTTCAACGTCGCCGTCGAGCAGCTGCCCGAGGCGAAGGGCAGCGACGCGATCCGGTCCTACCTGCCCAACGGCACCGACCTCATCATCAGCGGCCTGCAGCGCATCTACAGCGACGGCAGCGAGGACCCGCAGGACGTGTTCGACGAGGTCGCCGAGCAGCTGCGGCAGGGCGTCGAGGACATCCGGCCCGCCTACGAGGAGTACTTCGGCTGATGACGCTGAGCGTGTGCGCGCACCGCGGGTCGCCGTCGGTGCTGCCGGAGAACACCGTCGGGTCGTTCCTGCAGGCGGTCGAGGAGGGCGCCGACGAGATCGAGCTGGACCTGCGGCTGTCGGCCGACGGGCGGCTGGTCGTCATGCACGACGCGACGGTCGACCGGACGACGGACGGCACCGGCGCCGTCGCGGAGCTGACGCTGCGGCAGCTCCAGGCGCTCGACGCCGGCGGCGGCGCGTGGATCCCGTCGTTCGAGGAGGTGCTGGACGGCGTCGGCGCGCGGCTGCAGGTGGAGATCAAGGCGCCGGAGGCGGCCGGCCCGCTCGCCGAGCTGCTGCGTGACCGTCCCGACGACCTCGCCCGCATCTCGCCGTGCTGCTTCGACCCGGACGTCGTCGCCGAACTGGTGCGGCTGTTCCCGGACGCGCCGGTCGGGCTGATCGCGTCCGGCGGGTCCGCCGAGTCGCTCGATCGCGCCGTCGAGCTGGGTGCGTCGCGTGTGTTGTTCGGCTGGGCCGGCACCGACCGCGCGCTGGTCGAGAAGGCGCAGGCCCACGGCCTGGAGTTCAGCGTCTGGCTGGTCAACACGCCGGAGCAGCTGCGCGACGCGCAGGCCCTCGGCGTCGACGGGTTCACCACCGACGAGACGGCCGTCATCGCGGCCGAGCTCGCACGGATCGAGGAGGCGGCATCATGACGGAACTTTCGCGGCGGGCGTTCGTGCGGCTCGGCGGTGCGGCGGCGGGTGCCGGCGCGCTGGCGGCGGCGGGGACGACGGCAGCGGCGGCGGCCGGGCGGGGCGCGGCAGCGTCGGCCGAGCGCACTGCGGCGTCGGCCGGGCTGCCCGGACGGGCCCGTCCGTTCGACCTGACCACGCCGGCCGAGCCGTTCCTCGTCAACGTCGGCCTGCACGACCAGCGGACGATCATGCAGTCGTTCGCCGTCGACAGTCCCGGCGGGCACGTCTACGTCGTGCAGATCACCCAGGGCGGGACCGTCCTCCCCGGCGACGCACCCGGCGACGAGGCGTACGCGCGCCGGGTCGCTCGCGGTGACCTCACGCTGTCCAAGCTCGACCTCGCCGGGAACCTGCTCGGGCACATGTATCTCAAGCGGTTCGGGCACGGCGTCGCGATCGGTGTGGAAAGGTCCGGCCGCGACGTCCACCTGTGGACAGAGGTCGACGCCGTCACCGAGGGCACGAGCGGGTGGGGGACGCGGCTGCTGCGGTTCCCGTTCGCCGACGGCACGGTCATCGACGCCGACGCGACGCCGGGCCTGCAACGGCGCGAACTGCTGCCCGGCGTCGACCGCACCACCTGCAACGTCGACCCCGTCCACCGCACGCTGGTCATGCGGTACCGCCGCGACGGCGCGTTCCGATACGCGCTCTTCGACCTCGACGACGTGCGGCGCGAGCAGCCGGCGTACGTGCCGGTCGCCGACGTCGCGCAGCCGGACGTGCTCAGCGGCGGCCCGGTCTTCCAGGGCTACGCGACGTACGGGCGCGACCTCTATCTCTACGACGGGCAGATCTACAGCGACACCAATCCGCCGTCGGGGCAGGGCAACGCGCACCTGACCCGGGTCGACTGGCGCACCGGCGCCGTCGCGGAACGGATCCGCACGACCGACGGGCACGAACTGCACCGGCGCGAACCCGAAGGCCTCGGCGTCTGGCTCGCCTCGCCGGGACGGCGGCCGACGGCGCGGCTCGGGTTCGCGTTCGGCACCAGCGTGACCGCCAACCCGGACGACGACCGCCTCTGCACGATCCTGACGAAGCGGCTCGGCTGAGGACGTGAGCCGGTGACCCCCGGGGTAGGGGCGGGGTGGTGTCGGGTGAGGTGACGTAGGTGCCAACTGTTGGCTCTCAGGTCACCCTCTCCGCACGCACCTCGTCCTGGCCGCGGACGTCGACGGAGCCCGGGGCTGGGGGCTGGGGTGGTGTCGGGGGAGGTGACGTGGGCGCCAACTGGTGGCGCTCAGGTCACCCTCCCCGCACGCACCTCGTCCTGGCCGCGGACGTCGACGGAGCCAGGGGCTGGGGCTGGGGCGGGGGCTGGGTGAGGTGACGTGGGCGCCAACTGTTGGCGCTCAGGTCACCCTCTCCGCACGCGCCTCGTCCTGGCCGCGGACGTCGACGGGGGCTGGGGGCTGGGGGTGGTGTCGGGGGAGGTGACGTAGGTGCCAATTGTTGGCGCTCAGGTCGCCCTCTCCGCACGCACCTCGTCCTGGCCGCGGACGTCGACGGGGGCTGGGGGCTGGGGGTGGTGTCGGGGGAGGTGACGTAGGTGCCAATTGTTGGCGCTCAGGTCGCCCTCTCCGCACGCACCTCGTCCTGGCCGCGGACGTCGACGGGGGCTGGGGGCCAGGGGTGGTGTCGGGGGAGGTGACGTAGGTGCCAATTGTTGGCGCTCAGGTCACTCTCCCCGTACACACCTCGTCCTGGCCGCGGACGTCGACGGGGGCTGGGGGCCAGGGGTGGTGTCGGGGGAGGTGACGTAGGTGCCAATTGTTGGCGCTCAGGTCACTCTCCCCGCACGCACGTCGTCCTGGCCGCGGACGTCGACGGGGCCAGGGGCTGGGTGAGGTGACGTAGGCGCCAACTGTTGGCGCTCAGGTCGCCCTCTCCGCACGCACCTCGTCCTGGCCGCGGACGTCGACGGAGGACGCGCGGGCCCGCCGTCGGTCAGGGCAGGACGGCGGTCGCCTCGATCTCGATCAGCTGCCCGGGAAACGCCAGCGCCGCCACGCCGACCAGCGTGGCCGCGGGCGGGCCGTCGGGGCGGACGGCGACGTCGGAGGCGGCGACCAGGCCGGCGTGGACCTGCTCGAGGCTGTGCTCGTCGTAGCCGGCGACGAAGATGCCGAGCCGGACGACGTCGGCGAAGGTGGCGCCGGCCGCCGCGAGCGCCGTGGCGACGTTGCGCAGCGTCTGCTCGGTCTGCGCGGCGAGGTCGCCCGCGCCCACCAGCGCGCCGGTGGCGTCGCACGGCACCTGGCCCGCGACGACGACCTGACGCGAGCCGGTGGCGACGACGACCTGGGAATAGGTGGGCGGCTGGGGGAGCCCGGGCGGGTTGATCAACTGCATCGGCATGGCGGCAGCCTACGTGCGGCCACCGACAAGGTCGGCGGGCCGGCTCCTAGGGTGGCCGCCATGACTGTCGCCCGTTCCATCGCCCTGTTCCTGCTGGCCGCCGTCGCCGAGATCGGCGGCGCGTGGCTGGTCTGGCAGGGCGTGCGCGAGCACCGCGGCCTGCTCTGGACCGGCTTCGGCGTCATCGCGCTCGGCCTCTACGGGTTCGTCGCGACGCTGCAGCCCGACGCGCACTTCGGCCGGGTGCTGGCCGCGTACGGCGGCGTGTTCGTGGCCGGCTCGCTGGCCTGGGCGATGGTGGCCGACGGGTTCCGGCCGGACCGCTACGACGTGATCGGCGCGGCGATCTGCATCGTCGGCGTCGCGATCATCATGTACGCGCCTCGTCACTCGTGATCTCGTAGATCGTCTCGAGGCCGTCCTCGGGGTCCAGCTGCTCGCCGACCTGGACGAACCCGTACTGCCCCACGAGATTGCGCGAGGCCAGGTTCGTCGGGCTGACGGTGGCCCGGACGATGCGCACCTGCGGGTCGTGGGCGGCGCGGTCGAGCATCAGCTCCAACGCGGCCCGGGCATACCCGCGGCGACGGTGGGCGGGGTCGATCGCGTAGCCGACCTCGACCCGCCCGTCGCCGTCCGGCGGTCCGTGGAAGCCGGCCCGCCCCACGGCCAGCTGGCGATCGTCGTCCCAGACGATGCCGGTGATCCAGGCGGCGCTGGCGGGGTCGGTGGCGACCTGCTCGCTGCGCATGCGCCACACGCTGCTCCAGTGCGGGCCGGCACAGTACGGCGTCAGCCGGATCGGCGACTCCTGGTTGGCCGCGACGAGATCGCCCGCGGCGAGGGCCGTCAACGCGGCCTTGTTCAACTGCACGATGCTGACGTGCTTCGGCTCGGTCATCACTTCGGTCATCGGGGCACATCGTGCTCGCCGCGGCGCCGGAACACAAGACGGCGCGGTGCGGCGCCGTCATCGGGTCAGGTGCCGGACGGCAGCGGCTCGCCGGTCTCCATCAGCGTCTTCAGGCTGGCGATGAGCTCCGGCCAGCCGCCGCTGATGTCCTGCAGGACCTGGCTGCCCGGCTCGAAGCCGTCGTGGATCACCGTCAGCCGAACCAGGTCGCCCCGCTGCTCGAGGTCGAACGTGACCTTGGAGCGCGGCTCCTTCGCCATCGCGGCGACCTTGTCCGGGTCCAGCCCGTGGGCGGCGGCGAACTCGGGCGTGAACGTGTGCCACGTGTAGGACAGCCGCCGGAAGGGGTCGGCCTCGAGCACGCGCTGCTCGTCGTCGGCGATCGTCGCGCCGGCCTCGTGCCAGACCATCGGCGAGCCGGCCTGCCAGTCGGTGTCGAAGGTGGCGCCCCAGTAGCGGCTGGTGAACGCCTTGTCGGTGAGTGCCTGCCAGAGCTGCTCCGGCGTCGTGCGGATGAACGTGGTGTAGGTGAACTGGGTGTCGCTCACGGGAGTGGCCTCCAATGCGGTCTTGAGGTCGGCGAGTGCCTGGACGCGCCCGCGGTGGTACCGGCTGATCCACCGGTCCGCGATGGCGTTGATCGGCTCGGCGTTGAGGAAGTGGTGCTTCTCACGGCCGCGCCTCTCGGTGGTGACGAGGCCGGCGGCCTCGAGGACGGCGAGGTGCTTGCTGACCGACTGACGGGCCATGTCGAGGCCCGCGCAGAGCTGACGCAGCGTCTGGCCGTTGTCGCGGTTCAGGCTGTCCAGCAGCGCCCGGCGACTCGGGTCGCCCAGCGCCCGGAACACGTCGTCGTCCATGTCGTCCTCTTCGCCAAATGGGCAGCTGTTTGGCTGCCTTTTAAGGATAGGCAGCCGCCTGGCTGCCTGTCAAGGAAACTCGGATGCGGCGCCGCAGGCCGGGCGGCAGGATGGGCCGGGATGGCTGCTGCGCTGCTGGACCCGCCCCGGGGTGTGCTGATCGTCACCGGACTGCCGGGCGCCGGCAAGACGACGGTGACGCGGCTGGTCGCCGCCCGGTACGCGCGCTCCGCCCGCCTCGACGGCGACGTCATGGCCGACCTCGTCGTCAACGGGCGCGTCAGCGTGATCGGCGAGCCGCGCGACGAGTCACGGCGGCAGTTGATGCTGCGGGCGCGGAACCTGTGCTCGCTGGCCGGCAACTTCGCCGCCGCCGGGTTCCTGCCCGTCATCGACCACGTCGTGCCGAACCGGGACGTGCTCGACGCGATGACCGCGTGGCTCGCGCCGCTCCCCGTCCGCTTCGTCGTCCTCGCGCCGTCGCTCGACGTCTGCCGCCGGCGCAACGCCGCCCGTGCGCCCGAGGAGCAGGTCCATTACGACTACAGCGGCCTCGCCGCCGAGATGGACCACTCCCTCGCCGGGGCCGGCTGGTGGCTCGACTCCTCGGCCCAGACCCCCGACGAGACCGCCGCCGACATCGTCAGGCATGCCGCCGCGAAGGCCGTCGTCGCCTGACTCAGGCGTCGAACTCGTACCTGAGCACGTACGCCGACGCGTCGAGCGTCATCTCGTTCACCTCGACGGCGCGACGGGCGGCGGTGAACGCGACGCGGACGACGACGAACAGCGGCGCGCCGGCGTCGACGTCCAGTGCGTCGGCGTCGTCGCTACGGGGCATCCGGGCCCGGACGTCCTCGGTGAAATGCGCCGGCTCGTGCCCGAGCTCGGCCAGCCGCGCATAGACGCCGCCCGGGCCGGTGTCCTCGTTGGCGATCGCGGTGCCGCGGGCGAGCTCGGCGGGGAAGGACGAGGTCGCGACCATGACCGGCCGGCCGTCGAGGAGGTAGCGGCGGCGCCGCACGAGCACGGTGCCGCCGTCGTCGAGGCCGAGGGCGACCGCGACCGGTCCGCCGGCCTCTTCCTCGGTGACGGTGACGTTGTCGACGGTGAGCGTGCGCTGCTCGCTCTCGGCGTCCCAGATGCCCCGGCCGCTGCCCCACGTGTCCTTGGAGAGCCGGGTGATCCCGGACCGCACGATCGGCCGGTCCCTCATGGGTGTGGTGCTCCCCTCAGGTGCTCGGCGATGACGGTGTTGGTGGAGAGGACGTGCTGGACCAGCTCGCGGAAGTCGTCCAGGCGGGGGTGGCCGGCGGCCTCGTCGGTGGTGAGGCGGCGGCCGAACAGCGGCGCCGGGTCGAACGAGGCGGCCGCGGGCATGAGCTGGACCGCCGGGCCGGGCTGGCCGGGCACCGGGCCGATGCGGCAGCCGAACGTGACGTGGTCGGAGTGGTCGTCGCGGTCCCAGGTACCGAAGACGGCGTCGAGGAGGACGTCGTTGCCGTCGTGGTGGTGGCAGCTGGCGTAGAAGACGGCGTAGGGGGCGTCGTCGCGGTGGACGAAGCCGGTGATGCGGCGGAACGGCTGGGCGCAGTCGGGGCAGCGGTGCTCGGCGATCTGCAGGTTCGGGGCGGTCGTCAGAGTCACCGGTGCATCCTCCCACCGCCGGGCGAACGCCCGGCGTCGATGCGTGCGGCGATGATCGACCAGCACGCGTCAGGTGGCAAGAACCCCGCTGAGCTGCGGGGGAGAAGTGGAGCGGGTGACGGGAATCGAACCCGCATGACCAGCTTGGAAGGCTGGGGCTCTGCCATTGAGCTACACCCGCGCAGGGCGACGAGCCCCGTGGGACAGAGTACCCTGTGATCTGGCCTAGACTTGTCCGGGCACCCGGGGCGTAGCGTAGTGGCTAGCGCGCCTGCTTTGGGAGCAGGAGATCGCAGGTTCGAGTCCTGTCGCCCCGACCAGCCCGCGTACGCAACCACCAGCAGCACGAACGGTTGCGTACGTGCCCGCACACCACCACACAGGAGACACGAAAGCGTGAAGAGCGTCGTCGAGACCCTCAACCCGACCAGGGTCCGGCTCGCGGTCGAGGTTCCCTTCGCCGAGCTTGAGTCGAACATCCAGTCCGCTTACAAGCGCATCGCCGCCCAGGTGACGGTGCCGGGCTTCCGCAAGGGCAAGGTCCCGCCGATGGTCATCGACCAGCGCATCGGGCGGCCGGTGGTGCTGGAGGAGGCCGTCAACGAGGCCATCCCGCAGATCTACCAGGACGCCATGCGCGAGAACGAGTTGACGCCGCTGGCGCAGCCCGAGATCGACCAGCCGCAGTTCGGCGAGGGCGAGGACCTCAAGTTCACCGCCGAGGTCACGGTCAAGCCGAAGATCGAGCTGCCCGAGTGGGAAGGCCTGGAGGTCCAGGTCGACGACATCGCGGCGAGCGACGACGACATCAGCGAGCGGCTCGACGTGCTGCGGGCGCGGTTCGGCACGCTGGTGACGGTCGAGCGGGCGGCGGCGAACGACGACTTCGTCCAGATCGACCTCAACGCCACCAGCGACGGCGAGCCGGTCGAGGGCGGGCAGGCCAGCGGCGTCTCGTACCAGATCGGCCGCGGCGGCATGATCGAAGGCCTGGACGAGGCCCTGGCCGGCCTCACGGCGGGCGAGACCAAGAGCTTCCGCACCACGCTCGTCGGCACCCACGAGGGCGAAGAGGTCGACGTCGAGGTGACGGTGAACGCCGTCAAGGAGCAGCAGCTGCCCGAGCTGGACGACGAGTTCGCCCAGCTGGCCAGCGAGTTCGACACCCTCGACGAGCTGCGCGACGACATCCGCGAGCAGGCGCTGAACAGCAAGCGCATCGAGCAGGCCATGGCGGCCCGCGACAAGGTGCTCGAGCAGCTCATCGGCAACGCCGGCGACATCCCGCTGCCCGAGGAGCTCATCACCCAGCAGGTCGAGGACCACCTCGCCGACGGCCACGGCGACGACGACCACCGGGCCGAGTTCGAGCAGAACCTGCGCGGCAACCTCACCCAGCAGTTCGTCCTCGACGAGCTGGTGAAGGCCGAGAGCATCGAGGTCTCGCAGGACGAGCTCAGCTCGTACATCATCCAGCAGGCCATGCGCTCGCGCATCGACCCCAACCAGCTCGCCCAGCAGCTGGTCGACCAGGGCAACCTCCCCTCCGTCGTCGCCGACGTGGCGCGCGGCAAGGCGCTGGCCCTCGCGGTCGAGAAGGCCAACGTCACCGACGCCTCCGGCAACGCCGTCGAGCTGAACCGGCTGCGCGAGGACGGCACCCTGGCCGAGCCCGGCGAGGTCGAGGGCGTCGCCGCCCCGGCGGTCGACGGCTCGTTCGAGTTCGCCGAGCTGGACGCGGACCAGGACGCCGAGGCGGCGGACGCCGCCGACGCGGCTGAGGAGGCCGAGGCCGGCGACGCCGAAGCGGCCGACGCCGACGAGGCCGACAAGAAGGACTGACGGCCGGACCGCAGCAGCGACCACGCGATCAGGTGACCACCCCACGGGCTGGTCACCTGATCGCGTTTGCGCACCATATGGCCTCGCCGCGCACGCCGTCAGCGAACACCGGCCATGCGGCGGATGGTCGCCGCGGCCTTTGTGGTTACTGTCGTTGACACAACGAAGAAGACACACACGAACCAACGGTCTCGACGACCAGTCAGCAAGCCCCAAGGAGATCACGGTGAGCACACGCCCCGAGACGTCGGGCCCGTCCCTGATTCAGGCCCACGCCCCCGCGCCCGGCATCGGTGGTGGTCTTGACGACCACATCTACAACCGGCTGCTGCGAGAGCGCATCATCTTCCTCGGCTCCGAGGTCCGCGACGAGAACGCCAACGCCATCTGTGCGCAGCTGCTGCTGCTGGCGGCCGAGGACCCCGACCGCGACATCAACCTGTACATCAACTCGCCGGGTGGCTCGGTGTCGGCCGGCATGGCCATCTACGACACCATGCAGTACGTGAAGCCCGACGTGGTGACGCTGGCGATGGGCTTCGCGGCCTCCATGGGCCAGTTCCTGCTGACGGCGGGGGCGCCGGGCAAGCGCTACGCGCTGCCGCACGCCCGCATCCTCATGCACCAGCCGTCCGGCGGCATGGGCGGGTCGGCCAGCGACATCCGCATCCAGGCCGAGGCGATGCTGCGCACCAAGAAGGAGATGGCCCAGCTGATCGCGCACCACACCGGCCAGCCGGTCGAGCGCATCGAGGCCGACTCCGACCGCGACCGCTACTTCACGCCGCAGGAGGCGCTCGAGTACGGCTTCGTCGACCACGTGGTCGCGAGCGCCTCGCAGGTCTCCGACGGCGGCGGCACGGCCTGACGCCGCCACCGCCAACGACACGAGCGACCACAGCGACAGAGGAGACCCAGTGAACTACTACATCCCGCAGTGGGAGGAGCGCACGTCCTACGGCTTCCGGCGGATCGACCCGTACGGCAAGCTGTTCGAGGAGCGCATCATCTTCCTCGGCACGCCCATCACCGACGACGTCGCGAACGCCGTCATGGCGCAGCTGATCTGCCTGGAGTCGATGGAGCCCGACCGCGACATCGAGATCTACATCAACTCGCCCGGTGGCTCGTTCACCGCGATGACGACCATCTACGACACCATGCAGTTCATCAAGCCGGACGTCCGGACGGTGTGCATGGGTCAGGCGGCGTCGGCGGCGGCCGTGCTGCTGGCGGCCGGGGCCCCCGGCAAGCGGCTGGCGGTGCCGAACGCGCGCATCCTCATCCACCAGCCCTACACCGAGGGCACCTACGGCCAGGCCAGCGACATCGAGATCCAGGCCAACGAGATCCTGCGCATGCGGGCGCTGCTGGAGAAGATGCTCTCCGACCACTCCGGCCGCAGCATCGACCAGGTGCGCACCGACATCGAGCGCGACAAGATCCTGACCACCCAGGAGGCCATCGACTACGGCCTCGTCGACAACTTCACCGCCTCTCGCAAGGCCAGCCTCGTCGGCTGACCTCGCACCATCGGGCCCGGTGCGCGACGCGCCGGGCCCGATCCGGTCTCCGGGTGCCCGTTTGTCCATCGGACGTTGTAACGTCGAAGGCACGCAGGGCTCGCGAGGGCCGGCAAGACGCTCGACGTCGAGGAAGGACGTACCGCGTGGCACGCATCGGCGACGCTGACCACCTGCTCAAGTGCTCGTTCTGCGGTAAGAGCCAGAAGCAGGTGAAGAAGCTCATCGCAGGCCCTGGCGTGTACATCTGCGACGAGTGCATCGATCTCTGCAACGAGATCATCGAGGAAGAGCTGAGCGAGACCGCTGAGGCGGGCGGCCTCTCCGAGCTGCCGAAGCCGCGCGAGATCTACGAGTTCCTCGAGCAGTACGTCATCGGCCAGGACGTCGCCAAGAAGGCGCTCTCCGTCGCCGTCTACAACCACTACAAGCGGGTCCAGGCGCGCCAGACCGCCGCCGCCCGCGGCCACGGCAAGGACGACACCGTCGAGCTGTCGAAGAGCAACATCCTGCTCATCGGCCCGACGGGGTGTGGCAAGACCTACCTCGCGCAGACGCTGGCGAAGATGCTGAACGTGCCGTTCGCCATCGCCGACGCCACCGCGCTGACGGAGGCGGGCTACGTCGGCGAGGACGTCGAGAACATCCTGCTGAAGCTGATCCAGGCCGCCGACTACGACGTCAAGAAGGCCGAGACCGGCATCATCTACATCGACGAGGTCGACAAGATCGCCCGCAAGAGCGAGAACCCGTCGATCACCCGCGACGTCTCCGGCGAGGGCGTGCAGCAGGCGCTGCTGAAGATCCTCGAGGGGACGACGGCCAGCGTCCCGCCGCAGGGTGGGCGCAAGCACCCGCACCAGGAGTTCATCCAGATCGACACCACGAACGTGCTGTTCATCGTGGGTGGCGCGTTCGCCGGCCTGGACGACATCATCCAGGGCCGCATCGGCAAGCGCGGCCTGGGCTTCGGCGCGCAGATCCAGTCCAAGTCCGAGCGCGAGGCGGTGAACACCTTCGGCGAGGTGATGCCGGAGGACCTGCTGAAGTTCGGGCTGATCCCCGAGTTCATCGGCCGGCTGCCGGTCATCACGACGGTGTCGCCGCTCGACCGCGCCGCGCTCATCCGCATCCTGTCCGAGCCGCGCAACGCGCTGGTGAAGCAGTACATGCGGCTGTTCGAGATCGACCACGTCGAGCTCGAGTTCACCGACGACGCGGTCGAGGCGGTCGCCGACCTCGCGCTGCTGCGCGGCACCGGCGCCCGCGGCCTGCGGGCCATCATCGAAGAGGTGCTGCTGCACGCCATGTACGAGGTGCCGTCGCGCGACGACGTCGCCCGCGTGGTCATCACCCGCGAGGTGGTCGACGCCAACGTGCTGCCCACCCTGGTGCCGCGCGAGGGCCCGCGCAAGCGCGAGCGCCGCGAGAAGTCCGCCTGACCTTTGGTCGATCCGACGAACACGGCGGCCGCGGCCTGCGGTTGAATCCGGGCATGAGCGAGACACTCGTCCTGCGTGGCGGCACCGTGTTCGACGGTCTGGGTTCGCCCGGCCTCCAGGCCGACGTGGTGGTGGCCGACGGCGTCGTGCGCGCGGTCGCGCCCGGTGCGGGCGCCGCCGAGACCGGCGCCCGCGTCCTCGACTGCACGGGCCTGCACGTCGCGCCTGGTTTCGTCGACGCCCACTCGCACAGCGACATGGTGCCGCTGATGGACGACGCGCAGCCGTTCAAGCTGCTGCAGGGCGTGACGACCGAGGTGGCCGGCAACTGCGGGTTCAGCTTCGCCCCGCTGGACGAGGCGTCGGCGGCCGTCGTGCGGGAGATGTACGGCGAGCTCGGCTGCGACATCCCGCCGCCGCCCGGCTCGTTCGCCGACTTCCTCGACCTCGTCGAGCGGCACGGCCCCACCAACCACCTGGCCTACCTCGTCGGCCACCACACGCTGCGGCTCACCGCCAACGGCGCCGGCGACGAGCTGCGCCCGGGCGCCGTCGAGCAGATGCGGCGGCTGGCCGCCGAGGCGTTCGAGGCCGGCGCGGTCGGCTTCTCCACCGGCCTGATCTACCCGCCCGGCTGTTTCGCCGACCAGGCCGAGCTGGAGGCGATCGCCCGGGTCGCGGGCGCCTACGGCCGCACCTACGCCACCCACATGCGCGACGAGGGCCGCTTCGTCGAGGACGCCATCGACGAGGCGGTCGCGGTCGCCAGGGCCGGCGGCGTGCGGCTGCAGATCTCGCACTGCAAGGCGGCCGGGCGGGCGGCGCACGGCAAGAGCACCGCCCTGCTGGAACGCATCCAGGCGGCCCGGCTGGCCGGCGTCGACGCGATGGGCGACCAGTACCCGTACCTCGCCGGCGGGACGGTGCTGCTCGCGCTGCTGCCCAACCGCGCGGCCGAGGGCGGGGCGGCGGCCATGACGGCGCGGCTGGCCGACCCCGCGTACCGGGTCGGGCTGCGCGCCGACGCCGAGCGCGGCGACCCCGGCGACGGCATGTGGGCCAACACGACGGCGGCGCAGGTCATCGTCACCGGCCACCGCGACGCCACCGTCGTCGGCCGCACCGTGGCCGACCTCGCGGCCCAGCGCGGCACCGACGGCTTCGACACCCTCTGCGACCTCGTCGGCGAGGACCCCGCCGCGATGATCGTCGTCGAGATGATGGCCGAGCCGGACGTGCGGACCATCATGGCCAGCCCGCTGGTCGGCATCGGCTCGGACAACGGCCCGCCCATGGGCCTGCAGCACCCGCGCACGTACGGCTGCTTCCCGCGGCTGCTGGGCACGTACGTCCGCGACCAGAACGTGCTGACCTGGGAGGAGGCCATCCGCAAGGCGACGTCGCTGATCGCCCGCCAGTTCGGGCTGGCCGGCCGCGGCGTCCTGCTGCCAGGTGTGCACGCCGACGTCACCGTCTTCGACCCGGCCCGCATCGGCCACGCCGGCAGCTACACCGACCCGGCCGTCACCCCCGACGGCGTCGAGACGGTCGTGCTGGGCGGCCGGGTGGTCGTCGACGGCGGCGGCTTCACCGGCGAGCGGGCCGGCCGGGTGCTGCGCGCCTGACGTTCGGTGCGGACGACGACTTCCGCGTCGCGGGGTCGTCGGATCGGACAAAGACGTGACCCGGGTCACGGGGCCACGCTGTGCGGACCAGCTGCGCTCTGCGAAGGAGTCGTCATGCGCACACGCCGGAAGGTCACCGTCGTCGCGGCCCTCACCCTGATCCTCGCGGCCTGCGGCGGGGACGGTGGCGGGGACGGTCCCAGTGAGGCGGGCGGCGCGGCCGAACCCGTCGTGGACGGGACGTTCAACACGGCGGTCAGCGCGGACCCGGGCAACCTGCACCCGCACCTGACGGTGCTCGCGGCGACCCGCGCCGTCGCCAACTACATGTACGACAAGCTGGTCTACTTCACCACCGACGGCGAGGAGCTGCCGTGGCTGGCGGAGTCGTGGGAGGCCACCGCGACCACCGTCACGTACACCCTGCGCGACGGCGTGACCTGTTCCGACGGCACCCCGCTGACGGCGACCGACGTGGCGGCGAACTTCGAGTTCGTGGTCGACGAGGCCAACGTGTCGCCGCTGCGCGGCGTGCTGGTCCCGGCCGAGATGACCACGACCGCCGACGACGCGGCCCGCACCGTCACCATCACCGTGCCGGCGCCGGACCCGTTCCTGCTGCAGAGCACCGGTGACATGTTCATCGCCTGCAAGGCCGGCCTGGACGACCCGGCGCTGCTGGAGGAGGCCGGCATCGGCACCGGGATGTTCGAGCTGACCGAGGCGGTCCGTGACGACCACTACACGTTCCAGCGCCGCGACGACTACGCATGGGGCCCGGACGGCGCGGCCGCGGCCGACGAGGGCACACCGGCGTCGGTGAACCTGCGGGTCATCGCGAACGAGTCGACGGCGGCGAACCTGCTGCTCTCGGGTGAGCTGAACGCCGTCCAGGTGGTCGGGCCGGACCGGCAGCGGCTGGAGCAGAGCTACGAGAACGTCACACTGCGAGCGGTGGTCGGCGAGCTGTTCCTCAACCAGGCCGCGGGCAACCCCGGCGCCGACGACGCCGTCCGGTCCGCGCTGGCCCAGGCGCTGGACTACGAGGAGCTGATGTCGGTGATCACCGGCGGCTTCGGGCAGCGGTCCGAGGCGCTCGCCGTCGTCGACCCGGTCGCCTGCCGCTACGACGCCGTCGACGGCCACCTGCCGGCCCAGGACGCCGAGGCGGCCGCCGCGGCCCTCGACGGCGCCGGGTGGACGGCCGGTTCGGACGGTGTGCGCGCCAAGGACGGCGCCCGGCTGGAGCTGGAGCTGATCTACAACAGCACCCGCGGCGACACCACCGCCGCGGCGGCCGAGCTGATCGCGTCGACGTGGACGGAGCTCGGCGTCGCCGTCACCACCCGCGGCCTGCCGCCGACGGAGTACAACGAGGTGATCTTCGGCACCGGGTCGTGGGGCGCCGCGCTGCTGCCGGTGAACCTGCGGCTGCCCAACGGGATGGTGCCGTTCCTGTCCGGCCCGGCGCCGGCCGACGGCGGGGTCAACCTCGCCTCGATCGAGAACCCCGAGTACGCCGCCGCCGTCGCCGAGGCGATGACGCTGCCCGGCCAGGAGGGCTGCGACAAGTGGCAGGAGGCGGAGCAGGCGCTGTTCGAGCAGAACGACGTGCAGCTCTTCGCCGACGAGATCATCCCGATCTTCCTCGACGGCGCCACCCTGGAGCTCGGCGGCGACGGCCCGATCCCGGCGACGATCCGGCTGACGGCCTCGTGACGGCTCTGGTCGCCGCCCGGCCCGGCGTCGGCAACCCGTGGGCCGCCTTCCTGGTCCGCCGGCTGGGGCGGCTGCTGGTGTCGCTCGCGGTGCTGGTCACGCTCGCGTTCGGGATGATCCACCTGATTCCCGGCGACCCGGTCCGGGCGGCGCTCGGCGTGACGGCGCCGCCGGAGCTGGTGGACGCGCGGCGCGAGGCGCTCGGCCTGAACGACCCGCTCGGCACGCAGTTCGTGAACTACCTGCGGGCGCTGTTCTCCGGTGATCTCGGCATCTCGATGTCGTCCGGGGTGCCGGTGTCGGAGACGATCGGCCAGCGGCTGCCGGCCACCGCGAGCCTGGCGATCGCCGCGTTCGTCGTGGTGATGCTGATCGCGGTCCCGCTCGGGCTGGGCATGGCGGTGCTGACGCGGGGCGGCCGGCGCCGCGGCAGCGAGCTCGGCTTCACCTCCACCAGCGCGATGATCGCGGCGATCCCGGAGTTCCTGCTCGCGGTCGGGCTGGTGTTCGTGTTCGGTGTCTCGCTGGGCTGGTTCCCGGTGGCGGGGCGCGGCGGGGCGTCGTCGTACGTGCTGCCGGTGCTGGCGCTGTCGCTCGGCCCGGCGCTGCTGCTGGCGCGCATGGTCCGGGTCGAGGCGCTGGCGGTGCTGGACCAGGACTTCGTCCGCACCGCCCGGGCCAAACGGCTGCCGCCGCTGCGGGTGTACCTGCGCCACGTCTTCCCGAACGCGCTGACCTCGACGCTCACCATCGGCGGCCTGCTGCTCAGCGGCATGATCGTCGGCACCGTGCTGGTCGAGAACGTGTTCGCGTGGCCGGGCATGGGGATGACGATCGTCTCCTCGATCCTGGCCAAGGACTACCCGGTCGTGCAGGGCATCGTGCTGGTCTACGGCGCCGCGGTGCTGCTGGTGAACCTCGTCGTCGACGTGCTGCTGGCGGTCGCCGACCCGCGCTCGACCATCAGGGAGGGCTGATGGGACGCGAACAGTGGAAGGCGGCGCTGCGCAACCCGGTCGGCTCCGTCGCCGCGGGCCTGCTCGTGGCGCTGGGCGTGCTGGCCGTCGTCGCGCCGATGATCTGGGGCGACGCCGCGGAAGAGACCGACCCGGCGGCGCTGTCGCAGGGCTCGACGTCCGAGCACCCGCTCGGCACCGACGCGCTCGGCCGCGACATCCTGCTGCGGGTCCTGGTCGCGACCCGGTACTCGCTCGGCCTCGCGCTGCTGGCCACCGCGATCTGCGTCGTCGTCGGGGTGGTCCTGGGCGTGCTGCCGGCGGTGCTCGGACGGCGGACCGGCCGGCTGGTGACGGCGGCGGTGAACCTGGCTGTCGCGTTCCCCGGGCTGTTGCTGGCGCTGTTCTTCGCGGTGATCTTCGGGGTCGGCGCGCGCGGCGCCGTGCTGGCGATCGGGCTGGCCGGCGCTCCGTCGTTCGCCCGGCTGGTGCAGACGAACGTGGCCGCGGTGTCCGGACGGGACTACGTGGCGGCCGCGCGGGTGGCCGGGGTGGGCCGGTTCCGGCTGATCACCCGGCACCTGCTGCCGAACGTCGGCGAGCCGCTGGTGGTGAACGCGACGGTGCTGGCCGGCGGCGCGCTGCTGGCCTTCGCCGGGCTGTCCTTCCTGGGCCTGGGCGTGCAGCCGCCGGCCTACGACTGGGGCCGGTTGCTCGGCGAGGGACTCGACCGCATCTACATCAACCCGGCCGCGGCGCTCGCTCCCGGCGTCGCCGTCGTGGTCGCCGGGCTGGCGTTCACGCTGCTCGGCGAGTCGATCGCGCAGGTGGTCGGGGTGCGGGCGGTGCGCCGGAGGCGCGAGCCAGTGGCCGAGCCGGCGCCGGACGTGGCCGCCGAGGCCGAGGCGGACGCCGTCCTCACCGCCGACGACCTGCGCGTGGGCTTCCCCGCGCCCGGTGGCGGCTGGACCCACCCCGTCGACGGCGTCGCGCTCACCGTCCGCCGTGGCGAGACCGTCGGCATCGTGGGGGAGTCCGGCTCCGGCAAGAGCCTCACCGCCCTCGCCGTCGCCCAGCTCGCCCCGGACGCCGCGCACGTCACGGCCGGACGGCTCGAGGTGGCCGGAGTCGCCCCGCTCGGCCGCACCGACGCCGAGGTCCGCGACCTGCTCGGCACGAAGGTCGCGATGGTCTTCCAGGACCCGATGACCTCGTTCAACCCGTCGATGCGGGTCGGGCGGCAGCTGGCCGAGGTGACGCAGGTGCACGAGCGGCAGGGCACGCGCGCCGCCCTGGCCCGCGCCGTCGACCGGCTGCGCACCGTCCGCGTCCCCGCGCCGGACCGGCGGGCGCACCAGTACCCGCACGAGTTCTCCGGCGGCATGCGGCAGCGGGCGATGATCGCGATGGGCCTGATGAGCACGCCGGAGCTGATCATCGCCGACGAGCCGACCACCGCGCTCGACGTCACGGTGCAGCGGCAGGTGCTGCGGCTGCTCAAGGACGTGCAGGCCGAGACCGGCGCGGCGGTCGTGCTCATCTCGCACGACATCGCCGTCGTCGCGCAGCTGTGCGAACGGGTCGTCGTCATGTACGCCGGCCGCGTGGTCGAGGAGCTGCCGGTGGACCGGCTCGGCGCCGCCGCGCACCCGTACACCCGCGCGCTGCTGGCGTCCGTCCCGGACCTCGCGACCGACCGGGAGCGGCCGCTGGCCACCATCCCCGGCCGGCCGCCGGACCCGTCCGACCGGCCCGAGGGCTGCGCGTTCGCGCCGCGCTGCGCGTTCGCCGACGACGCCTGCCGGGTGCGGCCCGGCCTCGCCGCCGTCGCGCCGCACCAGCGGGCCGCCTGCTGGCACCCGCGCACGCGGCCGCTGGACCTGACGCTGGACGCCGTCACGGGAGGCCAGGCATGAGGGAGCTGTCGTTCGAGGGCACGACGGTCCGGTTCGGGACCGGCCGCTCCGCGCTGACCGCCGTCGACGGGGTCGACCTCGTCGTGCCGCAGGGCCAGGTGGTCGGGCTGGTGGGCGAGTCCGGGTCGGGCAAGTCGACGCTGGCCAAGGCCGCGGTCGGGCTGGTCCCGACGAGCGGCGGCGAGGTGCGGCTGGACGGCACGCCGCTGCGCACCCGCCGCGACCGGCGCAAGCTGCAGATGGTGTTCCAGGACCCGCACGCGTCGCTGGACCCGCGGATGACCATCGGCGAGTCGATCGCCGAGGCGCTGCCCGGCCGGCGCCGCCGCGCCGCCCGGTCGGCCGAGGTGGCCCGGCTGCTGGAGCTGGTCGGCCTGGACCCGGCGAGGGCGCGGTCGCTGCCGTCGGGGATGTCCGGCGGGCAGCGGCAGCGGGTCGCGCTGGCCCGCGCGCTGGCCGCCGAGCCCGAGGTGGTGCTGGCCGACGAGATCACCTCCGCGCTCGACGTGTCGGTGCAGGGGTCGGTGCTCAACCTGGTCCGCGACCTGCAGCGCGAGCTCGGCCTGACCATCCTGTTCATCTCGCACAACCTGTCCGTGGTGCGCTACGTCAGCGACGTCATCGCCGTCATGTACCTGGGCCGCATCGTCGAGGCCGGCCCGGCCGACGCCGTGCTGTCGGCGCCGAAGCACCCCTACACCCGCACGCTGCTGGACGCCGCACCGGCGTTCGGCGTCGCGCTGGACGACCCCGTCCCCGCCGACGACGCCCGCCTCGACACCGAGGCGCCGTCGCCGCACGACCCGCCGCCGGGCTGCCGGTTCCACCGTCGCTGCCCGATCGGCCCGCTGACCCGGCCGGAGCGCACGATCTGCGCCGAGACCGACCCGCAGCCCGGCGCGGCGGACCGGCCGCACCGGGCCGCCTGCCATTTCGCCGCGGAGATCCTGGAGGTGCCGGCCCGATGACCCCTGACGATGTGCTCGCCCTGACCGTTCCCGCCGAACCCGCACTGTCGCCGGACGGCGCCCGCGTCGCGTACGTCCTGAAGGGCAGCGACGGCGAGGCGGACGAGAACGTCTCGTCGCTGTGGCTGGCCGAGGCCGGCGCCGAGCCGCGCCGGCTCACCCACGGGCGGGCCGACGCGTCGCCCGCGTGGTCGCCGGACGGCACCCGGCTGGCCTTCCTGCGCGCCGTGGACGGGCCGCCGCAGCTGTGGCTGCTGCCGATGTCCGGCGGCGGCGAGCCGGTGGCGCTGACCGACCTGCCGAAGGGCGCCGGCGCGCCGGTGTGGAGCCCGGACGGCGCGCGCATCGCGTTCGCCGCCGCCGTCGACACCACGGGCCAGAAGGACACCGACCCGATCGTGCTGGACCGGCTCGGCTACAAGGCCGACGGCGCCGGGCTGCTGCGTGGCCTGCGCCAGCACGTGCACGTCGTGGACGTCGCGACCGGCGACGTCACCCAGCTGACCGACGGCGACTGGAACGCCGGTGCGCCGGCGTGGTCGCCGGACGGCACCCGGCTGGCCTTCCCGGCGGTGACCTCGGCGGACGCCGACCTCACCATGGAGTCGTCGGTCTACGTGTTGCCGGCGGACGGCGGGCCGCTGGGCGAGCCCGCCGGCGAGCTGCGCGCCGCCGGCCCGGTGACGTGGACCCGGGACGGCGGCGCGCTGCTGGTCGTCGGGCAGCGCGAGCCCGCGGTGGCGCACCAGCGGCTGTTCCGCGTCCCGCTGGACGGCGGCCCGGCCGTCGACCTCACCGCCGACCTGGACCGCAACGTCATGGCCGGCGGACCCGGCTACCCCGGCGGGCTGCCGCAGCTCGCGGGCGCCGGAGATACCGTCGTGTTCTGCGCCCGGGACCGCGGCTGCACGCACGTGTACACCGTGGACGAGGGGCCGGTGCGGCCGCTTCTCGGCGGCGCCGGCCGGGTGGTGTCCGGGCTGTCCGTCGCCGGCGGCCGCGCCGCCGTCGTCGTCTCCGGGCACGGCTCGTACGGCGAGGTGGTGCTCGTCGACGTCGGCACCGGGGCCGAGACGACGCTGACCGCGCACTCGCCCGCGGACCTGGATCTGCCGGTCGCCGAGGAGCGGGTGTTCACCATCTCCGACGGCACCGAGGTGCACGGCTGGCTGCACCGCCCGGCCGGGGCGGCCGGCGCCACGCCGCTGCTGCTGGACATCCACGGCGGCCCGCACAACGCGTGGAGCCCGGTGCCCGACGTCGGCCACTCGTACCACCAGCTGCTGGTGGAGCAGGGGTGGTCGGTGCTGCTGCTCAACCCGCGGGCCAGCGACGGCTACGGCGAGGCGTTCTTCTCCGCCGCCGCCGGGCAGTGGGGGCGGGGCGACGAGCGCGACTTCCTGGAGCCGCTGGACCAGCTGGTCGCCGAGGGCGTCGCCGACCCCGACCGGCTGGCCGTCACCGGGTACAGCTACGGCGGCTACATGACCTGCTGGCTGACCGGGCGCACCGACCGCTTCGCCGCCGCGATCCCGGGCGGCTCGCTGACCGACATCACCAGCTTCGCCGGCACCTCCGACGCCGGGCACTACCTGGCCGCGTTCGAGACCGCCGTCCCGTTCACCGACCCCGAGGGCGCCGCCGCGCAGTCGCCGTACACGAACGTCGCGAACGTGACGACGCCGACGCTGCTGCTGCACGGCCTGAACGACGACCGCTGCCCGCCGGAGCAGGCCGAGCAGTGGTTCGCCGCCCTTCGCGCCCTCGGCGTCCCCGCCCGGCTGGTGCTCTACCCGGGCGCGTCGCACCTGTTCATCCTGGCCGGGCGCCCGTCGCACCGGCTCGACTACGCCCGCCGCATCGTCGACTGGGTCACGCAGCACACGTCGAAGAAGGAGAGCCCGATGACGACCACCACATCCTCCCTGGACGCCGCCCACTGGCAGCAGCGGCTGGACGAGCTGGCCGAGCGCTACCGCGTCCCCGGCGCCACGCTGGGCATCGCCCGCGGCGACGAGACCCTGGAGCTGGCCTTCGGCGTCACCAACGTCGACACCGGCGTCGAGGTCACCACCGACACGTTGTTCCAGATCGGCTCGATCACCAAGGTGTGGACGGCGACGGTCGTCATGGCGCTGGCCGACGCCGGCAAGCTGGACCTCGACGAGCCGGTCGTCACGTACCTGCCGGAGCTGCGGCTGGCCGACGACGACGCCACCGCGCGGGTCACCATGCGGCACCTGCTGACGCACACCAGCGGCATCGACGGCGACTTCTTCCTCGACACCGGCCGCGGCGACGACTGCCTGGAGAAGTACGTCGCGGCGCTGGCCGGGCTGCCACTCAACCACCCGCTCGGCGCCACGTGGTCGTACTGCAACTCCGGGTTCACCACCGCCGGCCGGGTCATCGAGAAGCTCACCGGGCAGACCTGGGACACCGCGATGCGCGAGCTGCTGTACACGCCGCTCGGGCTGACCCACACGGTGACGCTGCCCGACGACGCGCTGCTCTACCGGACCGCCGTCGGCCACGTGCACGAGGAGGACGAGCCGTACCGCCGCGCCCCGGTCTGGGTGCTGCCCCGCTCGGCCGGTCCGGCCGGGCTGATCGCCGCCACCGTCGCCGACGTGCTCGCGTTCGCCCGCATGCACCTGGCCGGCGGGGTCGCCGCCGACGGCACCCGCGTGCTGGCCGAGGGCACCGCCGCGGCCATGCGCGAGGAGCGGGTCCGGCTGCCCGACCCGTACACGCTGGCCGACTCGTGGGGGCTCGGCTGGTTCCGGCTGGACTGGAACGGCACCCGGCTGTTCGGCCACGACGGCAACACCATCGGGCAGTCCGCGTTCCTGCGGGTGCTGCCCGACCAGGACGTCGCCGTCACCCTGCTCACCAACGGCGGGCACACCCGCGACCTCTACGAGACGCTGATCCGGGAGATCTGCCGCGACGTCGCCGGCGTCGAGATGACCACCCCGCTGGCCCCGCCGGCCGAGCCGGTCGAGGCCGACATCGCCCCGTACGTGGGCACCTACGAGCGCACCAGCGTGCGGCTCGACGTCTGGCAGGGCGAGACCGGGCCGAAGTTGCGGCTGACGACGACCAGCGAGCTGGCCGGCATGGACGAGGAGCCCAAGGAGCTGGACCTCGTGCCGGTGCGCGACGGCCTGTACGTGACCCTGCTGCCCGGCAACGAGACCTGGATGCCGGTGACGTTCTACCAGCTCGCCGACGGGACGCCGTACCTGCACCTCGGGGTCCGTGCGACGCCGAAGGTCTCCTGACGTCGTGGGGGAGGTCGAGGGGGAGCTGAAGGACGCGTTCGCAGCGGCCGGCGTGACCGGGTTCCTGCACGCGGCCGACGTCGGCTCCGGCGCCGAGGTGGGCGTCGAGCCGGACGCGCCGGTCGTCACCGCGAGCGTGTTCAAGATCCCGGTGCTGGTGGAGCTGTGCCGCCAGTTCGCGACGGGTGAGCGCGCGCCCGCCGACCGGCTGCGGGTGCCGGCCGGCGGGCGGACGCTCGGCCCGACCGGGCTGTCGGTGATGCTGGACGACGCGGACCTGTCGCTGCGCGACGTCGCGTACCTGATGATGAGCGTCAGCGACAACCACGCGACGGACGCGCTGATGGCGCTGCTCGGCCGGGAGAAGATCAACGCCGGGACGGCCGCGCTCGGGCTGACCGGGACGGTGCTGGAGGAGGACTGCGCCGGGCTGTTCCGGCTCATCGAGTCCGACGGCCTCGACGCCGTCCTCGACGCCAGGACGACCAACCGCAGCACGCCGCGCGAGACCACGACGCTGCTGCGGCGCGTCTGGACCGCCGACGGGCTGCCGGCGGCCGCCTGCGACGAGATCCGCCGGATCCTGGCACTTCAGGTGTGGCCACACCGGCTCACCTCGGGTTTTCCGGACGATGATGTACGGGTGAGCGGCAAAACCGGCACGTTGTCGCACGTGCGCAACGAGGTGGGCGTCGTCGAGTACCCCGACGGCGGCACGTACGCGGTCGCCGTGTTCCTGCGGTTGCCTGGCGCTGAGTTCCGCAACCCGGCCGCCGACGCCGTCATCGGCACGGCCGCGCGGATCGCCGTCGACCACCTCCGGGCGGCCGCATGAGCAGCGTCGCCGCGATGACCGAGGACCTGCGCACGCTGGTCGAGTGCGAGTCGCCGTCGTCGTCGCTCGCCGCCGTCGCGGCGTCGGCCGAGGTCGTCGCCGCGCTGGGCGCGCGCCTCACCGGCGCCGAGCCGGAGCGGCTGGTCGTCGACGGGCGCACCCACCTGCGCTGGCGATTCGGGCCGCCCGGCGTGCTGCTGCTCGGCCACCACGACACCGTCTGGCCGGTCGGGTCGCTGATCGAGCACCCGTGGCGCGTCGCCGACGGCCGGGCGTACGGTCCCGGCTGCTTCGACATGAAGGCCGGCCTGGTGCAGCTGTTCCACGCCCTCGCCGGGCTGTCGTCGCTGGACGGCATCACCGTGCTGGTCACCGGCGACGAGGAGCTGGGCGCGCTGACGTCGCGGCCGCTGCTGCACGAGGAGGCGGCCCGGGCGTCGGCCGCGTTCGTCCTCGAGGCGTCGGCCGACGGCGGCGCGCTGAAGACCGCGCGCAAGGGCGTCGCCTGGTACGAGGTGAAGGTCACCGGCCGGGCGGCGCACGCCGGGCTGGAGCCGTGGAACGGCGTGAACGCGGCGGTCGAGCTGGCGCACCAGATCCACGCCATCGCCGCGCTCGACCGCGGGCCCGCCGGCGCCACCGTCACCCCGACCCTCACCACCGCCGGCACCACGGCGAACACCGTCCCGGCGACGGCGACGGTGCACGTGGACGCCCGGGTGCCGACGGCGGCCGAGGCGCGCCGGGTCGACGACGGGCTGGCCGCGCTGCGTCCGGTGCTGGACGGCGCGCGGGTCGAGGTGGTGCCCGGGCCGCGGCACCCGCCGTTCGAGCCGTCGTCGTCGGCGTCGCTGTTCGCGCTGGCCGTGACGGTGGCCGACGGGCTCGGGCTGGGGCCGCTGGCGTCGGCGCACGTGGGCGGCGCGTCCGACGGCAACATCGTCGCCGGCGACGGCACGCCGACGCTGGACGGGCTGGGCGCCGTAGGGGCCGGGGCGCACGCGCCCGGCGAGTACGTCCTCGTCGACGAGCTGCCGCGGCGGGCCGCGCTGCTGGCCGGGCTGGTCGACGCGGTGCGCTCGTCGAGCTGGACGAACGCGGCCGCCGCGGATCGGGCCGGACGACCATGACCGGCCTGCCGGAGCGGAGGATCATCGACGACATGGCAGCTCAGCCCGCCACCGTCGCCCGTCCGACCATCCGCGAACTGGCCGCGCTCGGCGACCTCGAGGAGGTCTACGCGCTGTTCGACCGGATCTGGCAGCCGGACCGGTCGAACCCGCCCGTCACCGTCGAGCACCTGCGCGCGCTCACCCACGCCGGCAACTACGTCGCCGGCGCCTACGACGGCGACGAGCTGATCGGCGCCTGCGTCGGGTTCTTCGCCGCACCGCCGGGCCGGTCGATGCACTCGCACGTCGCGGGCGTCTCGTCCGCCGCGCGCGGCCGGCACGTCGGGTTCGCGCTGAAGGCGCACCAGCGCGACTGGGCGCTGGAGCGCGGGCTCAGCGAGATCACCTGGACGTTCGACCCGCTGGTGCGCCGCAACGCCTACTTCAACCTGGCCAAGCTGCAGGCCCGGCCGGGCGACTACCTCGTCGACTTCTACGGCGACATGGACGACGCGATCAACGGCGGGCAGGGCAGCGACCGGCTGCTGATGCGCTGGCGGCTGGACGCGCCGGAGGTGGTGGCGGCCGTCGCGGCCGGCGGCGGGACCGGCGCGGTGGTGCCTTCCGACGCCGTCGCGGCGCTGGCCGAGTCGCCGTCTGGCCGCGCGCTGGCCGCGCCCCGGTCGTCGTGGGCGCGGGCGGCGCGGGTGACGGTCGCGACCCCGCCGGACATCGAGGCGCTGCGCGCCGCCGACCCGGCCGCGGCCCGGCAGTGGCGCGGCGCGATGCGCGACGTGCTCGGCGAGCTGATCGGTGACGGGGCGCGGGTGAGCGGGTTCACCCGGTCCGGAACGTACGTGGTGGAGAGGACGGACACGTGAAGATCACCGGGTTCGAGCTGCGCCGGATCGCAATGCCGCTGGTAGCGCCGTTCCGGACGTCGTTCGGCGTCGAGACCGAGCGGGACGTGCTGCTGATCCGCGCCGCGACCCCCGACGGCGACGGCTGGGGCGAGTGCGTCGCGATGAGCGAGCCGCTGTACTCGCCCGAGTTCGCCGACGGGGCCGCGCAGGTGATCGAGCGGTTCCTCGCGCCCCGGCTGTTCGCCGCCGGCGACCTCGGGCCGCTGGACGTCGCGCGGCTGCTCGAGCCCGTCCGCGGGCACCGGATGGCGAAGGCGGCGCTGGAGACGGCGGTCCTGGACGCGTGGCTGCGGGCGCGCGGCGAGTCGTTCGGGTCCTACCTCGGCGCCGTGCGCGACCGCGTGCCGGCCGGCGTCTCCGTCGGGATCATGGACTCGATCCCCGCCCTGCTGGACGCCGTCGCCGGGTATCTCGACCAGGGCTACCTGCGGATCAAGCTGAAGATCGAGCCCGGCTGGGACGTCGCGCCGGTGCGGGCGGTGCGGCAGCGCTTCGGTGACGACCTGTTGCTGCAGGTCGACGCGAACGCCGCCTACACGCTGGCCGACGCCCGGACGCTGGCCGCCCTCGACGCGTTCGGGCTGCTGCTGATCGAGCAGCCGCTGGCCGAGGACGACCTGCGCCAGCACGCCGTCCTGGCGCGGCTCCTCAGCACCCCGATCTGCCTCGACGAGTCGATCGAGTCGGCCAAGGACGCCGCCGACGCGCTGCTGCTCGGCGCCTGCTCGATCATCAACGTCAAGCCGGGCCGGGTCGGGGGCTACCTGGGGGCGCGGCGCATCCACGACCTCGCGGTGGCGCACGGCGCGGCGGTCTGGTGCGGCGGCATGCTGGAGACCGGCCTCGGCCGCGCGGCCAACATCGCGCTGGCGGCGCTGCCCGGCTTCACCCTCCCCGGCGACACGTCGGCGTCGGACCGCTACTTCGCCCAGGACGTGACGGCCCCCTTCGTGTTGGACGGCGGCCACGTGGCGGTGCCATCCGGCCCCGGCCTCGGCGTCGAGCCGCTGCCCGACGTCCTGGCCGCCCTGACCACCTCGACCAGCTGGCTCCCGGCCGCCTGACGAGAGGGGGTCGCTCGGCCGCCTGACGAGAGGGGGTCGCTCGGCCGCCTGACGAGAGGGGGTCGCTCGGCCGCCTGACGAGAGGGGGTCGCTCGGCCGCCTGACGAGAGGGGGTCGCTCGGCCGCCTGACGAGAGGGGGTCGCTCGGCCGCCTTTGCAATGAGCACCCATACGCACCGGTGCGTATGGGTGCTCATTGCAAAGCGCGCTGGACCGGCGCCTCGGCGGCCGCGGATGATCTCGACGACGTCGGCGATGGCGTCCTTGGACAGCAGCATGCCGCCCAGCACCGACTGCTCGGCGGCGACGTCCTGCGGTGGCTCAGTGACGCTCACGCACACCGCTTCGGCACCGGATGGCGCACACATAGGGTCCAACGGCATTCGTGTCCGCGCACGAAGCGGGCAGCGCGGATTGTAGAGTTCGACGAACTCCTGCCGGTCGTCCGCGTGTTTGGCTTCAGAGGTGTTGCGCATGACCCTGCGACCGAGGGCCACGCTCGGCCGTGTCCTCGACGATCTCGGGTCGACGCTGCTCGAGGTGGTGGCCGGGCGGGTCGAGCCGGGCCGCTCGGTGGGCGGGGTGGTCATCCACGACCCGCTGGACCCGCCGTCGATGCCGGCCGACGCGCTGGTGCTGGGGGTGGGGCTGGCGTCGTCGGGCGAGATCGCGGAGGTGGTGCGGTCGGTCGCCGCCGAGGGCGCGGTCGGGCTGGTGCTGCGGGTCCCGGTCGACATCGACGAGGACGTGCGGCGGGCGGTCGCGGACGAGGGCCTGGTGCTGTTCGGCCTGACCCGCGGCGCCTCGTGGGCGCAGGTCGCGGCCATGCTGCGCAGCCTGCTGGCGCTGGACGACCTCGGCGGGGTCGACGACCAGACGCTGGCGGGCGCCGGCGCGGGCGACCTGTTCGCGCTGGCCGGCGCGGTGTCGGCGCTGCTGGACGCCCCGCTGACGATCGAGGACCTGAACTCGCGCATCCTCGCGTTCTCCGCCGACCAGGACCGCGCCGACGAGGGGCGCAAGGAGACCGTGCTCGGCCGCCAGGTGCCCGAACGCTACCTGCGCGAGCTGGAGCGGCAGGGCGCCTTCCGTGCGCTGTACGCGTCCGACCAGCCGGTATACCTGCCGGAGATCGAGGGCACCGGGCTGCCGCGGGTGGCGATCCGGGTGCGTGCGGGCGACGAGATCCTGGGCTCCATGTGGGCGGCCGTCCGGGAGCCGCTGAGCGCCGAGCGCGAGCAGGCCTTCGTCGACGCGGCGAAGCTGGTCGCGCTGCACATGCTGCGGCACCGCGCCGGTGCGGACGTCGAGCGGCGGCTGCGGGCGGAGCTGGTCGCGACGGTGGTCGAGGGCGGCCCGGCGGCCGGAGACGCCGCCAGCCGGCTGGGCCTGGCCGGCGGTCCGGCCTGCGTGCTGGCGCTGGCCGTGCCCGGCGAGGCCGAGCCGTCCTCCGTCGAGGCCGACCTCCAGCGGGTCGCGGGGGCGTTCGCGCTGCACCTGGCCGCCGTCCACCCGCGGTCGGCGGTGGCGCTGGTCGGCGGCGTCGTCTACGGCGTCATCCCGCTGGCCGGTGACGGGCCGGACGCCGACCTGCGCGCGGTCGCCGTCGCCGAGGAGTTCCTCAGCCGCATCGGCGCGCGCAGCCGCGTCGTCGTCGGCATCGGCGGGGTCGCGGCCGGGCCGGCCGGGCTGCCGCAGTCGCGCGCCGACGCCGACCGCGCGGTGCGGGTGCTGCGGACCCGCCCGGCCGGCGCCCGCGTCGCCCGGCTCATCGACGTGCAGATCTCCGCCTTCCTGCTGGAGCTGGGCAGCGCGATGGCGGCCGAGCGGCAGGTTCCGTCCGGCCCGGTGGCCCGGCTGGCCGCCTACGACCGCCGGCACCGCGCGCAGATGGTCCCGACGCTGCGCGCCTGGCTCGACGCGTTCGGCGACGTGACGGCGGCCGCGGCGGCCACGCACGTGCACGTCAACACGTTCCGGTACCGGCTGCGGCGGGTCGGCGAGATCGGCGGGCTGGACCTCGCCGACCCCGACGCGCGGTTCGCGGCCATGCTCGAACTACGGCTGCGCGCGATGGTTGATCACCCCACGGCCTGACCGTAGGGTGACCAACCATGCCCGCACCCGCGCCTCGGCCGCGCGACCTCAGCCCGGCGGAGACCGGGTTCGTGCGGCAGCGCCCGGTGCCCTGGCTGAACCCCGGCCTGCTCGCCGGCACCGCCGTCCGCGTCCTGCTCGCGTACCTGTTCGGCGGCTACCTCGACAAACGCGAGCTGCAGGCGGCGCTGCCCGACCGCGCCTACGACCACTCCGCCGCCGACGAGCTGTGGTTCGACTACACCGCCGACGTCGGTGACGGCTTCGACGCCACCTACTCGGTCGCGTCGCTGCTGGCCCGGCCGGAGCTCATGCTCGACGACGGCCGGCTGCTGCCGCGCGGCGCGCTGCTCGTGCTCGGCGGCGACCAGGTGTACCCGACGGCGTCCAGCCCGGCCTACGAGAACCGCTGGAAGGGCCCGTACCGCGCCGCCCTGCCCGACCTCGCCGCCGAGACGCCGTCGCTGTACGCGCTGCCCGGCAACCACGACTGGTACGACGGCCTGACGGCGTTCCTGCGGCTGTTCGCGCAGGGCGACGAGATCGGCGGCTGGCGCACCCGGCAGGGACGCAGCTACTTCGCGCTGGAGCTGCCGCACGGGTGGTGGCTGTTCGCCGTCGACATCCAGCTGTCCTCGTACATCGACGAGCCGCAGCTGGACTACTTCCGCCGCGTCGCCGAGCGCCTGTCGCCGGAGAGCCGGATCATTCTCGCGCCGGCCCAGCCGTCGTGGGTCAAGACGCACGAGCGGCCCGACGCCTACGACAGCCTCGACTACTTCATCCGCACGATCATCGAGCCCACCGGCGCCCGCATCCCGCTGCTGCTCTCCGGCGACATGCACCACTACGCGCGTTACGCCGGCGACGGGCCGGACGGGCGCGGCCGCCAGCTGGTGACCTGCGGCGGAGGCGGCGCCTACCTCGTCGGCACCGACCACCTGCCCGAATCCGTCGACGTCCCGCCGGAACAGACCATCACCCGGCGGCGCAGCACCCCGCAACGCTACGAGCTGGCCGCGGCGTACCCGTCGCAGCCGGCGTCGCGGCGGCTGGGGTGGCAGGTGTTCGCCCGGCTGCCGCGGCGCAACCCCGGCTTCGTCGGGCTGCTCGGGGTCATGCAGACGCTGCTCATGCTGGCCTTCGTCACGTCGCCGGACCATTTCATCACGCCCGCGACGGTCACCGGGGTGGCCGCCGTACTGGTCGGGACCGCGGTGTTCACGCTGGTCCTGGGCGTGCGGACGCGCAAGCACATCGCCGCGGCGGTGCTCCATGCGGTGCCGCACGTGGCGCTGGCGCTCGGGGGAGCGGCGGCGTGGTCGGCGCTGCCGCTGTCGGACCTGCCGAACCCCTGGGCGACGCTGCTGACGTTCGCCGTCTACGGGCCGGTCGCCGGGCTGCTCGACACCTGGGTCGTCGGTGCGTACCTGCTGGTCGCGCGGTACTTCGACGTCAACGTCAACGAGCTGTACGCGGGCCTGGGCATCGAGGACCACAAGAGCTTCCTGCGCTTCCACATCGGCCGCGACGGGTCGCTGACGCTGTACCCCGTGACGGTCGAACGGGTGGCGCACGCCTGGCGGGCCGACCCGGGCGGCGCGCCGGGCACGCCGTGGATCGTCCCCGCCGAGCCGCTGCACGCCACGCTGGCCGAGCCGCCGGTACTGCTCGACGGGCCGCGGAGCGGCGCCGGATAGGCTGGATCCCGGCCGAGCCGGGGGAGGCGACACATGCGGTTCCTGCACGACCGGGTCCCTGACCAGGACCTCACCTACAGCGACGTGTTTCTCGTGCCGAACCGGTCCCAGGTGGGGTCGCGGCTCGACGTCGACCTCACCACGGCCGACGGCACGGGCACGACCATCCCGCTGGTCGCGGCGAACATGACCGCGGTGTCCGGGCGGCGCATGGCCGAGACGCTGGCGCGCTGCGGCGGCCTCGCCGTCATCCCGCAGGACATCCCGCCCGACGTCGTCGCCGACGTCATCGCGTGGGTGAAGGCCCGGCACACCGTCTACGACACCCCGCTCACCATGCCGCCCGACGGCACCGTCGGCGAGGCGTACAACCTGCTGCCCAAGCGCGGCCACGGCGCCGTCATCGTGGTCGAGGACGGCCGCGCCGTCGGCGTCGTCACCGAGGCCGACTGCCAGGGCGTCGACCGCTTCACCCAGCTGCACTCGGTGATGTCGCGCGAGCTGCTGACGCTGCCCGCCGGCGTCGCGCCCGAAGAGGCGTTCACCCAGCTGCACGACGGACGGCACCGGCTGGCCCCGGTGGTCGGGCCGGACGGGCGCATCTCCGGCATCCTGACCCGCGAGCGGGCGCTGCGGGCCACCCTGTACGAGCCGTCGCTCGACGACGGCGGGCGGCTGCGCATCGGCGCGGCGGTCGGCATCAACGGCGACGTCGAGGGCAAGGCGAAGGCGCTGCTCGCGGCCGGAACCGACGTGCTGGTCGTCGACACCGCGCACGGCCACCAGGAACGCATGCTCGACGTCCTGCGCCGGGTCCGCGCGCTGGACCCGCAGGTCCCCGTCGTCGCCGGCAACGTCGTCACGGCCGACGGCGTCAGCGACCTCGTCGCGGCGGGCGCCGACATCGTCAAGGTCGGCGTCGGGCCGGGCGCCATGTGCACCACCCGCATGATGACCGGCGTCGGCCGGCCGCAGTTCTCCTCGGTCCTCGAGTGCGCCGCGCGCGCCCGCGAGCTGGGCGTCCACGTCTGGGCCGACGGCGGTGTGCGGCACCCGCGCGACGTCGCGCTGGCGCTGGCCGCGGGCGCCGACAACGTCATGATCGGGTCCTGGTTCGCCGGCACCTACGAGTCGCCCGGCGACGTGCTGCGCGACGGCGAGGGCCGGATGTACAAGGAGAGCTTCGGCATGGCGTCGGCCCGCGCGGTCCGGCTGCGCACGGCCGAGGACTCCGCGTTCGAGCGGGCCCGCAAGGGCATCTTCGAGGAGGGCGTCTCGCAGGCGCGCATGTACCTGTCGCCGTCGCGGCCCAGCGTCGAGGACCTCGTCGACACCATCGTCGCGGGCGTGCGCAGCGCCTTCACCTACGTCGGCGCCGCGACCATCGAGGAGTTCCGCGAGCGGGCCGTCGTGGGTGTCCAGAGCGCTTCGGGGTACACCGAGGGGATGCCCGTGGATGTGAGCTGGTGAGCGCCGCCCAGGCCGTCCGGTACACCCGGTACGGCGGCCCCGGCGTGCTGTCGCTGGACACCATCGAGCTGCCCGAGCCGGGGCCCGGCGAGGTGCGCGTCGCCGTGCACGCCGCCGGCGTCAACCCGTTCGACTCCAAGGCGCGGCGCGGCCTGTACGCGCACGAGGCCGCGCCGCCCGCGCCGGTGCGGGTCGGCCTGGAATGCTCCGGCGTCGTCGATGCCCTCGGCGCCGACGTCACCGGCTGGGCGGTGGGCGACGCGGTGTTCGGGCTCGCGCCCGGTTCGGCCGCCACCCACGTCGTCGTCCCGGCCGCGGGGCTGGTGGCCAAGCCCGGCAGCATGACGTTCGTGCAGGCGGCCGCGCTGCCCGTGGCCTGCGAGACGGCGTTCCGGGTCGTCCGCCTGCTCGAGGTCCGCGCCGGCGACGTTGTGCTCGTGCACGCCGCCGCGGGCGCCGTCGGGCTGGTGGCCAGCCAGCTGGCGCTGGCCCGCGGTGCCCGGGTCCTCGGCACGGCCGGCCCGGCCAACCACGAGTTCCTCTCCTCCCTCGGCGTCGAACCCGTCCTCTACGGCGACGGTCTGGCGGCGCGGGTGCGTGCGCTGGCGCCGGGCGGCGTCGATGCCGTGGTGGACGCGTCCGGGCGCGACGTGCTGCCGGTCTCCATCGAGCTGGCCGGCGGCCCGGACCGGGTCGTCACCATCGCCGACGGCTCCGCGTCGCAGTACGGCGTACGGGCCAGCTGGAGCGCCGACCTGCCGCTGCCGCAGGTGTTCGAGACCGTGCTGCCGCTGGTCGAGCAGGGTACGGTCCGCATGCCCATCGCGGCCACGTTCCCGCTCGAGCAGGTCGCGGCGGCGCAGGAGCTCAGCGAGACCGGGCATCTGTGCGGCAAGATCGTGCTGACGGCTGGTTCGCCGGACTGACGCGTTCCGTGCGCCGGTTCGCCGCTTGGCTCTCGTGCGCCGCTTTGCGCTAGTGGGCCGTCCGCCGCCACGGTGGCCGGGGCGTGCCCAGTCCTTCCCCGTCCACCTATCAGGGGGACGGCCAACTGTCGCCACTCCCCGGCGAACCGCCAGGCCGGCAGAGCACGAAGCGTCAGGCCGCCAGGCGCGCCAGCAGATCGTCCGCCGGCACCGAGCCGGGCGCCCGCCGGTCCCGCGCCGCCACCACGGCGAGCTGCCTGACCAGCTCGTTCGCCGGGGCCGGCACGCCGTGCAGCCGCCCCAGCAGCACGATCTCGCCGTTGAGGTGATCGGCCTCGATGGTGCCGGTGCCGCGCAGCAGGCTCTGCACCGAGGACCCGCCGCCGGGCGCCTGGCCCTCGAACGCGGGCGTCCGCAGCAGGTCACCGCGCCGGGCACGGTCGGTCTCGTCGTCGACGACGTCGATGCCGGCGGCGGCCAGCACGGCCTCGCCCTCGGCCCGCAGCAGCTCCGTGACCTGCGCGGCGGAGCCCGAGCCGGTGCCGCACAGGGCGGTGACCGCGTTGCCGAGGTTCATGACCAGCTTGCGGTACTTCCAGCGCATGATGTCGTCGCGCGGCTCGGAGACGAACCCGGCCTTGGTGAACGCGGCCGCCACCGACAGCGCGGTCTCGTCGACGCCGGCGGGGTAGCGGCCGAGGTCGAGCAGGCCCGGCACCGGCGCCGACCGCGCCTGGACGACGCCCGGCTCGACGTGGGCCGCGGGGAACATCACGCACACGCCGTAGACGTGCGAGAACAGCCGCAGCGCCAGCCGCTCGTTGGCCACGCCGTTCTGAGCGCACACGACCGGCGTCGACGGCGCGGTGGAGGAGCGCAGAGCCTCCAGCGCGGCCGGGGTGTCCTGGCTCTTCATGGTGAGGACGACGACGTCGCCGGGCTCGACGCCGGCCTCGGCGGGTGACCCGTACGCGGGCACCGGCACCGTCGTGGCGCCCTCGGGCGACTCCAGTCGCAGCCCGCGGGAACGGACGGCGGACAGGTGCGCGCCGCGGGCGATGAGCCGCACGTCGACCCCAGCGGAGTGCAGGCGCGCACCCAGGACGCCGCCGACGGCGCCGGCGCCGTAGATCACGAAGGCCATGGTCCGTACGGTATCCGGCGACCGTGCGCAGTAGAATTCCGCGGCGTGACCGAGTCCACTCTTCCCGAGCCCACCCTGCCGTCCGTCTACGACCCGGCGGCGGTAGAGGCGCCGCTCTACGAGGGCTGGGTCGAGCGCGGCTATTTCGAGGCCGACGAGAAGAGCGACAAGCCCCCGTACTGCATCGTCATCCCGCCGCCGAACGTCACCGGGTCTCTGCACCTGGGCCACGCGTTCGAGCACACGCTCATCGACGCGCTGGTGCGGCGGCGGCGCATGCAGGGGTACGAGGCGCTGTGGATGCCGGGCATGGACCACGCCGGCATCGCCACCCAGAACGTCGTCGAGCGCGAGCTGGCCAAGGAGGGCGTGTCGCGCCACGACCTCGGCCGCGACGCGTTCGTCGAGAAGGTCTGGGAGTGGAAGGCCGAGTCCGGCGGGCGCATCCTCGCGCAGATGCGCCGGCTCGGCGACGGCGTCGCGTGGAGCCGCGAGCGGTTCACCATGGACGACGGCCTGTCCCGCGCGGTCCAGACCATCTTCAAGCGGCTCTACGACGACGAGCTGATCTACCGCGCCGAGCGCATCATCAACTGGTGCGTGCGCTGCCACACCGCGCTGTCCGACATCGAGGTCGAGCACAGTGACGACGACGGCGAGCTGGTCTCGATCCGCTACAGCGACGACGTCGTGGTGGCCACCACGCGGGCCGAGACGATGCTCGGCGACACCGCCGTGGCCGTGCACCCCGACGACGAGCGCTACAAGCACCTCATCGGCACCGAGGTCGACCTCCCGCTGACCGGCCGGCGCATCCCGATCGTGGGCGACCCGCACGTCGACCCGTCGTTCGGCACCGGCATGGTGAAGGTCACGCCGGCGCACGACCCCAACGACTTCGAGATCGGCCGGCGCCACGACCTCCCGATGCTCACCATCATGGACGAGCAGGGCGTCATCACCGCGCACGGCCCGTTCCAGGGGCTCGACCGCTTCGAGGCCCGCCCGGCCGTCGTCGCCGCGCTGCGCGCCGAGGGCCGCATCGTCTCGGAGAAGCGGCCGTACGTGCACGCCGTCGGCCACTGCTCGCGCTGCAAGACCGTCGTCGAGCCGCGGCTGTCGCTGCAGTGGTGGGTCAAGGTCGGCCCGCTCGCGCAGGCCGCCGGCGACGCCGTCCGCGACGGCCGGGTGGCCATCCACCCGAAGTCGATGGAGTCGCGCTGGTTCGGCTGGGTCGACGACATGCACGACTGGTGCATCTCGCGGCAGTTGTGGTGGGGCCACCGCATCCCGGTCTGGTACGGGCCCGGCGGCGAGGTGGTCTGCGTCGGCCCGGACGACGACGTCCCCAGCGGCGAGGGCTGGGTGCAGGACGAGGACGTGCTCGACACCTGGTTCTCGTCGGCGCTGTGGCCGTTCTCGACGCTCGGCTGGCCCGACGAGACCACGGCGCTGGAGAAGTTCTACCCGAACCAGGTGCTGGTCACCGGCTACGACATCCTGTTCTTCTGGGTGGCCCGGATGATGATGTTCGGGCTCTACGCCAACGAGGACAAGCCTTTCCACACCATCGCGCTGCACGGCATGGTCCGCGACGAGCGCGGCAAGAAGATGTCGAAGTCGTTCGGCAACGCCGTCGACCCGCTGGACTGGATGGACGCCTACGGGTCCGACGCGCTGCGGTTCACCCTCGCGCGCGGCGCCAACCCGGGCGCCGACGTCCCCATCGGGGAAGACTGGGTCCAGGCGTCGCGCAACTTCTGCAACAAGCTCTGGAACGCCACCCGGTTCGCGCTGATGAGCGGCGCCCGCGTGGGCGAGCTGCCGCCGTCGGAGGAGCTGACGTCGGCCGACCGGTGGATCCTGTCGCGGCTCAACACCGTCCTCGCCGACGTCGACGCCCAGTTCGAGGACTACCAGTTCGCCAAGCTCAGCGACACCCTCTACCACTTCGCGTGGGACGAGTTCTGCGACTGGTACGTCGAGCTGGCGAAGACGCAGCTGGGCGGCGCCGCTGCCGAGAACACCCGGCTGGTGCTCGGGCACGTCCTCGACCGCCTGCTGCGCGTGCTGCACCCCGTCACGCCGTTCGTCACCGAGGCGCTGTGGACGACGCTGACCGGCCACGAGTCGCTGGTGGTCGCCGACTGGCCGCAGCCCGACGCGTCGCGCCACGACCCCGCCGCCGAGGCCACCGTCGCCGAGCTGCAGCGGCTGGTCACCGAGGTGCGCCGGTTCCGCAGCGACCAGGGGCTCAAGCCCGGCCAGAAGGTGCCGGCCCAAGTGATCGATGCCGGCGCGTCGGTGCTGTCTGGGCACGACGCCGCGTTCCGGTCGCTGACCCGCCTCACGGCGCCGGAGGACGGCTTCGCCGCCACCGCGCAGGTCGTGGTCGGCGCCGTCACCGTCGAGCTGGACCTCTCCGGCGCCGTCGACGTCGAGGCCGAGCGCAAGCGCCTGAGCAAGGACCTCGCGAACGAGCGCAAGGCGCTGGAGCAGGCGCTGCGCAAGCTCGGCAACGAACAGTTCCTGGCCAAGGCGCCGGAGCCCGAGGTCGACAAGGTCCGCGGCCGCCGCACCGCCGCCGAGGCCGAGATCGCCCGGCTCGAGGCGCAGCTGGCCGGCCTGCCGCAGGGCACGCCGTGACCGACGACGTCCTCGCCGGCATCGAGGCGGAGCTGCTGGCCCGGCGGCCGGAGTCGCGGGTCGAGCCGTCGCTGGAGCGCATCCGCGACCTCGTCGACCTCCTCGGCAACCCGCAGCGCGCCTACCCCGTCCTGCACATCGGCGGCACCAACGGCAAGACGTCGACGGCGCGCATGGCCGACGCGCTGCTGCGCGAGCTGAACCTGCGCACCGGCCGCTACACCAGCCCGCACCTGCGGTCGGTCACCGAGCGCATCGTCATCGACGGCGAGCCCGTCACGCCGCAGCGCTTCGCCACCACGTTCGCCGAGCTGCGGCCGTACCTCGACCTCGTCGACTCCAAGCACGACGTCGCGCTGGGCTACTTCGAGGTGCTGACGGCGCTGGCCTACGCCGCGTTCGCCGACACTCCGGTCGAGGCCGCCGTCGTCGAGGTCGGCATGGGCGGCGCGTGGGACGCCACCAACGTCGCCGACGGCCGGGTCGCCGTCGTCACGCCGGTCGCCGTCGACCACGTCGAGTACCTCGGCGACACCATCGAGGAGATCGCCACCGAGAAGGCCGGCATCATCAAGCCCGGCGGCTACGCGATCCTCGGCCCGCAGACCGCCACCGCCGCGCAGATCCTGCTGGCCCGCGTCGCCGAGACCGGCGCCACCGTGGCCCGGCAGGGGCTGGAGTTCGGCCTGCGCAGCCGCGAGATGGCCGTCGGCGGGCAGCTGCTCGGCCTGCAGGGGCTGACCGGCCCCTACGACGAGATCTTCCTGCCGCTGCACGGCGAGTACCAGGCGCACAACGCGGCGGCCGCGCTGGCCGCCGTCGAGGCGTTCGTCGGTGGCGGGCGCGAGCCGCTCGACGCCGACCTCGTCCGGGCCGCGTTCGCCCGGGTCACCTCGCCCGGACGGCTCGAGGCGCTGCGCCGCGGCCCCGTCGTCCTCGCCGACGCCGCGCACAACCCGGCCGGCGCGGCGGCGCTCGCGGCGGCGCTCACCGAGGAGTTCGCCGGCACCGCGCTGGTCGCCGTCGTCGCCGCCATGGCCGACAAGGACGTCGAGGGCATCCTCACCGAGCTGGAGCCGGTGGTCGAGGCCGTCGTGGTCACGGAGAACTCGTCGCCGCGCACCATGCCGGTCGACCAGCTGGCCAACATCGCCGTCGACGTGTTCGGCCAGGACCGCGTGCACCAGGCCGTGCCGCTGCCCGAGGCGGTCGACACCGGGCTGCGGCTGGCCGAGCGGGAAGAGTCGCTGGGCGGCTACGGCGTCGTCGTCACCGGCTCGGTCGTGACGGCGGGCGACGCGCGGGTGGCGTTCGGGGCGGCGTCGTGAACCGCATCGCCGCCACCATCCTGTCGATCCAGGTCATCGTCGTGCTGCTGGCGGTCCCGGTCGCCATCAACATCGCCGACGTCGGCCGCGGGTCGGCCTGGCTGGCCGGTGGCGGCATCGCGCTGCTGTGCGTGCTCGGGGCGGCGACGGTGCGCCGCGGGCGGCCCGGCTACGTGCTCGGGACGGCGGCCCAGGTCGCCTCTGTCGCGGCCGGCTTCGTGGTGCCGCAGATGCTGATCCTGGGCGGCATCTTCGCCCTGCTGTGGTTCGTCCTGCTGCGCATCGGCCCGCAGGTCGAGCGGGAGAAGGCGGCGCGCGAGGCGCAGCAGGACGGATGAGGGGCGGTTCGGTGGCGCTATGGGCCCACCGAACCACCCGCCATCAGGTGAGCTGCTTCGATCTCGCGGAGTACGGCAACTGGTTCGGCTCGTAGGCGTGCTGGCGAGACAGGGAGGACGCGCCAACCGAGTGCGGCGTAGCGCGCGCGGCGTTGTTCGGTGCGTTCGGGTGCGTCGCCGAAGCCGTGGAAGCTGCGGGAGTCGACCTCGACGACGAGGCGAGCTTGTTCCCAGCAGGCGTCGGGGTGGATGCCGCGCTGGCCGGGGAGAGGTTGGTTCCAGCGGGGCTCGGGCAGGAGGCGGCTGGAGCGGACGAGGTCGCGCAGCTCACATTCAGGTGCGGAGCGGCAGCCCGCCTCGATGTCCCGCATGGCGAGCCTGGCCAGTGCGGCGTGGCGGCGTGGGGCGACTCCGACCTCGGCGCGCAGGGCGGTGAGGGTGGCTCTGCGGCGTTGGACGACTTCGCACATGAGCGCGCGGGTGTTGCGCAGCGCGAGGTCGCGGTGGTGGCCGGGGTGGTCCCAGCAGCCGGGGCACCCATCCGGGCGGGAGCAGCGCGGACGCCAGTCCGCCGGCAGCAGGTCACAGCGGACCACGGTCTCGACGACGGCCTGCGCGGCCGGGACGACGGGAACCACGCCGGGAACAGGACCACGTCCGGCCTCGTCCAGCAGCACATGGAGCGGTACGCCGCCGGACTGGTCGTCGTCGACCCACAGCTGTGCCGCAGGAGGGTGAGTCGTCCGGCAGACCCGGACGAAGCCGTTGGTCCGGCGGGCCGAGTCCCACGGAACCAGCACGTCCACCACGTCCTGAGCCGGTGGTCCGTACGCAAGCCCGTGCATCTCAGCCGCCCACGTGCCACTGATGGCGGCGTCAGGGCCGCCGTGCAGGATCGCTGCGCGGCGCCGGTGGACCGGTGTGAGGGGGCCGCTGAAGGTGGCGTAGAGCCCGGGGAGGAGGCGCTGCCACGGTCCGCCGCGGCGGATTGCGTGCCGGACGGCGTCCTTCGTCATGCCGGCGGCGATCGCCTGCTGGCGGGTGATCAGACCGTCTTGGGCATGGGCGAGTGCGGTTGAGCGCGTCATACCGCGATCGTGCGCTACGGGAGCGCGGAGGGGCAGGGTGATTCCGCAGCTTGTGGACAGACGAATGGCGGGCGGTTCGGTGGCGCTACAGCACCACCGAACCACCCGCCATCGCGGGGCTCAGAGGCCGGGGAACCAGAGGTCGAGCTCGCGCTTGGCCGACTCGGGGGAGTCGGAGGCGTGCACGAGGTTCTCGGAGTTGGACAGCGAGAGGTCGCCGCGGATGGTGCCGGGCGCGGCCTTGCGGCCGTCGGTGGCGCCGTTCATGGCCCGCACGACGTCGATGGCCTGGTCGCCCTCGAGGACGAGCGCGACCAGCGGGCCGCCGGTGACGAACTCGCGCAGGGCGGGGTAGAACGCCTTCTCGACGTGCTCGTCGTAGTGCGCGTCCGAGAGAGTGGGGTCGATGGTGCGCTGGTCCAGCGCGACGATGGTCAGGCCCTTGCGTTCGTAGCGGGCCAGGATCTCCCCGATCAGGCCGCGGCGGACGGCGTCGGGCTTGATCAGGACGAGCGTGCGCTCGGACACGGGTGCTCCTGTGCGGTCGGACGGATCGGCAATGGTCAGACAGTAGCCAATCCGAGCGCATACACACGCAGCGGCGGCGGTGAAAGCCTCGTGAAAGCGGCCGCCGGTAGCGTCCACCGTGCTGGGTGAACATCTGGCAGGGGGCATGACCACGGTCAGGCGTCCGAGGTAATGTTCCCCCGAACGTCCAGGGGGCAGCGGGGTTGCCGAAGGTCGAGGCTCCGATCCGGTCCCCCCGGCTGCACCCGGCCGTCCCGGCCGGTTCGGGACGGCAGCGACGGGGAGACGAGGCAGGAGCGGTAGAGGCACCTCATGGCGGGGACAACTCAGACCACTGACGCGGCCAACGAGCGCCAGCGTGCGCGGGAACAGCGCGGCATCCGCAGCAACCAGCGGGTCCGCGCCGACAGCACGCGGCTGCCGTCGCCGCCGCGGCAACGCCGCCCGGCACTGGCCGCGCTGGCGGTGCTGCTCATCGTCGGCGGGGCGGCGGTCGCCGCGCTGCTGGCCATGCGCGTCGACGAACGCACGCCGGTGCTCGTCCTGGCCGGACCGGTCGCCGCGGGCGAGCAGATCACCCGCGAGGACCTCGAGACCACGCAGGTCGCCTCCGAGCTCGACAGCCTCATCCCCGAGTCGCAGGCCGAGGACGTCGTCGGACGGTACGCCCGGGTCGCGCTGGCGCAGGGCCAGCTGCTCGACACCACCATGCTGGAGACCCAGGCGCCGCTGTCGGAGGGCCAGACCGCGGTCGGCGCGTTCCTCGCGCAGGGCTTCCTGCCGGCCGGCGGGCTGCGGGCCGGCGACATCGTCGACCTCGTGTCCATCGTCACCGGCGAGGGCAAGACCGTCGTCGAGGGCGCCCGGGTCGCGTCGGCCACCGCGGCCGAGGGCACCGGCGACACCGGCGGCGGGGCCGGCTCGATGGTCACGCTGCTGGTCGACCGCGGCGACGCCGCCACCGTCGGCGGCCTGGCCGCCACCAACCAGCTGGTCGTCACGCTGGTCGAGCGGGGCACCCCGTTCGGCTCCGAGGAGGACTGACCAGGTGCTCATCGCGTTCGCGTCCGCCAAGGGCTCCCCGGGCGTGACCACCACGGTCAACGCCCTCGGCGCCATCTGGCCGCACGACGTCGTGGTCGCCGACTTCGACCCCGCCGGCGGCGACCTCGCGCTGCGCCACCGCGACCCCGAGGGCGAGCCGCTCGACCCCGAGCGCGGCCTGCTGTCGCTGGCCGCCGCCGCGCGCCGGGGCGTCGCCGAGGCCCACCTGGCCGAGCACCTGCAGACCGCCGACGGCGGCCTCGACGTGCTGGCCGGCGTCACCCGGCCCGAGCAGCTCACCGGCATCGGCTCGGCCTGGCCCGCGCTCGGCACCATGCTCAAGAACATGCCGGTCGACGTGCTGGTCGACTGCGGGCGCATCGTCCCCGGCACACCGCTGCTGCCGGTCATGAACGCCGCCGACGCCGTCGTGTTCGTGGTCCGCCCGGGCATCGAGTACTACGCGCACCTGCGCGAGCGGCTGCGCTGGCTGGCCGAGCCGCTGCAGATCGGCTCGGCCGGCAGCATCCCGGTCGGCATCGCGCTGGTCACCGACAGCCGCGACACCGCGGGCCCGCGCGACCTCGACCGCCTGCTGCAGCACGACGGCCACCAGGTCACCGTGCTGGGCCGCATCGCCGACGACCCCAAGGCGGCGGGCGCGCTGGCCGGCCGGTGGAGCCGTCGCATCGACCGCTCGCTGCTCGTCCGCTCGGCCCGCGAGCTCAGCGACTCCGTGCGCCGGCTGGCCGAGGCACACACGCGCATCCCGAGCAGGAGCTGACCACGGTGGACCAGAACCTCGTCCGCACCCTCCGCGAGGAGGTCGCCGACACCCTCGCCCGGCAGCGCCGCGACGACGCCTCCAACGGCATCCCGCCGATGTCGGGCGAGGACGAGCGGCAGTTCGCCCGCGCCGTCATCAGCCGGGTCCTCGACGCGCACGCCCGGACCGAGATCGGGGCCGGCCGCACGCCGCCGTCGGCGGAGGAAGAGGAGGAGATCTCCTCCGGCATCCACGCCGCGCTGTTCGGCGTCGGCCGGCTGCAGCCGCTGCTCGACGACCTCGACGTCGAGAACATCGACATCAACGGCTGCGACAACGTCTTCATCCAGTACTCCGACGGCCGCGAGGTCAACGGCGCGCCGGTCGCCGAGAGCGACGACGAGCTGGTCGAGCTGGTGCAGATCCTGGGTGCCTACTCGGGCCTCACCAGCCGCCCGTTCGACTCCGCGAACCCGCAGCTCGACCTCCGCCTGCCCGACGGCAGCCGGCTCTCGGCCGTCATGGGTGTGTGTGCCCGGCCGGCCATCTCGATCCGCCGTGCCCGGCTGTCGCGGGTGCACCTCGACGACCTCGTCGGCTACGGCTCGGTGACCGAGGAGCTGGCCGCGTTCCTGTCCGCCGCCGTCGCGGCGCGCAAGAACATCATGATCGCCGGGGCCACCAACGCCGGCAAGACCACCATGCTGCGGGCGCTGGCGAACGAGATCCCGGCGGGCGAGCGGCTGATCACCGTCGAGCGGGCGCTCGAGCTGGGGCTGGGCGAGTTCGCCGACCTGCACCCGAACGTCGTCGCGTTCGAGGAGCGGCTGCCCAACTCCGAGGGCCTGGGCGCCATCACCATGGCCGAGCTGGTCCGCCGCAGCCTGCGCATGAACCCCAGCCGGGTCATCGTCGGCGAGGTGCTGGGCGACGAGATCGTCACCATGCTCAACGCCATGAGCCAGGGCAACGACGGCTCGCTGTCGACCATCCACGCCAACAGCTCGATCGAGGTGTTCAACCGCATCTCGACCTACGCCATCCAGTCGGTCGAGCGGTTGCCGGTCGAGGCGACGATGATGCTGATCGCCGGCGCCATCGACTTCGTGGTGTTCGTCGAGAAGCGCAACGAGTTCGCCGAGGGCGGCCGGCTGCGCCGGTTCGTGTCCAGCATCCGCGAGATCAACGGCGTCGACGGCCGGGTGCTGTCCAGCGAGATCTTCGCCTCCGGCCCCGACGGCGTCGCCGTGCCGGCCGCGCCCATCGCCTGCATCGAGGACCTCGTCGCGGTGGGCTACGACGCCAACGCGGGCGTGATCGCGTGAGCCCCACCATCCTGCTGATCACCCTCATCGGCGCCGTCGTCGGCGCCGGGGTGCTGCTGCTGATCGTCGCGATCCGCGGCAGCGAGCCGAAGCCGCCGTCGCCGGGCTCGAACCGGTCGGTGGTCGAGCGGCTGGGGCGGCAGACGGTGTACGGCATCGTCGCCGGCATCGCGGCGCTGGCGCTGACCCGCTGGCCGGTCGCGGCCGTCGGGGCCGGCCTGCTGGTCGCGTTCTGGCCGGCGCTGTTCGGCGGGGCGAAGGAGGAGCGCACCTCGATCGCCCGGCTGGAGGGCCTGGCGTCGTGGACCGAGTCGCTGCGCGACACCATCGCCGGCGCCGTCGGCCTCGAGCAGGCCATCCCCGCCACGGTGTACGCGGCGTCGCCGTCCATCCAGCCGCAGCTGCGGCTGCTGGCCGACCGGCTGCGCATCCGCATGCCGATGCCCGAGGCGCTGGAGCGCTTCGCCGACGACCTCGACGACGCCAGCGCCGACCTCGTCGTGTCGGCACTGATCCTCAACGCCCGGCTGCGCGGGCCGGGCCTGCGGCAGGTGCTGTCGTCGCTGGCCGACTCCGCGCGCGCCGAGCTCGACATGCGCCAGCGGGTCATGGCCGGCCGGGCCAGCACCCGCCGCTCGGTGCAGATCGTCGTCGGCGTCAGCCTGTTCTTCATGATCGGCCTGTCGATCGTCAACCGCGACTTCGTCGAGCCGTACAACTCGCCCGCCGGGCAGATCGTGCTGGGTGTCGTCATCGGGATCTTCGCCATCGGCTTCCTCTGGATGCGCCGGCTGGCGAAGTTCGAGATGCCGGGCCGGTTCCTGGTCACGGCCGAGCCGGGGGAGGTGCGGGCGTGACGCTGGTCCTGGTCGCGGGCGCCATCGCCGGCGCGGGCGCGCTGCTGCTCGGCTACGTGCTGTCGGTGCCGCGCGTCAACCCGGCGGCCGCGCTGGCCCGGCTCGACGCCGAGCGCAGCCGGGCCCGTCGCGACCGCCTCACCGCCGCCACCGTCACGTCCGGCAGCGGCGAGTCCGCGGCGATGCGCCGGTTCGGCGGGCGGCTGCGCGGCCTGCTGGAGGGCGCGGGGCTCAACCTCGGCTCGCTGCGCCGCGACCTCTCGCTGCTCGGCAAGTCCGTCGAGGGCCACCTCGCGACGTCGGTGCTGGCCGCGCTGGTCGGCTTCCTGATGCCGGTGGTCCTGGCCGCGATCCTCTCGGTCGCGCAGATCGGGTTGAGCATTCCGGCCGGCACCATCGTGGGCATCGTCCTCGCGCTGATCTTCGGGCTGATCCCGACGCTGTCGGCGCGGTCCAGCGCGGCCGACCGCCGCCGCGACTTCCGCCACGTCGTCGGTTCGTTCCTCGACCTCGTCGCGATGAACCTCGCCGGCGGCCGCGGCGTCCCCGAGGCGCTGCAGTCGGCGTCGGCGCTCAGCGACGGATGGGCCATGGTGCGCATCCGCGATACGCTGCTGACCGCCCGGTTGCACGGCGTCACCCCGTGGGCGGCGCTCGGCGAACTGGGCGACGAGGTCGGCGTCGACGAACTGCGCGACCTCGCCGCGGCGCTGGCGCTGGTCGCCGAGGACGGCGCCAAGGTGCGCGAGTCGCTGGCCGCGCGGGCCGGCTCGCTGCGGCGTCGCGAACTGGCCGAGATCGAGGGGAAGGCCGGGCAGCGGTCGCAGTCCATGCTGGTCGCCCAGCTGGTGCTGTGCTGCGGGTTCCTGCTCTTCCTCGTGTACCCCGCGTTGATGGGGGTGCTGGAGCAGAGTTGACGACCTTCGCGAACCGAACCACCCACCTGACGAGGACGAGGAGACGTCCCTGATGAACACCCCCCTCTCGCCGGCCACACCCATCGGCTGGCTGTTGCTGAGCCTGCAGGTGCACACCGAGCGGGCCCGGCGCGCCCCCGAGCGCGGCGCGTCGGCCATCGAGTTCGTCATCATCACGGCGATCCTCGTGGCCCTCGCCGCCGCCGTCGGCGTGGTGATCTACCGGCTCGTCACCGACGAGGCCGAGTCCATCGACATCCCGGACGCCCCCGGCGGCGGGCTCTGACAAGGCGATGAACGTCGTCCAGGCGCGGCTCGCACGGCTGCGGTCGAGACCGGAGCGGGGTGCGAGCGCCATCGAGCTCGCGCTGTACACCCCGATCATGTTCTTGATCATCTTCATCATCGTGCAGTTCTCGCTGACCTGGCACGGCAACCAGATCGCGGCCGCGGCGGCGCGTGAGGCGGCCCGGACGGCGCGCATCGGCGGCGGCACCCCGGAGGCGCTGGCGGCGGCCGAGGCCCGCGGCCGCGAGTACGCCGACGCCGTCGGCAACGGCCACCTGGTGATCACCGAGATCAACGCCATCCAGGTGGGCGAGAACGTCCGCGTCACCGTCCGCGGCCGGTCGACGGAGATCATCAACAACCTGGCGCCCGAGGTCACCCAGACCATCGAGGGCCCCATCGAGCAGTTCGTACCGGACCTGTGACGGGCCGGCTGAGAGCCGCGCGTGCGGCGAGGAGAGAGGAGGGATCCATGGCCATCGAGGTCGTGATCCTCGCCCCTGTCCTCATCGCGATCATGATGCTGATCGTCGGGCTCGGCCGGTACGTCGACCGTCGCGGCGACGTCGAGGCGATGGCCCGCGACGCCGTGCGCTCGGCGTCGCTGCAGCGCGACGTGTCGTCAGCCCGGCAGGCGGCGCAGGCCATCGTCGACAGCACCCGCCCCGGCGGCGTCACCTGCGCGCCGGTGCAGCTCGGCGGCACCTTCGCGCCCGGCGAGATGATCAGCGTCACGGTCACCTGCCAGGTCAGCTTCGACGGCCTCGGTTTCGCCGGCTTCCCGGGCTCCACGACGCTCGAGGGCGAGAGCTTCGCACCCATCGACGAGCTGCGGGGGACGCTGTGAGGCGGGCTGCGCGGTCGGAGCGGGGCGCCATCAGCGCCATGGTCGTCACGCTGACGGTCATGCTGTTCATGCTGGCCGGGCTGGTCATCGACGGAGGGTTCGCCATCAACGCGCGGCAGCGACTGTACGACGACGCCGAACAGGCGGCCCGCGCGGCCGCGAACCAGATCGACATCGAGGCGTTGCGCGAGACGGGTCAGGTGGTCCTGCTGGAGGCCGAGGCACGGCAGGCCGCCGTCGAGTACATGACCGCGCGCGGCTACACCGCCGGACAGGTGACGGTGAACTTCAACGGCGACGAGGTGTCCGTTCACGCCGAGGACCGGGTGAACACCTCGCTGCTGCAACTGATCTTCATCGACGACTTCCCCATCGAGGGGGAGGCCACGTCACGCCCGGCGGTCGGCATCACGGGGGAGTTGTGATGAACGAGAGCAGGGGACGCCGCGCGTCGCGGCCACAGACCCGGACGGAGCGCACGTCGCGGCCGGTGTCGCCGATCGAGGCGTCGGGCACGGCCACCGCGTCGCTGCGCGAGACCGGACCGCAGCGGTTCCAGCGCCGCGGCGTGCCGGAGGCCAAGCGCAGCATGCCGCAGGCCGTCGCGGCCGGGTTCGCGCTGGCGCTGCTGGTCATCGGTGTGCCGGTGCTGCTGCTGATCCTCGGCGGCCCGCCGCCGATCCCGACGTCGATGCCCGGGCGCGACGACCTCACCGCCACCATCGGCGCCGAGCAGCTGGTCGGCGTCCTGCTGTGGGTGGTGTGGCTGGCCTGGCTGCAGTTCACCATCTGCGTGCTGACGGAGCTGCGCAGCGCGGTCCGCGGCGTCGGGCTGCCCGGACGGGTTCCGCTGTCCGGCCCGACGCAGCGCTTCGCCCGCGCGCTGGTCGCGTCGGTGCTGGTCGCCACCGCGGCGGTCGGCCAGGCGGCGGCCGCCTCCCCGGCCGCGGCGCCCGAGGCGCCCACCGTCGGCACCAGCGTCACGGCCGAGGCCTACGACGGCCAGGCCGAGGTCACCGTCCAGCAGGAGGCGCCGGCCGCCGCCGCGCCCGTCGACGGCGAGGTCGAGTACCGCCTCGGCGACATGGTGCTCGACCCCGAGGAGGGCGCCGAGCTGGTCGGTCAGAAGGTCTACATCGTGCAGCCGCCCGACGGCCGCTACCACGACAACCTCTGGGACATCGCCGAGCGCACCCTCGGCGACGGCCGCCGCTACCAGGAGATCTTCGAGCTGAACCGCGGCCGCGAGCAGCCCGACGGCCACGAGCTGTCGCTGGCCCGGCTGATCTACCCGAACTGGCTGCTGATCGTGCCGGCCGACGCCGCGGGTGTCGGCGTCGTCACCGCCGAGGCGCCGGCGCCCGAGACGCCGCCCCCGCCGCCGGCCCCGCCGGTCGGGTCCGAGGAGGGCGGTGGCCAGCAGGAGGGCATCGGCGAGACCGGCGCCGGACTGTTCGCCGACTTCGTCGCCACCGGCGAGGCCGAGTCCGTCAACACCAACCCGCACGCCGGCCTCATCGACGCCGGGCTGCTGGCCGCGGGCGTGCTGGCCGCGCTGGAGCTCATGCGCCGCCGCCGGCGCACGCCCGAGCCGGGCGCCGACGAGGTCGAGGCCGAGGTGGCGCTGCGCATCGGCGCCGACCCCGACCGCGCCCGCTGGCTCGACTACGCGCTGCGGCACCTGGCGGCGTCCTGCCAGGAGGCCGGCCGGCCGCTGCCCCCGGTGTACACCGCCGTGGTCGACAGCGCCTCGGTCGAGCTGCTGCTGGCGCCGGCCCGGGTCGACGCGCCGGAGCCGTGGTCGGTGCTCGACGAGGGCCGCCGCTGGATCCTGAACCGCGCCGACGTCGCCGTCGACCCCGAGCTGCGCGGCCGCGTGCTGGCCCCGTACCCGGGCCTGGTCTCGCTGGGCCGCAGCGGCGACCGCGACGTCCTCGTCGACCTCGAGGCGGCCGGCGGCCCGATCTGCATCGACGGCGACCCGGAGGCCACCTTCGAGGTGGTCACCGCGCTGGCCGTCGAGCTGGCCACCAACCAGTGGTCCGACCACCTGCGGGTCACCGCGGACGGCCTGCCCGACGCGCTCAGCGTCTTCGACCCGGGCCGGCTGCGGCTGGTCGACGGTGTCGAGCCGCTGCTGCCTGAGCTGGCCGCCCGCCGCGCCGACCGCCTGGGCACCGACGTGCTCACCGGCCGGGTCCGCCCGGGCGGGGCCGGCAACTGGATGCCCGAGTACCTCGTGCTCGGCACGCCGCCCACCGGCGAGCTGGCCGAGCAGCTGGTGGCGCTGACGAACGCCGCGGGGCGCTCGCCCCTGGGCGTGGTCTGCGCCGGCGAGGTGCCGGGCGCGCGCTGGCGCATCCACGTCGACGCCGCCGGCACCCTGGAGCTGCCCGCGCTCGGGCTGTCGGTGCGGGCCAACCAGCTGTCGTGGCGCAGCATCGAGGCGCTGGTCGGCCTGGTCGACCCGGACCGCAGCCACGACCCCGACCCCGGCGCGCCGAACCTCAACGAGGCCTGGCTGCCCGAGGTCCGGCCCGAGGTGCCGCAGGTGCGCACGCTGGTCACCGAGGCCGAGCTGGCCACGGCGCCGGTGCGGGTGTACATCCTGGGCCCGGTGGTCGTGCAGGCGCGCACCGAGATCGAGGCCGAGCGCCGCGCGCTGGCCACCGAGATCGTCGTGCACCTGGCGCTGCACCGCGAGGGCGTGCACCCGACGGTGCTGGCGGCGGCCGTATGGCCGCGCGGCGTCACGGCGGCGGTGCGCGAGTCCACGTTCGCGCGGGTGCGCGAGTGGCTCGGCGTCGACCGCGCCGGCTCGCCGTACCTGCTGATGACCGAGGACGGCCGGCTGAAGCTGAGCGACACCGTCGTCCTCGACTGGGACGTCGTGTGCGCGCTGCTCAGCCAGGCGCGGCAGACGCGGCGCCCGTCCGAGGAGGCCGACCTGCTGCGCCGGGCGCTGCGGGTGGCCCGCGGCCCGGTGCTCAGCGAGCGGCCGCAGGGACGCTACGCCTGGATCGCCCGGGCGCGCGTCGAACGCGTGGCGTCGGACCTGCTGGTCGACGCCGCGCACCGGTTGTCCGTCATCACCCGCGACGGCGGCGACCCGGCCACGGCGGGAGCCGCGGCCCGGGCCGGGTTGCGGGTCAGGCCAGCCGAGCAGTTGCTCTGGCGCGACCTGATCCTCGCCCAGAACGCCGTCGACGGGCGGGGCGGAGTCATGGCGGTGGAGGGCGAGATGAGCGAGACCCTCCTCGGCATCGGTGGTATCGAGCTCGCGCCGGAGACGGCCGCGCTGCTCGAGGAACTGGTGCCGGGCGGAGGAGGGAGACATCGCGATCTCGCATAGTTCGAAACCCTCGATCATTTCCGAAGGAGGTACCCCGAAACGTCTCGGGAATCATTCATGAATGGGCACGCAATTGTCCTGTCCGCGGTCGTGAATTGGCCCGCGGGTGACGTGTCGTTGCCTTTTATGGATGCACACCGAGAAATTCAGAAAAAGGCCGTCGCGGAAGTTGCAAATTGCGCGACGACCGGTAGAATTTGAAGTGTCGTGCCGCACCCGACGCGGTGGGGCGTAGTTATTCACGAGGGAGTAGAGAACAATGGGTGTTGGTGCAGATCTTCCCACTCTTCGGGAACTCCACGGGACGTTCACCAGGAACTCCGAGTCCGCGGACACCATCAAGAAGGAGGTCGACACCGGCGTCGGCAACGCCGTGTGGACCGGCCGTTACGCGGATGACTTCCGGAATGCCTGGGAGGAGTACCGCACGAACCTCGACACGCTCCGGGACGCGCTGACCGGCGCCGCCGACGACGTGCGGATCAACCACAACAACATCGCCGAGGCGACTGGCGAGCCGGACCGCATCTGACGGCCGGAACGCATTTGCGACAGGTGGCCCACATTCTCACCGAGGATGTGGGCCACCTGCGCAGGTAAACTACGTCGTGAACGGGCCGGCAGGCCCAACGCGGAAACGGGGACGGGAACGTGCGGCTGCTGCTGAGCGCCACCGCATCGGGCGATGGCGACGTCGTCGACCTCGCCGTCGACTGCGAGGACGATGCCACTGTCGCTGACATCGCCCGGCAGCTCGCTGCCCGCGTCCGCCCGGCCGCCGAGCCGCAGATCGTCCACACCGCCGGCCGCCACCTCGGCGTCGTCGGCGAGAGCGTCCTCGACGACGCCATGACCGAGGGCGCCCTCCCGCCCACCCTCTACCTCGCCGGCGTCCCGCTCGAGCCCGCCGTCAAGGTGGCCGAGTCGGCGCTGCGCAACGGCGCCCTGGTCGGCGTCGGCCGGCCGCTGCCGGACGTGTTCGGCGAACGCACCGGCGTCGTCCAGGTGCGCACCGTGTCCGGGCCGGGCTCCGGCCGCGTCGACTACCTCTCGCCCGGCAGCCACGAGATCGGCAGCCGGGCCGGTTCCGCCGTCCACCTCTACGGCGAGGACACCCCGCCCGTGGCCGCCCGGCTCGACGTCACCGTCGACGGCACGGTCACGCTGACGCCCGACCCGTCGCTGGTCGGTGTCCTGGTGCCGCCGCCGGCGCGGGACCGTCCGCTGGAAGGCCCCATCGTGGTGCCGAAGGACGAGGACGAGCCCACCGGCCGCAAGCGCAAGCGCAGGCGGAAGAAGCGGTTCAAGAAGCGCATGGAGGAGCTGGCCCGGCTCAAGCACCCCAACCTCACCGTCGACCCCGAGGCCGACCGCCCGTTCCTGCACCTCGACCGCGTGGCCGTCGACGAGCCCGTGCCGTGGCCGCCCGGCGGCGCGCTGGTGGTCGGCGACGTCGTGCTGGAGCTGGCGCTGCCGGTCGATCCCGACGCGTCGCTGTCGCCCAGCCCGGGCGGCATGACGCTCGACTACAACCGCCCGCCGCGGCTGCTGCCGCCGCCCCGGCAGACGGAGTTCCGGCTGCCGCACGAGCCGCGCAAGCCCGACAAGGAGCCCATGCCGTGGGCCATCGCGATGGCCCCGATGCTCATGGGCGGCGCGATGTTCTACTTCACCCGGTCGCCGTTCAGCCTGATGATCATGGTCATCACGCCGATCATGATGATCTCGCGCTACCGCAGCACGAAGAACCAGCAGCAGAACCGCTACCACGACGACATGAAGAACTACGTCGAGCGCATGCGGCGCATCGAGAACCAGGCCTACGAGGGTCTGGTGACCGAGCGGTCCGCGCGCCGGCGCGACTTTCCCGACCCCGCGGCGCTGCTGCTGTTCGCCACCGGCCCGCGCGCGCAGCTGTGGGAGCGCCGGCGCACCGACCCCGACTTCATGCACGTGCGGGTCGGCACCGCCGACGTCCCCAGCGAGGTGTCGATGACCGACCCCGCGCGCGAGGAGCACGAGCGGGTGCTGCACTGGACGGCGCCCGACGTCCCGGTCGGCGTGCCGCTCGAGCAGGTCGGCGTCACCGGCGTGGCCGGCCGCGACGACGTCCGCCGCCAGGTGGCCGGCTGGATGGCCGCGCAGGTCGCCACGCTGCACAGCCCGGCCGACGTCGACATCGTCGTGCTCTCCGACGCCGACGGCGGACCGGCCTGGAACTGGATGCGCTGGCTGCCGCACGTGCGCCGGGACGAGGACTCCGACGTCATCGCCGGCATCGGCGCCGACGAGGAGACCACCAACCGCCGCGTCGCCGAGCTGATGTCGATCATGGAGCGGCGCAAGGCCGCGCTGAACGACCGCAGCGGCGGCATGCTGGCCTCCCGCGACATCACCTTCCCGCCGCTGCTGGTGGTGCTCGACGGCGCACGCCGCATCCGGCTGCTGCCCGGCCTCATCACGCTGCTGCGCGACGGCCCCCGCGTCGGCATCGACTTCCTCTGCATCGACGCCGACGAGCGGCTGCTGCCCGAGGAGTGCAAGGTCGTCGTGGCCATCGCGCCCGACGGCATCGCCACCGTGCGCCGCACCGGCCACCCGACGGTCGAGGGCATCCGCCTCGACGTCGTGTCCGAGGCGTGGTGCGAGCGGCTCGGCCGGGCGCTCGCGCCGGTCAAGGACGTCAGCTCCGAGGACCTCTCGTCGTCGCTGCCGTCGTCGAGCCGCCTGCTCGACGTCCTCAAGCTCGACCCGCCCACGCCCGAGGCGATCGAGGGCTGGTGGACCAGCGTCGGGCGCACCACCAAGGCGGTCATCGGCGAGGGCATGGACGGCCCGTTCGCCGTCGACGTCAGGTCCGACGGCCCGCACGGCCTGGTGGCCGGCACCACCGGCTCCGGCAAGTCCGAGCTGCTGCAGACGCTCATCGCCTCCCTCGCCGTCGCCAACCGGCCGGACGAGATGACGTTCGTGCTGGTCGACTACAAGGGCGGCGCGGCGTTCAAGGACTGCAACAACCTCGCGCACACCGTCGGCATGGTCACCGACCTCGACGGCCACCTCACCACCCGCGCGCTGGACAGCCTGGCGGCCGAGCTGCACCGCCGCGAGCACCAGCTGGCGCACGCGGGGAAGAAGGACATCGAGGACTACCTCGCCGGCAAAGAGCCCGACGACCAGCCGATGCCGCGGCTGATGATCATCATCGACGAGTTCGCCGCGCTGGTCACCGAGCTGCCCGACTTCGTCAAGGGCCTGGTCGACATCGCCCGCCGGGGCCGGTCGCTCGGTGTGCACCTGCTGCTGGCCACCCAGCGCCCGGCCGGTGTCGTCAGCGCCGAGATCAAGTCCAACACCAACCTGCGCATCGCGCTGCGGGTCACCGACGGCAACGACAGCCAGGACGTCATCGAGGCGAAGGACGCGGCCGAGATCTCCAAGTCCACGCCCGGCCGCGCCTACGCCCGGCTGGGCGCGTCGTCGCTGGTGCCGTTCCAGTCGTCCCGGGTCGGCGGCCGGCCGCACCAGCCCGGCGCCGCGGTGTCGGTCGACCTCCGGGCGCTGCACTGGGACGAGCTCGGCCGGACGCCACAGAAGATCGACGGCGGCGACAAGGAGGAGGACGTCTCCGTCCCGACCGACCTCGAGAGCCTGGTCACCGCCATCAACGCGGCGTCCGCGAACACCGGCATCAGCGCGCCGCCGCCGCCGTGGCTGCCGCCGCTCGGCGACGTCGTCACGCTCGACGAGGTCCTGGCCGACCCCGCGTCCGTCATCGAGCGCGGCCGCGAGATCCGCATCCCGTTCGGCATCGTCGACGTCCCCCGCGAGCAGAGCCGCACGGTCGCGTTCTACGAGCTGTCCGCCGGCGGCCACTTCGGCATCATCGGCGCGCCGCGCAGCGGCCGGTCCACGGTGCTGCGGGCCATCGCCGGGCTGGTCGGCCGCGAGGTCTCGCCGCGCGACGTCCACCTCTACGGCATCGACTGCGGCAACAACGCGCTGCTGCCGATGGTCGGGCTGCCGCACACCGGCGCCGTCGTCAGCCGCGACCAGCCCGAGCGGCTGTCCGCCCTGTCCGCACGCATCCGCGCCGAGATCGGCCGGCGCCAGCAGCTGCTGGCCGAGCAGGGCTACTCCGACCTCAGCGAGCAGCGCGCCGCCGCGGCACCGGCCGACCGCCTGCCGTACCTGCTGGTGCTGTTCGACCGCTGGGAGGGGTTCGTCCAGTCGTTCGAGAGCTTCGACAGCGGCCGGCTCATCGACCAGTGGCTGCAGATCCTGCAGGAGGGCTCCGGCGTCGGCATCAAGGTGGTCGTGACGGCTGACCGCACCGCGCTGGTCGGCCGGGTGTCCGCGCTGGTCGAGGACAAGATGATGCTGCGCATGAACGACGCCAGCGACTTCGGCAACATCGGCATGCACCCGAAGAAGGTGCCCGAGCACATGCCGTCCGGGCGCGGCTTCCGGGCCGAGGGCCTGCGCGAGACCCAGGTCGCGCTGCTCACCGACGACGTCGAGGGCACCGCGCAGGTGGCGGCGCTGCAGCAGCTCGCTCGCGAGGCCAAGGAGCGCCACGCCGACGTGCCGCGCCGTCAGCTGCCGTTCCGGGTCGACCAGCTGCCGTCGCGCATCAGCTACGCCGACGCGCTCGAGCTGGCCGAGCGGCCGCTGGCGCCCACCGAGCTGCCGCTCGCGGTCGGCGGCGACACCCTGACCCTGCGCTCGCTCGACGCCATCGACCACGGCCCCGGCATCCTCGTGCTCGGCCCGCGCCGCTCCGGCCGCAGCACCGCGCTGCTGACGATGGCGCGGTCGATGCTGGAGCGCGACTGGAAGGTCCTGATCATCACGCCGCGGCGCAGCCCGCTGCGCGACCTCGAGGGCCGGCCCGGCGTCGAGGCCGTCGTCGACCTCGAGCTCGACAAGGACGAGGGCACCCGGCTGTGGGAGTCCATGGTCCCCGAGAAGGGCGGCCGGCCCACCGCCGTCGTCGTCGACGACCTCGAGCTGATGGGCGTCGACGGCTGGATGGTCGACCTCCTCACCAAGCACCTGCCGAAACTGCGCGACACCGGCAGCGTCATCGTCGCCGCCGGCACCACCGACGACCTCGGCAGCAGCTACCGCGGCCCGGCCGCGGTGCTGAAGAAGTCGCGGTCCGGCGTGCTGCTGTCGCCGGGCGCGACGGCCGACGGCGACCATTTCGGCATCAAGCTTCCCCGGTCGATGACCGGCGGCATGCCGCCCGGCCGCGGCCTGTTCTCGGCGGCGGGGCAGTGGCAGCTGGTGCAGGTCCCGGAGACGAAGCTGGAACAGCCATGACACAGAAGACAGGACGACTACCGTGAGCGAAGACGTCGACAACCAGTACAAACTGGCGCTGGGGGAAGAGCTCCCCACCATCCGTGGCGATGCGATGATCTGCGGCTTCCCGTTCTACGAGGCGGAGAACGCGCTCGAGAAGGAGGCGTGGAAGAGCGGTGTCGCGGACACCTTCTCCACGGCGCTGACCGGACACCACAGCACGGCCGGCGAGGCCGGCGAGAGCGCGGGCACGGCGCTGGAGAACAGGCACGACAACGAGCCGGACAAGGTGCCGGCCGACGACGACCGCGCCCGCTGGGCGGGCTGAATCCCCGCTACATGCACCCTCTGGAGAATGACCCGTGGCCAAGTCGCAGATCATCGTCGAAGAGTTTCGTAACGTCGTCACCGGCATCGAGAACGGCAAGGAGCGCCTGAGCGACGCCAAGCTCGGCCTCACCAACGCCCTGAGCAAGTACGAGATCGACCACGAGCTCGGCAGCCAGGTCCAGAACGCCATCGACTGGGCCGACACCGAGATCCCGGGCCTGCGCCGGCGGCTGTCGTTGGCCGAGTCGCTCGAGAACTCCAATCCCGAATGGCCGGCCGGCACGGTCGAGATCGACGAGAGCAAGATCTCGCAGGTCTCGCCCGAGGAGGCCAAGCAGAACGGTGAGGAGGCGGCCCAGGCGCTGCTCGACTCCCCGGGCGAGATCACTCCCGAGCTCGCCGCGGAGATCGAGGCGAACATGAACGACCCGTACTTCGCGGCCGGGTTCGCCAACAGCGCCAGTCCTGAGCAGCTCGCCGCCGCTCTCAGCACCATCGACGCCTTCGTCGAGGGCACCTACCTGCCGCAGGACCTCCGCGACCGCATGGTCACGGCCATCGGCACGACCATGGGCACCGCCACCCGCAACACCGGCGACCTCGCCATGCCGCAGGACTACGCCGACCAGTGGTCCGAGGCCATCACGGCCAAGTCGCAGATGGAGGGCGGCGACGCGCCGCAGAACCAGGCCCAGTACCTCGCGTTGCTCATGTCGCAGGGCGTCTACTCCCGGCCGTTCCTCAACGAGGTCGGCGACGACCTCTACGAGTACGAGGCCGAAGGCGAGAACGGCGCGGTCTGGGGACCGAAGAGCGCGAACATGAACGAGGTCATGGACACCAACGGCCAGCCGGTCGTCGACGTCATGGCGACGTTCATGGTGTCGCTCTCGAACAACCCGCTGGCCGCCCAGGACTTCTTCACCCAGGGCGGGACGGAGGAGATGGAGATCAACGGGCAGAAGGTCGACGTCAACTCCCGGCTGCAGTACCTGACTCAGGAGCGCCACTGGGACTCCTTCGCCGACCCCACCAACGGCGGCAACCTCGGTCTCGCTCTGGAAGCGGCGACGACGACGTACCGCGACGCCGAGGAGACCGGCGCCGACTCCGCCGTCATCGCCTCGCAGACCATCGCGCTGCTCGGCGAGGAGACCCGCACCAACGACGGCTGGAAGATGTACCACGGGATGCGCGGCAGCATCGCGAACATCCTGGGCGCCTACGGTCCCGACGTCATGCGCATCGCGATGAACGGCGACCGCGACACCAACTTCAGCGAGTGGGTCACGGACCCCGAGACGCAGCACTACGGTGACAACGCGCCGTACGGCGCCGCCTTCGACCCCGCCCTCGTGACGGAGTTGCTCAACACCTACGGCGAGGACGGCAACGAGGATCACCTCAACACCGTCCTGACCGGCATCGCGGCCGCCAGCCAGATGCGCTTCGGCGACGCGCTGCAGGACGCGCTCGGCGACCAGACGCCGCCGCCGTCGCCCGTGGCGATGCTGCAGGGCAACGAGGTGCCCGAGCTCAACGGCGCCATCCAGGAGTCCGCCACCGCGGTGGGCTGGGTCCTCAACGCCGCCTACAACGGCGCACTGAGCGAGGAGGAGGCCGAGGCGAAGGCCGCCGAGATCCGCTCGCAGATCTTCGGGGCGGTCACCTCCCTCCCCGGCGTCGGACCCGCCACCGAGGGCTGGAAGTTCGTCTACGACCAGGCCACGTCGCTCATGGGCGACCAGATCGGCAAGACCGACGCCACCGCGTCGGGCGACTTCGGGACGCTGTCGGCGACCGAACGCGAGAACCTCGAGCAGATGGTCCTCAACCAGATGCTGGCCAACGGCTACTTCGACGAGCAGTACATCACCGAGGCCAACGGCGGTCCCGACGGCACCCGGTACGCCGGCCCGCCGCCGGAGGCGCTCGTTCCCGACAGCGACCCGCCACAGTTCGACTTCGACAGCGACGCCTACCAGGAGTGGAAGCGGGAGAAGCCGCCGCTCAGCCAGTTCCTCGAATCGAACCTCTTCGGACCCTACGAGCGGGCGCTCGAGGACGGCTTCCCCCTCGGAGGCGGCTGATGACCGGCCGATCCCTGACCCGGGCCGCCTGCGCGGCCGTCCTCGTCCTCGCCCTGGCCGCCTGCAGCGACAGCGACAACGGAGAAGAGACCCCGATGAACCCCTTGTCCACCACGGCACCGTCCGGCGACCTGCTGTCGGACTTCGTGCCCCGCGAGAGCGTCGTCCTGGCGCTCGGAACCGACGACGTCGAAGCGCCGGGCGGCAGCGTCCAGCACGGCTCCGAGGGCACGCTCATCAGCGCCGGCTCGGAGGTCTACGTCGACGGCGACCCCGTGCTGTCGGTCACCGTCGAGCAGGCCATGGGGATCCTGCGCAGCGGCTTCGAGGACCGCCTGGCCAGCGACCAGTACACGCAGCTGCCCGACGACGTCGGCCTCGGCTTCACCTGGTCCGAGGACCAGAAGGTCGGTGACGAGTCGGTGCCGGCCGGGCACGCCTGGCTCGCGCACGGCATCTACGTCGTGCGGGTGTCGGTGGCCGGGCTGGCGGAGGGCCGCGATCACGAGGCCGACGCGGTGGCCCTGGCGCAGCAGGTCGTCCAGACCCTGGAGCTGCCCGACGCGTGGACGCTGAACGATCCGCCGCTGACCCGCTGACGCACCGGCCGTTCGTCCGTCCGGGTGGCCGGTGCGGCCACCCGGACGACCGGCGTCAGGCGGGGCGCAGCTGCTCGGCGGCGGCCGCCACGGCGGGGTCGTCGCTGTCGCGCAGCGCGGCCCACTGCTCCTCGTACCCGGCCGGCGGGGCGAGCTCGCCGGTGCCGCGCCCGGCCGTCGCCACGGTGGCGGCGGTGAGCTGCGTCAGCTCGTCGTCACCGGCGGCGACGACGGCGTGCACCAGCGTCTCCGGATCGGTGGAGCGCACCAGCTCGCTGGCGTAGTACGGGTCGTGCCGGTTGGCCTGGAGGTCGGCGACCAGTTCGCGCGTGCTGTCGTGGTCGCCGGGGATGCCGAAGCGGTGCGCGGCGCCGCGGGCGGCCTGGTAGGACACCTCGATCGGCTTCGTGCTGACCTGCGTCTCGTCGCCGACGTACGGGCGCGGGACCACCGGGCGGCCGCTGTCGGGCTGGGTGCTGACGTCGTCGCCGAGGAGGTCCTGCGCCATCGCCAGCCGCCGGCGCAGGCCCGGCAGCACCTCCTGGATCCATTCGGCCACCTGGTCGAACCGCGTGGTGTCGGACGTCTCGAGGTGGACGCCGGACAGGATGGTGCGCATCTCGTCCTGCAGCGCCACGATCTGGTCGCCGGCCCGTTCCATGGCCGCGACCAGCCGGGTCATCGCCTCGACGTCGATGGAGACGGTGGTGTTCGGCGTCTCCGTGTCGATGGGCTTCTCCACCACCGGCTTCTCCAGCACCGGGTCGCCGGGCTTGGTGGGGTGGTCGGTGTCGCCGAAGTCGTCGGGGTCGGGGGCGTCGCCGTCGTCGTCGCTGTCGGCGTGGAGCGGGTCGTCGGTGGTGTCCTCGGCCGCGGGGTCGTCGGTGGTGTCGTCGGTGGTGTCCTCGGCCGGCGGGTCCTCGGCGACATCCTCGGAACCGCCGCCGCCTCCACCGCCGCCGTCGTAGCCACCGCCCCCACCGCCGCCGTCGTACCCGCCGCCGTAGGACGAGGAGTCGGTCTCCGGCGGGACGTACTCCTTCTCGAGGTAGCCGCCGGCCAGCTTGTCGGAGTCGGCGCCGCCGAGCTTGCCGGGGTCGGGCGCCAGGCTGTCGCTCGCCTTCGTCACTGCGGCCGCACCTCCAGCAGGTCGTCGTCGCCGCGGCTGTCGAGCGCGGTCTGGATGGTCTCGACGCAGGCCGCGGCGACGGATCCGGCCAGCCGGGCGTGCACGGTGAGCTCGTTGGAGAACTCGTCGGCGAGCCGGCTCACCCAGGCGCCGTCCTCCATGGCCCGCTGGGCCGGCGCGAGCAGCGACTCGCAGTCGTCGGCCACCAGCTGGGCGCGCTGCAGTGCCATCTCGAGCTCTTCGCGGCTGCTCGTGCCGGTGTCGGGCAGCGGAACGACGGGCGGCCGGGCGATGATGTCGGGCGTGGTGCCGTCGTCGGGCTGGATCGCCACCGGCCGCGTCTCGTACGGCAACGGCTCGAAGCCGTTCGGGACCGCGTGGGCGGGGTCGGTCATACCTGCTGCCTCTCGTCGCAGACGTCTGGCTGTCCGGTCGTGCCCGAGACCCGGTCCTTTCGTGGTGGTTACCATACCCGTGACCGCCGAGAGCCCACCCGTGAGTAGGACGTCCATGCCCGTCGAGTCCCTGTTCGACCAGCTCGAGCCGCTGCTGGCGAGGGTGTCCAAGCCCATCCAGTACGTCGGGGGCGAGCTCGGGGCCACGGTGAAGGACTGGGACGCCGCCGAGGTGCGGTGGGCGCTCATGTACCCCGACGCCTACGAGGTGGGGCTGCCCAACCAGGGCGTGCAGATTCTGTACGAGCTGCTCAACGAGCAGCACGGCGTGCTGGCCGAGCGCACGTACGCGGTCTGGCCCGACCTCGAGAAGCTGCTGCGCGAGCACGGCATCGGCCAGTTCACCGTCGACGCGCACCGGCCGGTCGGCGCGTTCGACCTGCTCGGCGTCTCGTTCGCCACCGAACTGGGCTACACCAACCTGCTGACGGCGCTCGACCTCGCCGGCATCCCGCTGCTGTCCGCCGACCGCGGCGACGACCACCCCGTCGTGCTCGCCGGCGGCCACGCGGCGTTCAACCCCGAGCCGGTCGCCGACTTCCTCGACGCCGCCGTGCTGGGCGACGGCGAGGAGATCGTGCTCGCCGTCACCGAGGTGGTGCGCGAGTGGAAGGCCGAGGGCAGCCCCGGCGGCCGCGACGAGCTGCTGCTGCGGCTCGCGGCCGGCGGCGGCGTGTACGTGCCGAGGTTCTACGACGTCACGTACGGCGACGACGGCGCCATCGCGGCGGTCGTGCCCAACCGGCCCGGCGTCCCCGCCACCGTCCGCAAGCACACCGTCATGGACCTCGACCAGTGGCCGTACCCCCGCAAGCCGCTGGTGCCGCTGGCCGAGACCGTCCACGAGCGGTACAGCGTCGAGATCTTCCGCGGCTGCACCCGCGGCTGCCGCTTCTGCCAGGCCGGCATGATCACCCGGCCGGTGCGCGAGCGGTCCATCGAGACCGTCGGCGCCATGGTCGCCGAAGGGGTCAGGAACTCCGGCTTCACCGAGGTCGGTCTGCTGTCGCTGTCCAGCGCCGACCACTCCGAGATCGGCGCCATCGCGAAGGGCCTGGCCGACCAGTACGAGGGCACCAACACCTCGCTCTCGCTGCCGTCCACCCGCGTCGACGCCTTCAACGTCACCCTCGCCGACGAGCTGTCCCGCAACGGCCGCCGGTCCGGGCTGACGTTCGCGCCGGAGGGCGGCACCGAGCGCATGCGCCGCGTCATCAACAAGATGGTCAGCGAGGACGACCTCATCCGCACCGTCAGCACGGCCTACGGCAGCGGCTGGCGGCAGGTGAAGCTGTACTTCATGTGCGGGCTGCCGACCGAGACCGACGACGACGTCCTGGCCATCGCCGACCTCGCCAAGCGGGTCATCGAGGCCGGGCGGAAGGCGTCCGGGCGCGGCGACATCCGCTGCACGGTGTCCATCGGCGGATTCGTGCCCAAGCCGCACACCCCGTTCCAGTGGGCCGCCCAGGCCGATCACGAGGTCGTCGACGCCCGGCTGCGCCAGCTGCGCGAGAAGGTGAAGTCCGACCGCCGGTACGGCAAGGCCATCGGCCTGCGCTACCACGAGGGCAAGCCCAGCATGGTCGAGGGCCTGCTCTCCCGCGGCGACCGCCGGGTCGGCCGCGTCATCAAGGCCGTCTGGGACGACGGCGGCCGCTTCGACGGCTGGGGCGAGCACTTCTCCTACGACCGCTGGATGGCGTGCGCCGAGGCGGCGCTGGCCGACGAGCCCGTCGACCTCGCCTGGTACACCACCCGCGAGCGCGACCGCGACGAAGTGCTGCCCTGGGACCACCTCGACAGCGGCCTCGACCGCGACTGGCTGTGGGACGACTGGCAGGACGCCGTCGACGGGATCGAACTGGACGACTGCCGCTGGACCCCCTGCTTCGACTGCGGCGTCTGCCCGTCCATGGGCACCGAGATCCAGACCGGCCCGACGGGACGCACCCTGCTCCCGCTGACCCCGGTCTGAGCCGGTCATTACGGACCTGTGGGATCGCAGGTGAACGGTACGGCCGTGAACTCGTAGGCTGGGCCCGTGCGGATCCTCGTCGTCGACGCGTTCACCGATCGCCCCTTCGGCGGCAACCCGGCCGGGGTGTGCCTGCTGGACCGCCCGGTCCCCGACGACTGGATGCAGTCCGTCGCGGCCGAGCTGAAGCACTCCGAGACCGCCTTCATCGAGCCGGTCGAGGGCGACGAGGCGGCGCGGGCCACGCCGGCGGTCGACTACCGGCTGCGCTGGTTCACCCCGGAGGTCGAGGTCGACCTGTGCGGCCACGCCACGCTGGCGACGTCGCACGTGTTGTTCGAGCGCGGCGAGTCCGGCCCGATCCGGTTCAGCACCCGCAGCGGCGTACTCACCGTCACCCGCGACCGGTCCGGCGCGGTCGGCATGGACTTCCCGGCGCTGCCGGCCGAGGAGGCGCCGGCGCCCGGCGGCCTGGCCGCGGCGCTCGGCGTCACCCCGGTGTGGACCGGCCGGAGCCGGTTCGACGTGCTCGCGGTCGTCGAGTCCGAGACGGTGGTGCGCGAGTTGGCACCTGACGTCGTCGCGCTGGAGGCGGTCGAGGCGCGCGGGATCATCGTCACCGCCCGCGCCGACGACGCCTCGCCGTACGACTTCGTGTCCCGGTTCTTCGCACCGGCGGTGGGCGTCGCCGAGGACCCGGTGACGGGGTCGGCGCACTGCGTGCTCGGGCCGTACTGGGCGAGCGAGCTGGGCACGCCCGACGGCACCGAGCTGACCGGCGCGCAGCTGTCCGCCCGCGGCGGCATCGTCGGCGTGACGATGCACGGCGACCGGCTCCAGCTGTCCGGCCGGGCCCGCACCGTCCTCGAGGGCGAGCTGCGCGGCGTCTGAACGGGGTCAGGCCGGCACGACGTTGTGGTTGCGCCGGAACAGGTTCGTGGGGTCGTAGCGGGCCTTGACGGCGGCCAGCCGGGCGTAGCCGACGGCGCCGTAGCCGGCGACGACGCGGTGCTCGCCCTCGTCGCCGATGAAGTTGAGGTAGACGGCGCCGGTGCGCCACGGCCGGACGGCGGCGCAGACGTCGTGCGCCCACTGCCGGCCGCGGGCGTCGTCGGCCGGGTCGGTCCAGAGCCCGAACGGGTGCACCACCCAGCCGGCCTGCCGCCAGGGGACCGGATAGTCGGCCGGGCCGCGGGCGACCGCGCCGCCCATGCGGAACAGCACGTGCTGCGACGCCGACGGCACGATCAGCCCGGCCGCCTGCTCGCAGAACGCGTCGACGGCCTCGTCGGGCAGGGTGTCCAGGTGCTCGGCGGACCAGTAGTTGCGCTGGCCGGGCGGGTCGTCCAGGGCAGACTGCAGCTCGTCGTACGGCAGCTCGGCCACCATCTCGCCCGCCGGGGCGGCGTCGAAGAGCGGCGCCGCCAGCTCGCGCAGCGATCGCTCGCCACCGGCGTGCACGAGCGCGACGCCCAGCGTCAGCCGCCCCACCAGCTCGGCCGGCACGAAGTCCTCGCCCTCCGGGCCGGTGAGGTAGAGGACGCCGCCGCCGAGCGTGTCGGGGGCGTCGTCCAGCAGGTCGCGGGTGGCCCGGACGATTCGCGGCCCGTCCTCCGGCGGCCACAGCAGCAGCGCCAGCGACGACTCCGGCAGCGGGTGCAGCCGCAGCGTCAGCGACGTCACGACGCCGAAGTTGCCGCCGCCCCCGTGCAGCGCCCAGAACAGGTCGGGATGGCTGTTCGGCGCGGCCCGGACGATCTCGCCGTCCGCCGTGACGACCTCCGCCTCGAGGAGGTTGTCGCAGGCCAGCCCGAACAACCGGTCCAGCCAGCCGGTGCCGCCGCCGAGCACGAACCCGCCGACACCGGTCGTCGACACCCGGCCGCCGGTGGTGGCCAGCCAGTGCGGCGCGCAGGCGCGGTCGAGGTCGGCCATGGTGGCGCCGCCGCCGACGGTGGCCGTGCGGGCCACCGGGTCGACGCTGACGGCGTTCATCCGGCGCAGGTCGATCACCAGGCCGCCGTCGGTGAGCGCCAGCCCGGCGACGCTGTGCCCGCCGCCGCGGACGGCCGTCTCCAGACCGTGCTCGCGGGCGAACGCCACCGCCAGCGCGACGTCTGAGCGGTCGGCGCACTGCACGATCAGCCCGGGCCGCCGGTCGATCATCGCGTTGAAGACGGTGCGCGCGTCGTCGTAGCCAGGGTGGTCCGGAGTCAGGAGATCGCCGGCCAGCAGCGACCGCAGGTCGCCCATGACGGCGTCGTCGAGACCGGTCATCGCACTGCCCCCCAAGACAGATGACTGGTGAAATGGAACGTACGCCCGCCGCGCCCACGTGACAATGGGTCCTTCGACCCACGTCACGTCCGCCGAGAGGACCGACCCTGAGCACCGTGCCGCACCAGCAGCTACCCGCCGTCCAGAAGCTCCGCGTCCGCTTCGCCAAGCGTGGCCGGCTGCGTTTCACCAGCCACCGCGACTTCCAGCGGGCGTTCGAGCGGGCGCTGCGCCGGGCCGACGTGCCGATGGCGTGGTCGCAGGGGTTCACGCCGCACCCGCGGGTGTCCTACGCCGGCGCCGCGCCCACGGGCGCCGCCAGCGAGGCCGAGTACCTGGAGCTGGCCGTCACCCGGGTCTGCGATCCCGGCCAGGTGCGGGCCGCGCTGGACGCCGCGCTGCCGCCGGGCCTCGACGTCGTCCAGGTGGTCGAGGCCGGGCCCGGCGCGCTGGCCGACCGGCTGCAGGCGTCGAGCTGGGCCATCGAGCTGCCCGGCGCCGTGCCCGAGCAGGCGGCGGCCGCGGTGACGGAGTTCCTGGCGGCCGCGTCGGTGCCGGTCGAGCGGCTGACGAAGAACGGCGTACGCAAGCTGGACCCCCGTGCCGCCGTCCTGCGGCTCAGCGCCGACACCGCCGCCGACCCCGTCACGTTGCGCACCGTCGTACGCCACCAGTCGCCGACGGTGCGGCCCGACGAGGTGCTGGCCGGGCTGCGCCTCGTCGCCGGGTTCACCCCGCCGCAGCCGCCGCGCGCCGTCCGCCTGGCCCAGGGGGAGTGGGACGACGACACCGGCGAGCTGGCCGATCCGCTCGCCGACGCGCCCGAGCGGCACGACACGTGACATGACCCGACGTGATCTACGGCACACCGTAAGGCGATGCGGCTGAGCTGCGGCGATGTCGAGGCTCCGGGCACGGGCGGCGCGGGCTCGGGTGGCCGCCATCGCGGTTTCCGGGCGGACATGTGCGATACTCGGAACTGGTCGGGCGGTACACGCCGCTCGGTCCGACGATGTCCTCGCCGACGTCCCGTGTGGTCGACCATGGTCGCCGCGGAGTCGCTCGGCACGCTGGGTCCGCCAAGCGGCCCAGCCGCGAGGCGCCCCGACCAGGGTGCGCCGCCGCGGCGGGCGCTGAGCAGGGCCTGACGACGCACAGGTCCGGTGGACGTCGCCGATCACAGGCTTTCCACCTGTAGCGGCCGTGGCTCGGACGCTCCAGGTGGCCCGATGCAGTGCCCCGGCAATTGGGCAGCAGCGCGCCGAGCGAGGCGCGGCGCCCCGGCTGCCGGGCCGACAGGAGTGCACCACATGACGGAAGAGACCCCCGGCTCGTCCGGAGATTCCAGCTCGACAGCGCCGGTCCAGGCCGACGCCACCGCTGAGCAGGCACAGCCGCGCCGCCGCCGTGCGGCCAGCCGCGCCGCCGGCCCGCCGGTCGGCGAGCCCACGCTGCACGACGCCGGTGCGCCGGCCACCAGCGACGACGCCCCGGCCGCACCGGCACGCAAGACGGCCAAGAAGGCCGCCGCCAAGAAGACGGCCGCGAAGAAGACCGCCAAGAAGGCCCCGGCGAAGAAGGCGGCGAGCCGCAAGGCCGCGGCCGCCGCCGACCTCCTCGCGGTCGACGACCCTGCCGCCGACCAGGCCGTTCCGGCCGCCGAGCCGGTGTCCGCGTCCGCGCCGGCCGCCGAGGCCGGTGCGCCGGCCGCGGTGTCCGCCGCGTCCGCCGTCGAGGCTGGGCCGGCTGCCGAGGCGCCGGCCGCCGATGCGGCGCCCGCGCCGCGCAAGCGGTCCCGGTCGCGCAAGGCCGCCCAGCCCGCGCCCGAGCCGCTGCCGGTCGCCGCCGACGAGGCCGCCGAGGTCACCGGCACCGACGACGCCGGCGCGTCCACCGACCCGAACCCGGCGTTCGCGCCGTCCGGCGCCGAGAGCGCCGCCACCGAGGCCCGCGCCTCCAGCGTCCTCTTCCAGGCCCCCGCGTTCTCCGCGGCGCCGCTGTTCGCCGCGCCCGACCCCGAGGCCGCCGAGCCGGTCCGTGGCCGCCGCCGCGCGAAGCCCGAGCCCGAGCCCGTGGCCGAGGAGACCGAGGAGGAGCCCGAGGTCACGACCGACGCCTCCGACACCTCGGACGCCTCCGGCGACGACGACACCGACTCCGAGTCCGACACCGACTCCGACGACGACGGCACCCGCCGCCGGCGCCGCCGCCGCGGTGGCCGCGGCCGCCGCCGTCGCAACGACGACGGCACCGACGCCTCGGGCGACGACGACTCCGACGACGACCAGGGTCGCGGCCAGTCCGACGACCACGGCGACGACGCCCAGGGCGACTCCGACGACGACAGCGCCGACTCCGACGAGGGCGGCAGCCGCCGTCGTCGCCGGCGCCGCCGCCGTCGCAACGACGACGGCGACGAGCCGCGTGCCGACGACCCGCCGAACACCGTCGTGCGGGTCCGCGAGACCCGCGACCTCGACGACGAGGTCACGTCGGTCAAGGGCTCGACCCGCCTCGAGGCGAAGAAGCAGCGCCGCCGCGAGGGCCGCGAGGCCGGCCGGCGCCGTCCGCCCATCCTGTCCGAGGCCGAGTTCCTGGCCCGCCGCGAGGCCGTCGACCGCGTCATGGCGGTCCGGCAGTCCGGCGACCTCACCCAGATCGCCGTCCTCGAGGACGACGTGCTGGTCGAGCACTACGTCAGCCGCGCCTCGCAGCAGTCGCTCATCGGCAACGTCTACCTCGGCCGGGTGCAGAACGTGCTGCCCGCCATGGAGGCGGCGTTCGTCGACATCGGCCGCGGCCGCAACGCCGTCCTGTACGCCGGCGAGGTCGACTGGAGCGGCCTGGGCAGGAACGACGGCCCGAAGCGCATCGAGGACGTCCTCAAGTCCGGGCAGTCCGTGCTCGTGCAGGTCACGAAGGACCCCATCGGGCACAAGGGCGCCCGGCTCACCAGCCAGGTCAGCCTGCCCGGCCGGTACGTCGTGTACGTCCCCGGCGGGTCGATGAACGGCATCAGCCGCAAGCTGCCCGACACCGAGCGCACCCGGCTGAAGAAGATCCTCAAGCAGGTCGTCCCCGAGGACGCCGGCGTCATCGTCCGCACCGCCGCCGAGGGCGCCTCGGAGGAAGAGCTCACGAACGACGTCGCGCGGCTCAAGGCCGAGTGGGAGGCGCTGCGGAAGAAGTCCTCCGGCAACGCGCCGCAGCTGCTGCACGGTGAGCCCGACCTCGCCATCAAGGTGGTCCGCGACCTCTTCAACGAAGACTTCACCAAGCTGGTCGTCTCCGGGGACCGCGCCTGGGACACCATCGAGGAGTACGTCTCCAGCGTCGCCGGCTCGCTGCGCGACCGCGTCGAGAAGTGGACCTCCAACGACGACGTCTTCGCCGCGTTCCGCATCGACGAGCAGATCGCCAAGGCCATGGACCGCAAGGTCTGGCTGCCCAGCGGCGGCTCGCTGGTCATCGACCGCACCGAGGCCATGACCGTCGTCGACGTCAACACCGGCAAGTTCACCGGCAGCGGCGGCAACCTCGAGGAGACCGTCACCAAGAACAACCTCGAGGCGGCCGAAGAGATCGTGCGCCAGCTGCGGCTGCGCGACATCGGCGGCATCATCGTCGTCGACTTCATCGACATGGTGCTCGAGGCCAACCGCGACCTCGTGCTGCGCCGCCTGGTCGAGTGCCTCGGCCGCGACCGCACCAAGCACCAGGTCGCCGAGGTCACGTCGCTCGGCCTGGTGCAGATGACGCGCAAGCGCATCGGCACCGGCCTGCTCGAGGCGTTCAGCGAGCCGTGCCCGCACTGCAAGGGCCGCGGCCTGCTCGTCCACGCGCACCCGGTCGAGTCCGGCAACGGCGGCTCCTCCGGCGGCCAGGCCGCGTCCTCCGACGAGGGCCGGTCCAGCCGCTCCGAGCGCCGCGGCCGGCGCCGCAAGGCCGAGCAGCCGGCGCCCGCGCAGCAGCCGCAGCCGGTCGAGGCGCTGACGCCGAAGCTCGAGGCGCTGGCCAGCCCCGGCGAGGCGTCTCCGGCCGACCTCATGCCGGTCGGTGCCAACGGCAACGGCGGCAACGGCCACGGTGGGAACGGCCAGCACAGCGACGGCGACCGGGCCGGCGAGTCCGCGCCGGCGGAGTCCGGCCCGGCCGAGTCGGCGCCGGCCGAGTCCGCCGCCACCACCGCGCCCGCCCCGGCCACCCGCCGCCGTCGCCGGGCCGAGCGTGCCGCCGGCAGCAGCACCACGACAGCCAGCAGCACCACGGTCTCCGGCGACAGCACGGCTTCCGGCGACAGCACGGCTTCCGGCGACAGCACGGCTTCCGGCGACAGCACGGCCGCCGGCAGTGAGGCCGGTGGCCGCAAGGCCGCCGGTGACCGCAAGGCCGGCCGTAGCAAGGCCGGCAGCGACAGCAAGGCGGTCGCCGGCGACGACGCTCCCGCGGCGTCCACCGGTGCCTCGTCCACGTCGTCCACCCCGCCGCCACCGCCGCCTCCGCCACCCGCGGAGTCGCTGGTGACCGGCGCGGCGCAGGCCGAGGCGGCCGCGACCGGCCAGTCGCCGGCCGCGTCGTCCACCGACGCCGGAACCCCGTCGTCGGCCTCGTCCTCCACCGATGCCTCGACCACGTCGTCCACCGGCGACACGGCCGAGCAGCAGGCCGAGCCGGCCCGTCCGCGCCGCACCCGGCGCCGGGCGGAGCGTCCGGCCGGCAGTCCCGTCCCCTGAGTTTGACCCGACCCTGACCAATTCCGTACCCTAGGGCGTCGGCGCTCTTCGCGCCCATACCCGCGTGCCCGCTCCCGAGCGTCGGCATGCGCGCCCGAAGCCCGAGTGAGAGAGTGAGTCCGCGGTGTACGCGATCGTCCGCAGCGGCGGTAACCAGAGAAAGGTCTCCGTCGGAGACGTCATCGACGTCGATCGGCTCGACAACGCCGAGGTCGGCGCCACCGTCACGCTGCCGGCGGTCCTGCTCGTCGACGGCGAGACCGTGACCACCGACGCCACGAAGCTGGCCGGTGTGTCGGTCACGGCCGAGATCGTCGGTGCCACCAAGGGCCCGAAGATCCACATCCTCCGGTACAAGAACAAGACCGGGTACCGGCGGCGCCAGGGGCACCGCCAGAAGTACACCCAGGTCAAGGTCACCGGCATCGAGACGAAGTAGGCAGGTACCTCGAGATGGCTCACAAGAAGGGCGCCTCGTCCAGCAAGAACGGGCGCGACTCCAACGCTCAGCGGCTCGGTGTGAAGCGCTTCGGCGGCCAGCTGGTCAACGCCGGCGAGATCATCGTCCGCCAGCGTGGCACCCACTTCCACCCGGGCGACAACGTCGGCCGGGGCAAGGACGACACCCTGTTCGCCACCTCCGCCGGCGCCGTCGAGTTCGGCGTCAAGCGTGGCCGCAAGGTCGTCAACATCGTCGTGCCGGCGGGGGAGTGACCCCCGCTCCACACGAGCAACACACCTGAATCATCAGGGCGGGCCGGTCACTCGACCGGCCCGCCCTTTGTCGTGAGGACGTAGAAGACCATGGCCATTCCGTCGTTCGTGGACCGCGTCGTGCTGCATCTGGCAGCAGGCGACGGCGGGCACGGCTGTGTGTCGGTGCACCGCGAGAAGTTCAAGCCCCTGGGCGGCCCCGACGGCGGCAACGGCGGGCGCGGCGGCGACATCGTCCTCGTCGTCGACCCCAACACCACCACGCTGCTCGAGTACCACCGCTCGCCGCACCGCAAGGCGAAGAGCGGCAGCCAGGGCGAGGGCAGCAACCGCGCCGGCGCCAACGGCCAGGACATCGAGCTGAAGGTCCCCGACGGCACCGTCGTCAGCACCCGCGACGGCGAGGTGCTGGTCGACCTCGTCGGCGCCGGCACCCGCTACGTGGCCGCGCAGGGCGGTAGCGGCGGGCTGGGCAACGCCGCGCTGGCCAGCAAGCGGCGCAGGGCGCCCGGCTTCGCGCTGCTCGGCGAGCCGGGCGAGGCGCGCGACGTCGTGCTCGAGCTGAAGAGCGTCGCCGACATCGGGCTGGTCGGGTTCCCGAGCGCCGGCAAGTCCAGCCTCATCGCCGCCATCTCCGCGGCGCGGCCGAAGATCGCCGACTACCCGTTCACCACCCTGGTGCCGAACCTCGGCGTCGTCGAGGCCGGCGACGTCCGCTACACCGTCGCCGACGTCCCGGGGCTGATCGAGGGCGCCAGCGAGGGCCGCGGCCTGGGCCACGCCTTCCTCCGCCACGTCGAGCGGTGCAAGGCGCTGCTGCACGTCGTCGACCTCGCGACCATGGAGCCCGGCCGCGACCCGCTCACCGACATCGACCTCATCGAGGCCGAGCTGGAGAAGTACGGCGGCCTCGACAAGCGCCCGCGCATGGTGGCGCTGAACAAGATCGACGTGCCCGAGGCGCGCGAGCTGGCCGAGCTGGTCCGCGCCGACATCGAGGAGCGCGGCTGGGAGGTCTTCCCGGTCTCCGCCGCCACTCACGAGGGGCTGCGCGAGCTCACCTACGCCATGGGTTCGCTGGTGGCCGCCGCGCGTGCGGCCGCGCCCGCGGCCGAGCCGACCCGCCTGGTGCTGCGTCCGGCCGCCGTCGACGACTCCGGGTTCACCGTCACCGACGAGGGCGAGCGCTACCGCATCCGCGGCCTGAAGCCCGAGCGCTGGATCCGCCAGACCGACTTCACCAACGACGAGGCGGTCGGCTACCTCGCCGACCGGCTGGCCCGCCTCGGTGTCGAGGACGCGCTCATCGCGGCGGGCGCCCGGGCCGGCGACGAGGTCGTCATCGGCGGCGAGGACGCGGTCGTGTTCGACTGGGAGCCCAGCGTCAGCGCCGGCGGCGAGCACCTCGGCCCCCGCGGGACTGACTCCCGGCTGTCATGACCGGCCAGGTCACCGCCCGCGGGGCCGTCGGGGCCGCGCAGCGCGTGGTCGTGAAGGTCGGGTCGTCGTCGCTCACCACCACGCAGGGCGGCATCGACGACGCCCGGGTCGCCACGGTGGTCGACGCGCTGGCGAAGGCGCGCGCGTCGGGCCGCGAGGTCGTGCTGGTGTCGTCCGGCGCCATCGCGGCCGGGCTGGCGCCGCTGGGGCTGGCCACGCGGCCGCGTGACCTCGCCCGGCAGCAGGCCGCCGCCAGCGTCGGGCAGGGCCTGCTGATGGCCACCTACACGTCCGCGTTCGCCGGTCACGGCCTGCGGGTGGGCCAGGTGCTGCTGACGGTCGACGACGTCACCCGCCGCGCGCACTACCGCAACGCCTACCGGACCCTGCACCAGCTGCTGAAGCTCGGCGTCGTCCCGGTGGTGAACGAGAACGACACCGTCGCCACCCACGAGATCCGCTTCGGCGACAACGACCGGCTGGCCGCGCTGGTGGCGCAGCTGGTCCACGCCGACCTGCTGGTGCTGCTCTCCGACGTCGACGGCCTGTACGACGGCAATCCGCACAAGCCGGGCGCCACGCGGCTCACCGACGTGCACAGCCTGAGCGACCTCGACGGCATCGACGTCGGCTCGGCCGGGCGGTCCGGGCTGGGCAGCGGCGGCATGGTGACGAAGGTCGAGGCGGCCTCCATCGCCACCGGCTCCGGCGTCGACGTCGTGCTGGCGTCGGCGCCCGAGGTGTCCGCGGTGCTGGCCGGCGACGCCGCCGGCACCTGGTTCCACCGCCGGGCCGGACGCCGCGCCACGCGGCTGCTGTGGCTCGAGCACGCCACCGACGGCCGCGGGTCGCTCACGCTCGACGCCGGCGCCGTGCGGGCGCTGGTCGAGCGGGGCGCGTCGCTGCTGCCGGCCGGCATCACCGCCGTCACCGGCACCTTCACGGCCGGCGACCCGGTCGACCTGCTGGACGAGTCCGGCCGCGCGATCGCCCGCGGCGTCGTCAACTACGACGCCGCGGAGCTGCCGGCGCTGCTGGGCCACTCGACCAAGGAGCTGGCCCGCGACCTCGGCCCGGAGTACGAGCGCGAGGTCGTCCACCGCGACGACCTCGTGCTGCTCGGCCGGCCGCGCCGCTGATGGCGACGTTCGCGCTCGTCCACGGTGGCGGCGGGAGCGCGTGGGACTGGCACCTCGTCGCGACGGCGCTGCGTGAGCGCGGGCACGACGCCGTCGCCGTCGACCTGCCCTGCGACGACGCGTCGGCCGGCTGGGCCGACTACCGCGACGTGGTCACCGAGGCGATCGGCGTCCGGCGCGACCCGGTGGTCGTCGGCCACTCGCTGGGTGGGTTCACCGCGCCGCTGGTGCCTGCTCGCCTGCTCGTGCTGGTGGCGGCGATGATCCCGGCGCCGGGCGAGACGTTCGCGGACTGGTGGGCCGCCACCGGTTATCAGGGGACCGGCCTCGACGACGTCTTCTACCACGACGTGCCGCCCGAGCTGGCGGCCGAGGCGCGGCGGCGGGAGCGGGGCGAGGACTCCCGGGCGCTGCGGGAGCCGTGGCCGCTGGCGGCGTGGCCGGACACACCGACCCGGTACCTGCTCTGCCGGGACGACCGGATGTTCCCGGCCCCGTTCGCCCGGCGCCACGCCCGGGAGCGGCTCGGCCTCGAGCCCGACGAGATGGACGGCGGCCACTACGCCGCGCTCAGCCGGCCGGTCGAGCTGGCCGACCGGCTGGCGGCGTTCACCGCTGGATGACTGAGTCCGAATGATCCCTCGGGCGGCCATCTGGCTCGCCCATCAACGGGTGGCTGTGACCGTGCACCCCTGCTGCCGTTCGCCGCTCCGCGCCCGCGCCCCGTCCGCCCGAGTTGATCATGGAAGAGATCGGGTTCCCAGCGCCTCGGAACCCCCCTTTCTCCGCGCTCGACGCGCATCCTGAGGACGTCTCCCCCGTGTCGCCGCGAGCGTCGTTCTCGCGGGCGCGGTGGCAGGTGCGGCGCGGTTCTCACCCGTACGACCAGCCCCAGGCCATTCGGGCCACTCATCTAGACTGGCTGGGTGACCACCACCGTCGCCGACCTCGGCCGCGCCGCCCGCGGCGCCGCCGCCGACCTCGCCGTCCGCACCCGCGCCGAGAAGGACGCCGCCCTGCATGCCATGGCCGGCGCGCTCGAGGCCAACGCCGCGGCGATCATCGAGCGCAACGCCGCCGACGTCGAGCGGGCCCGCGAGACCGGCACCGCCGACGCCATGATCGACCGCCTCCGGCTCGACGAGCCGCGCATCGCCGGCATGGCGGGCGGGCTGCGGCAGGTCGCGGGGCTGCCCGACCCCGTCGGCGAGGTCGTACGCGGCTACACGCTGCCCAACGGCCTGCAGGTCACGCAGCGCCGGGTGCCGCTGGGCGTCGTCGGCATCATCTACGAGGCTCGCCCCAACGTCACCGCCGACGCCGCCGGGCTGGCGCTGAAGAGCGGCAACGCCGTCCTGCTCAAGGGTTCGTCCAGCGCGGCCGACTCCAACGAGGCCATCGTCGGCGTGCTGGCCGCGGCCGCCGAGGACGCCGGGCTGCCGCGCGCCGCCGTCCAGCTGGTCCTGGGCGGGCGCGACCAGGCCAAGGAGCTCATGCGGGCGCGCGGCCTGGTCGACGTGCTGATCCCGCGTGGCGGCGCCGGCCTCATCCGCAGCGTGGTCGAAGAGTCCACCGTCCCCGTCATCGAGACCGGGGTCGGCAACTGCCACGTGTACGTCGACGCCGACGCCGACCTCGCCATGGCGCTGCAGATCCTGCTCAACGCCAAGACGCAGCGGCCCAGCGTGTGCAACGCCGCCGAGACGCTGCTGGTGCACGCCGGCGTCGCCGCCGAGTTCCTGCCGTCGGCGCTGGCCGCCCTGCGCGCGGCCGGCGTCACCGTCCACGGCGACGAGCGGGTCCAGGGCTACGACGACGCCGTCGTTCCGGCCACCGACGACGACTGGTCCGCCGAGTACCTCTCGCTCGACCTCGCCGCCGCCGTCGTCGACACCCTCGACGACGCCGTCGCGCACATCCGGCGCTGGGGGAGCGGGCACACCGAGGCCATCGTCACGCGGTCGCTGGCGGCGTCGCGGCGGTTCGCGGCCACCACCGACTCCGCCGCCGTCATGGTCAACGCCTCCACCCGGTTCACCGACGGCGAGCAGTTGGGCTTCGGCGCCGAGATCGGCATCTCCACGCAGAAGCTGCACGCCAGGGGCCCGATGGGCCTCCCGGAGCTGACCACCACCACGTACGTCGTCACCGGTGACGGACACGTGCGGGGCTGACGGTAGGCTTCTGCCTCATGGACACCGTCGTGCTGCTGGCCGAGGAGGCGCACTCCTCGTCGTCGGAGGGTTTCCCCGCGTGGGGTTGGGGGCTCTCCGCGTTCGCCATCCTGGTCGTGCTGCTGCTCATCGTGCTGAGCTTCGGCAAGGGCCGCGCGCACGCCTGAGCAGGCTGCGGGCACTACGGTGTCGTCGGTGAGCAACCCGAAACGCCTCGGCGTCATGGGTGGGACGTTCGACCCCATCCATCACGGTCACCTGGTGGCGGCCAGCGAGGTCCAGCACTGGTTCCACCTCGACGAGGTGGTGTTCGTGCCCACCGGGCAGCCGTGGCAGAAGACGGGCCGCGACGTCACCCCGGCCGAGGACCGCTACCTGATGACGGTCATCGCCACCGCGTCGAACCCGGTGTTCTCCGTCAGCCGGGTCGACATCGACCGCGCCGGCCCCACGTACACCGTCGACACCCTCCGCGACCTGCGCGCGCAGTACGGCGACGACACCGAGCTGTTCTTCATCACCGGCGCCGACGCGCTGGGGCAGATCCTGTCCTGGCGCGACCACGACGAGCTGTTCGACCTCGCGCACTTCGTCGGCTGCACCCGGCCGGGGCACGACCTCTCCGCCGTGGGACTGCCCGAGGGCAAGGTCACGCTGGTCGAGGTGCCCGCACTGGCGATCTCGTCCAGCGAGTGCCGGCAGCGCGTCGCCGGCGACGAGCCCATCTGGTACCTCGTGCCCGACGGCATCGTCCAGTACATCAACAAACGCGGCCTCTACGTCGAGGCATGAGACTCTGGACCGGTCGACTCACCGGTCCCACACAGAAAGGAACGCCGCTTGACCGCAACCGATCGCGCCATCCAGTTGGCGGTCGCCGCCGCGGAGGCCGCGTCCGACAAGCTGGCCGACGACATCGTCGCCTTCGACGTGTCCGAGCGCATGGCGATCACGGACGTCTTCCTGGTGTGCTCGGCCTCCAACGACCGCCAGGTGCGCTCCGTCGTCGACGCCGTCGAGGAGCGGCTGCGCGACCTCGGCGCCCGTCCCGTCAGCCGTGAGGGCGAGCGTGAGGGGCGCTGGGTGCTGCTCGACTACGTCGAGATCGTCGTGCACGTGCAGCATGCCGAGGAGCGGGTGTTCTACGCCCTCGAGCGGCTGTGGAAGGACTGCCCGACCATCGAGCTGCCGGCCGAGGTCAACGCCGGACGGGGCCCGCGCTCCGGGGACGAGGGGTGAGCCGCCGCGTCGTCCTCTGGCGGCACGGACGCACCCAGTGGAACGCCGCCGGGCGGTTCCAGGGCCAGACCGACGTCGACCTCGACGAGCTCGGCCGCGAGCAGGCGCGCGACGCGGCCGCCCGGCTGGCCGCGCTCGCGCCGGACCTGCTGGTGTCGTCGGACCTGCAGCGCGCCCAGGACACCATGGCGGCGCTGGCCGCCCTCGTCGGCCTGGACGTCGCCCTGGACCCGCGGCTGCGCGAGACGTTCGCCGGCGACTGGCAGGGCTGCACGTCCGCCGAGATCGCCGCCCGCTGGCCCGACCAGTACAAGGCCTGGCGCGGCGGCGACCCGCTGCTGCGCGTCGGCGGCGGCGAGACCCGTCAGGAGGTGGCCGAGCGGATGTTCGCCGCCGTCAACGCCGCCGCCGCCCAGCTGCCTGAGAACGGCCTCGCCGTCCTCACCTCCCACGGCGGCGCGGCCCGGCTCGGCATCGCCGCGCTCATCGGCATGCCGCTGCACCGCTTCACCAACGTCGGCGGGCTGTCCAACTGCTCGTGGTCCATGCTGCGAGAGGGCGACGACGGCTGGATCCTGGTGGAGCACAACGCCGGCACCCTGCCCACTCCGGTGGTGATCGAAGAGGGGTGACCTGGTACTCTCTCCGAGGTCGATCGGCCGCTCCACGGGGCCGGTCACCGCGGGCGGATCCGATTATGAGGTTCACCCAGCCGTCGGCTAAGCTTACGAAGCCGTTCGGCACGGGGCTGTGGCGCAGCTGGTAGCGCACCTCCATGGCATGGAGGGGGTCAGGGGTTCGAGTCCCCTCAGCTCCACCCCATCTGCTGGTCAGCGGTCATGTCGGCCGTCCTCCTCGAGGACACGACATGGCCGCTCGCCATTTCACCCGACGACGAGCCGCTGGCCGCGCCCGCGCCGGCTCCACCTCGGTGCGGATCCCGATCGCTTGACCTGGACCCGGGGGTTCCGGTCTAGCGTGCTCGAGATGGGAGAACACGCGAAGCGAGCGGGTGCGGGGGCGGCGGAGCCGCCCAGGATCGCGGTCGTCGGTCTGGGAGCCATGGGTTCACGGATCGCTCGCCGGCTGGTGACGCGGGGCCATGACGTCGTCGTGTGGAACCGCACCGAGGCGAAGGTCCAGCCGCTGGTCGCCGCCGGTGCCGGCGCGGCCGCCAGCCCGGCCGACGCGGCGCGCCGTGCGGAAGTCGTCCTGGTCATGGTGTCCGACCCGGCCGCACTCGATGCGGTCGTCGACGGCCCGGACGGTCTGGCCCGTGGACTGGGCGCCGCCGGCGCCGCCGGCGCCGTCGTGCAGCTGTCCACCGTGACGGTGGAATCCGTGCACGCGCTGCGCGCCCGGCTGCCCGAGCACACCCTTCTCCTGGACGCGCCGGTGCTGGGCAGCCTCGCGGAGGCCGACGGCGGGACGCTCACGATCCTGTGTGGCGGCACCGACGCGGCCGTCGAGCGGTGCGCTCCCGTGCTGAGCGAGCTCGGCTCCGTGGTCGGCCTGGGCGCCCTGGGGTTCGGCACCGCGGCCAAGCTGCTGGCCAACAACGCGCTCTTCGGCGCCCTCGGTGTTCTGGGGGAGAGCATCGCGATCGGCCGGCGGCTGGGCCTGCCCCTCGAGGCGATCTTCACCGCGCTGTCGCACACCCCGCTGGCGGCACAGGCGCAGCGGCGCCGGCCGGCGCTGGAGGCCGGCGCCTACCCGCCCAGATTCGCCCTGGAACTGGCCAGGAAGGATGCCGACCTGATCGCGGCGGCAGCGGCGGCGACCGGCCCGCCCCTGAAGGTGAGCTCGGCCATGCGGGCGTGGTTCACCGAGGCGGAAGCGGCCGGGCACGCGGCGGACGACTACACCGCCGTGCTCGCGCACATCCTGGCTGCCAGGGCATGAACCCGGGTGCGGGTCGCCGTTCCCGACCAGCGCACCGCGGGCGTCGGTCAGAGGACCAGCGACCAGCGCCCGGCCGCGTCGTCGAGCGTGAAGCCTTCGGACTCCCAGAAGGTGATGGCAGACGCGTTGCCGGCCGCCACCATGGCGTCGACACGGACCGCACCCATCAGCAGGGCGCGGCGCCGTGCCTCATCGACCAGCGCGCCGGCAACTCCGCAGCGGCGGTGATCGGCATGGACGGCGAGACGGTAGAGGTGGCAGCGCCAGCCATCCCAGCCGACGATGACCGCACCGATCACCTCACCGGCGCACTCGGCCACGACGAGAGCATCCGGATCCCGGTCGAGCAGCCGCCAGACGTCGCGCCATCGTCCCGGCGTCCGCGTCGGCCCGGCCGAGGAGGTCCAGAGCCGCAGGACCTGCTCCAGGTCAGCGCCTACGGCGGAACGAACCGTGACCCGCGCGGCGGCCGCACTCACGAGGCGAGCTCTTCAGCATCGCGCAGCCAGGCCAGCACCTGACCCGCGTGCGCACCCGGTGAGCCGACCGGATGCCACACGTGGGCGATCGCACCGGCGTCGACGACGAGCGTCAGCCGGGTGTACAAGCGGTGCGGGCCGGCATCGAACGTCGGCAGGCCGAGGGCGCCGGCTACGTCCAGGGCCGGGTCGGAGAGCAGGTCGTAGGGCAGCCGCAGTCGCCGTGCCACTTCCGTCTGATAGGGCGTGGGCTGCGACGACAGGCCGTAGACCGCGCCGGCGCCGGCGGCGAGCAGCTCGGCGTGATGGTCGCGGAACCCACACGCCTCCTCGGTGCAGCCCCGGGCCCCCGGGATGGTGTCCCAGCCCTCCGGCAGGTCGACACCCGGGCGTCCCGTCAATGGGTAGAAATAGATCACCGAACGCCGCGGCATGCGCCCGAGACACACCTCGTCGCCGCCGGTCGAGGGGAGGACGGTCATGGGCAGCGGCCGTCCGGTCAGCCGCGTGACGTCCACCGGAGACGGCGCCGGCCCGGGAGCCGGCGGTACGGGGACCTCGGGCATCCCGCGACCGGCCGCGTCGTCGAGTCTCGCCTGCAGCAGCGACCGCCAGTTCGTGAACGCGTCGATGCGTTCGGTGAGCCCGTCGATCGCGCTGCGGTAGGCCGCCAGCGACGACACGCACTCGTCCGGGCTGAGGTGCCCGGAGGCGAGGCATTCGACGAACGGCCGGGTCTGCTCGACCCGCAGGCCGAGCCGGGTGAGTTCGCGGATCTGCCGCACCTGCTCGACCGCCAGCTCGCCGTAGTCGCGGTAGCCGTTGGGATGACGCGCCGGGACGACCAGCCCCTGCTCTTCGTAGTAGCGCAGCGCGCGCAGCGAAGCGCCCGTGCGCCGCATCACCTCTCCGACCCGCATGCCAGCACGGTAGACCCGCACCCCGGGGTGCGGGTCAAGCGATCATCAGGTCGCCCTCAGAACCGGTCCACCAGGTACACCTCCCGGCCGGCGCCCGGATCGCGCGCCATCAGCGTGTGGCACCGCAGGCCGGACCCGGGTGGCAGGTCGACGAGGGCGGCTCCGGCGCCGGTCACCGCCCGGGCGAACCGGGGCGCGGCGGTGAGATCGATCCTCGTGACGACGCCGGGGACGACCCAGACCGGCACGGCGCCCAGCGACCCGGACAGCTGGAGGTGGAAATGGCCACACAGGACCGCTCGGACGTCGGTGCCGGCGATCGCGGCCGCGAGTCGTTCCGGAGAACGCAACCCGATCATGGCCAGCGGGGAGTACGGCGGGTCGATCGGGGGTGATGCAGTGCGATCACACTGCCGGCCGGAGCCGGCCGGCTCAGCAGCTGCCGCAGGCCGACGAGTTGTTCGTCTCCGAGCTCACCGTAGGCCGATCCGGGCACCAGCGAGTCCAGGGTGATGATCCGCAGCCCGCCGACCTCGCTCACGGCACAGCGGACGCCGGGGCCCGCCACCAGCCGGCCGACGTCACGGCCGCCGGCGTCCAGGTGCCCCGAGCCGAGTGCCTCCTCGAACGCGGCGCGGTCGTCGTGGTTGCCGGTCGTGTAGATCTGCGGAACACCGCGCTCCCGGGCGAAGTCGCCGACGGCCTCTCGCACGGCACGACAACCCGCGGCCGACCCGTCGTCGGCGATGTCACCGGTGACCACCACCGCGTCGATGTCAGGAACGTCGTGAAGATCGCGAAGCAACCCGCGCAGCGCCGCCAGACCGTCGACGCCGTCGGCATCGGCCCCGGTCGCGGAGACATGGGTGTCGGAGAGGTGCAGAATCCGGTGCATGGACATCGGCCGACCGTAGAACCGCACCCGTGGGTCCTGGTCAAGCACCACCCGTCTCGGCACGACGGAGGCGCTCCCGGGCCTCGGCCTCGGACAGCGAGGTGATGGGCTGCCCGGCCACGTGCTGGTACTTGGCGTCGTAGGCCCGGGTCCAGACACCGGCCGCCCAGGACCGTTCGAGCTCGTCGGCGATCATGCTGTCCCAGTCGTGCACCACCAGCAACGCGTCACCGCTCCAGCGCAGGTTGCCGGCTCGAGGGTGGGCACCTCGTCCGGCCGCGGGGCCAGCATGATCAGCTGCGCGAACGCGTCGGCGAAGGCCCGGGCCGCATCGCCCGCGCTCGGGAGCATGGCGCCGCCGGGGACGTGGGACTCGGCGGTCGCGACGTCCTCGCCGATCGGCTCGGCGCCCGCCCGTGAGCGGCTGCGGGCACGGATAGCCGGCCTGGAACAAGCGGCGCTGGACCTCGACGCATGCCGCCAGGCGCGGCGAGTCCGGACGGATCTTGACCACGACCTCGCGACCGTCGGCCAGCCGCAGCCCGACGACCACGGGGCGAGCGCGTGATAGAGGCCGCCTATCGCCTCATCGGTGATCGTGCTTGGACGTGCGCCGAGCCCGGGGGAGATACTCGAAGAGTAGCTCGTGAGAGGAAAGGGGCGTGCCATGAACGCCCGAGCAGAAGTCCTTCCCGTCGACGACCTGACGGTCGTCCAGGAGGCCGTGAGGTCCTACATCGTGCCGGCCGGCGCCCTCGTCGCCCGCCCGCCGCGGGCCGTGCCCGCCGGCGACTACGTCGCACGCCTCGAGAGCGGTGGAGTCGGAGGTCCGTCCTTCGTGGTGCTGCCCTTGGCGGACGGTTCCCCGGCCGAGAACATCATTCTGGCCGGCGCCCGTGAGGTGACGGCTCGCTCGCCTCGCTACGCCCGCGTGGCGACCCGGAACGGAGCCGTCGTCTATCGGCTGCGCATGCCGCCCGCGTTCACGGGCTGGTCGTCGCACGACTGACGGCACAGGCTCCGGGCCGCGAAGGAGCCCGATAGACTCGTCTCAGCCTTCCCGGTGAGGCCCGAGATGCAGTTCCGGCAACTGGAGTACTTCGTCGCCGTCGCGGACGAGCACCATTTCGCGCGTGCCGCGGACAAGTGCTTCGTGTCGCAGCCCGCCTTGTCGGCCGGTATCGCCAAGCTCGAGGACGAGCTCGGCGTCGCGCTCATCAACCGGGTGCACGCGTTCGAGGGACTGACGCCGGAGGGCGAGCGCCTGGTCGGGTGGGCGCGCCGGATCCTGGCCGAGCACGACGCGCTGAAGGCCGAGGTCAGCGCGATGCAGACCGGCGTCGGCGGGACTCTTCGGCTCGGCGTCGGGCCCACCACCGCGGCGGCCGCGGTCACGGTCATCCGCGCCTTCTGCGCCCGGCATCCGCTGGCGCACGTGCGGCTGTCCGAGCATCTGTCCGCCCCCGAACTGCAACGACGCCTGCGCGGCTTCGAGCTCGACGCCGGCATCGGCTATCTGTCGCCGGGGGACCAGGACGGGCTGCACGTGCTGCCGCTGTACGAGGAACGCTACGTGCTGGCCGCGAGCCCGGAGCTGCTGCCGGCCGGCGCCACCCAGATCGGCTGGGCCGACGCGGCCCGGCTTCCGCTGGTGCTCCTGAACGAGCGGATGCGGGTGCGCCAGGCCATCGACGACGCCTTCGCCGCACATGGCATCGAGATCGACCCGCAGGTCGTCGCCGAGTCCGTGGCGTCGTTGTCGGCGCACGTCCACGGTGGTCAGTGGGCCACCATCGGGCCGCACACCCTGCTCTCCGACGACGGCTCGAGCTCCTCCGGGCTCCGGACGCTGCCACTCGTGGACCCCGAGATCACCATCACCATCGTCCTCGCGATCAACGCCGCGGCCCGCGACGCCGCGGCCGTCCGTGCCTTCGCCGCCACGGCCGCGGCGCTGCGGCTGCGCGAACGCCTGGGCTACCCGCGGGTGGCGTCGCTCGGCGGCGGTCCGGTGAGCAGGCCCTGAACGATCGGGCCCAGCCAGGCGACCAGGGTGTCGTGGCCGGCCGAGGCCAGCGGTTCCTGCTGGAGCGAGTACCGGGCCACGGCCACCCCGAGCAGCTGGGCGCACACGAGGTCGCACCGCAGCGCCGCATCGGGCGTGTCCAGCGCCGCGACCAGCTGCGCGGTGAACTCCTGGTCGATGAACTCCCGCAGCAGCATGGCCGAGACGTCGGCGTCGTCGGCGGAACGCGCCATGATCAGGAGTGGCTCGACCCGCTCCGTCGCGTCCCATACCTCGAGGAACCGCCGGACCAGCCGGGCGCCGAACCCGTCCAGGCCGTCGGCGAGCAGTCTGCCGATGGGTTCGCGCGGGCTGTCGGCCATGCTCATGACCGCGGCGAAGAGCTGGTCCTTGCGCCCGAAGAAGTAGTGGATCATCGCGGGGTCGACCTCGGCGTCCGCGGCGATGGACCGGACGGTCGCGCGCTGGTAGCCGTTCGCGGCGAAGCTCACTCTGGCGGCGTCCAGGATCCTGCGCTTGCTCTCCTGTCCGCTCCGCCATCGGCCCTGGCGGTTCGGCCTGGCCTCCGGATCGGGGCTGTCCACGCTGCTCATCGCGGCCCAGCTTAGCCGCGGCGACGTTATCTCCAACACTGTTGAAGTATCTGGCGACGGCCTGTTACGTTTTCTTCGTCATTGCTGAAGAAAGGGGCTGGCATGTCGGGCGCCGAGAGTGAAGCCACCACCGCGTGCGTCGTCGGGGGCGGTCCGGCCGGGGCCATGGTGGCGCTGCTGCTGGCCCGCGCCGGGGTCGACGTGACCTTGCTGGAGCGGCACGGCGACTTCCTGCGCGACTTCCGCGGGGACACCGTCCACCCAGCGACACTCGACGTGCTGGACCAGCTGGAGCTGGCCGAGAGGCTGCACGCCCGGCCGCATCAGAAGATCGGCTCGATGAGCATGATCCGAGCGGGCCGGCGCCGCGAGCTGGCCGACTTCCGGCGGCTGAAGGTCAAGTTCCCGTACATCACGATGATCGGGCAGTGGGACTTCCTCGACTTCATCACCGGCGAGGCAGCGCGGTACCCCAACTTCCGGCTGCTGATGAACTCGTCGCTGCACGACGTCCTGCGCGTGGACGGCCGGGTCCGCGGCATCCGCTACCGCCACGGCGACGAGCACCACGAGCTTCGGGCCGAGCTGGTCATCGCCGCCGACGGGCGGCGGTCGGCCACTCGCGCCGCGGTCGGCCTGCACCCCCGTGCGAAGGGCGTGTCCATCGACGTCGTGCTGTTCCGCCTCTCCCGGCGTGACGACGACCCGACGGAGGGCATCACCCTCCGGCTCGACGGCGGGGACGTCCTCGGGCTGATCGATCGCGGCTCCTACTGGCAGTCATTCGTCGAGATCCCGAAGGGCGACGGCATCCGGGCGCTGCGTGCGGCCGGCATCGAGGCGTTTCGCGACACGGTGGTGCGGCTGGCCCCGTTCCTCGCCGACCGGGTCGGTGAGATCGAGTCCATCGACGCGCTCAACTTCCTCGACGTGCGCGTCGATCGGCTGCGCCGCTGGCATGTGCCGGGCCTGCTGGTCATCGGCGACGCCGCACACTGCATGTCGCCCGTCGGTGGCGTCGGGGTGAACCTCGCCGTGCAGGACGCGGTCGCCACGGCCAACACGCTGGTCGAACCGCTGCTCAGGTGTCAGGACGAGGGACTCCCGGTGCCGCGATCGGCCCTGGCGGCGGTCCAGCGGCGTCGAAGGCTCCCCACGACCACGATTCAGCTGCTGCAACGCGCCGCGCTGCGGGTCGACCTCAACGGTGCGACGGCCGGACCCGGCCCGGACACCGACGACGGCGCCGGGGCGGGCACCGGACTGGTCGCCGGCCTCATGGGACGGGTCATCGCCTACGGGATACGGCCCGAACGGGTGCGCAGCCGGCGAATCCTGACCCCGGGTCGACCACCGATGTGAGGAGTGATCCGCGATGCTGGGGCTGTGGAGTACGTGTCCCGAGTGCCGCGACCGCCGCTGGACGGGCTGATCGACGACCTCTACTACCTGGAGGGCGCGCCGCCGTACGCCCGGCTGATGCTGCCGCCGCCGGCGGCGCTGCTCATCGTCAACCTCGGGGCGCCGTTCCGCATCCGCGCCGGCGCCGACCTCGAGGCGGCCGAGTACGCCGACGGATGCGTGGTCACCATGCCCACCCGCGCGTGGGAGTTCGGCTACCCACCCTGGACCCGGTCCGTCGGCGTGCACTTCAAGCCGTGGGGGCTCGCGCCGTTCCTGCCGATGCCCGCGGCCGAGCTGTGTGACCGGCCGGTGACGGTGGAGCAGGTCTGGGCCCGGCCCGCCGTTGCCGAGCTGCGAGAGCGGCTGGCCACGGCGGACGGGCCGCACGAGATGCTGACGCTGCTCGAGGAGGAGCTGCTGCGACGGCTGTGCGAGACCGCCGGCCTCGGGCTGGTCCGTCACACGAGCAGGGTCATCGCGGCGACCACCGGGGCGGTGCCGATCGGCGACCTGAGCGTGGCGGCCGGTGTCAGCAGCACTCAGCTGGCGCTGCGGTTCAAGGAGCTCGTCGGCGTCACACCGAAGCGGCTGGCCCGCACCTACCGCTTCGCCGCCACCGTGTTCGCGCTCGACCCCGCCGGACCGGTCGACTGGGCCGGCCTCGCCGCTCGCGCGGGCTACTTCGACCAGGCCCACTTCGGCCACGAGTTCCGGGCGTTCACCGGGCTCACGCCGACCCGGTACGTCGAAGTCCGGCGGCGGTTCCAGCGCGAACATCCCGGCCACGTGCTGGACAACTGGCCGCTGCCGGCCGATTGATTTCTTACAAGAGCGACAGCTCACGACCCGCTAATTTGGGGCACCCAAGGCAGAGGAGCGCCCGATGGGCAAGGTAGTCATGTACAGCGCGGTGTCGGTGGACGGCTTCATCGCCGACGAGAACGACCAGCCCGGACCGCTGTTCGACTGGTTGACCAGCGGTGACGTCCCGTTGGACGAGAGCGGCGCGCTGAAGGTGTCGCAGGTGTCGTACGACTACACCCGGGCGTACTGGAACGAGATCGGGGTGACGGTCGCCGGCCGCCACGTCTTCGACATCACCGACGGCTGGGACGGGACGCCTCCGGCCGGTATCGACCACGTGGTCGTCGTGACACACCGGCCGGCGCCCGACGGCTGGGACCCCGAGGCGCCGTTCCACTTCGTCGACGGCATCGAGGCGGCCATGGCCAAGGCGCAGGAGCTCGCCGGCGACCGCGTCGTCGAGGTCGCCGCCGGCGACGTCGGCGGCCAGCTGCTGGCCGCAGGTCTGGTCGACGAGGTGCGCATGGACGTCGTGCCCGTCGTGTTCGGGTCCGGCAAACGCTTCTTCGGGTCGGTAGCCGCGCAGCAGCTGCTGGAGGATCCCGACGTCATGATGCGGGGCGACCGGGTGATCCACCTGCGCTACCGGGTGCGCCGGCCGAGCTGAGCCGGCACGCACGCCGGAAGGGTCGGCGGCCGCTCGCGTGGCTCAACTCTTGCGTGCGGTCGCCTTCCCGCCCTTGCGGCCCGCCTTCTTCTTCTGCGCGGTGGTGCCGCCCTGCGAGCTGTCGCCGCCGGAGCCGCTCTGTTCCCCGCCACGCTTCGACGCGCCGGGGGAGTTGGCGATGCGTGCCGCCCGCTCCTTCGACATGCCCTTGTCCCTGAGGGCTTCGTACTGCTTCTCGTTCTTGACGTTCGCCGACTTGCTGGGCATGGCGACCTCCCGTGGTCGTGTCTCGTCGGCCCGTACCCCGAGTCGACCGGGCCGATGCCACGTCCACGTCCCCGCCGACCATGAGCCGGCCCGCGTCGCCGCCCGCGCGCGTACCCCGCCGACGTCCTCGCATGCGCTGGGGAATGACGGTCCGAAAGGTCCGGGATCAACCCGTTTGCCGCACTCGTGGGGTGGTAACCGCCGAGCGTCGAGTCACTCGATCGGCTCTTGGAGGGCACATGCCGACGCGAAACCAGGAAGCGGTCCGGAAGACCGTCCTCGATGCGCTGATGCGCAAGGTCGAGGCGGACCGATACCCCTCGCCGACGATGCTCGACCACATCGAGGCGCTGCTCACTGACGACGACGTCGCCGAGTACGCCGCTCTGCTGGCGGAGCGGGTCGAGGAGGACCTCTACCCGAGCATCCCGATGCTCCGGCGACTGCTGCGGCTGGCCGCCTGACCGGCGGCGAGCGCGGCGAAGACACGAACCACACACCCGAGGGAGGGTGCGATGAACACGGCTACCAGGGTCGCCATGGCGGCGGCCAGCGGCTACATTCTCGGCCGCAGGAAGCGACTGAAGCTGGCGATCGCGATCGGCAGCATGCTGGCCGGCAAGCGACTGGCCACCGATCCGCGCGGCATGCTGCGCCAGGCCGGCGAGCTCGTCGAGAGCCGCCCCGAGCTGGCGCAGCTCACCGACCAGGTCCGTACGACGCTGTACACCGCCGCCCGCGGCGCCGCCGTCGGCGTGGTGGGCCAGCGCATCGACCACCTCAGCGACTCCATCCGGGACCGATCCGACCGGCTGACCGGTGCGGTCACCGAGCGGACCCCGATCAGCGGCGGCCGCGACTCCGACGACGTCGAGGACGTCGCGGAGGAGGAAACGGCCGAGGAGGAACCGGCCGAGGAAGAGCCCGCCGAGGAGAAGCGCCCGCGCAAGCGCGCCGCGAAGAAGGCGCCGGCCAAGCGCTCGGCGCCGGCACGCAAGGAGAAGCCGGCCCGGAAGCGGACGGCGAAGAAGACCGCGTCGTCCGGCCGCTCCCGCGCCGGTTCGGGGAGGTGACCCGCATGGCACGCACCGACACCGACGCCCGCCCGGACCAGAGCCTGCGCGGCGTGCTCGACGAGCTGCCGCTGGACCGGCTCAAGGACGAGGCGAAGAACGGGCTCACGTCGCTCGGCGAGTGGGCGATCCAGTCCGCCGGCAGCCGCATCGGCAAGGCGACCGACAAGCTCGACGACATCGCCGGCGGCGGGCCGATCGGCGCCTCCGCGCTGGCGGGCGCTGCGAAGGACGGCCTGCCCGGCGCGGTCAAGGGCGCCGTCGGCGGCGTCAAGGACAAGGTCGCGGGCGTCTTCTCCCGCGGCGGCTCGAACGACGGCACGAAGGGTGACAAGGCGACCCGCTCCACGAACATCGTCGAGGAGATCGACATCGGCGCCCCGGTCCGCGTCGTCTACGACCAGTGGACGCAGTTCCAGGACTTCGCCGGCTTCATGAAGAAGGTCGAGAGCGTCGAGCAGACGTCCGACGAGAAGCTGGATTTCAAGGCGCAGGTGTTCTGGTCGCACCGCACGTGGTCGGCGACGATCCTCGAGCAGGTGCCGGACGAGCTGATCGTCTGGCGCTCGTCGGGGGAGAAGGGCCACGTCGACGGGGCCGTGACGTTCCACGAGCTGGCGCCGCGGCTGACCAGGGTGGTCGTCGTGCTCGAGTACTACCCCAAGGGGATGGTCGAGCGGACCGGCAACCTCTGGCGGGCGCCCGGCCGCCGGGCCCGGCTGGAGCTCAAGCACTTCCGCCGCCACGTCATGGTGCACCTCCTGCGCGACGCCGACCAGGTCGAGGGCTGGCGCGGCGAGATCCACGAGGGCGAGGTCGAGGAGACCGACGAGGAGGCGCGCGAGCGCGAGGCCGAGGAGGACGAGGCCTACGACGAGGAGTACGCGGAGGACGAGGAGGACCTCGGCGACGAGGAGGAGCTCGACGAGGAGCCGGAAGAGGACGAGGAGCCGGAAGAGGACGAGGAGAGCGAGAGGTGATCGCGCCATGACGATGGTCAACCAGCGACGTTCCGGCGGCGCCCAGCTGCAGCGGCCATCGCCCAGCGGCCTCGCCGACGTCATCGACATCATTCTCGACAAGGGCCTCGTGATCGACGCGTACGTGCGCGTCTCGCTGGTCGGCATCGAACTGCTGACCATCGACGCTCGCATCGTCATCGCCAGCGTCGACACCTACCTGCGCTTCGCGGAGGCCACCAACCGGCTCGACCTGTACGAGCACGGCGGCAAGGACCTCACCGAGCTGATGGGCGACGGCGTGCACCGGGCCGCCAAGGGCAAGACGTCCGGCGCCATCGAGGGCATCAAGGACGCCATCAGCAGCGACGACGACGAGGACGAGGAGCGGCGGCGGCCGGCCAAGAAGGCCAGCGCTCGTCGCCGGAGGAGTCAGAGCGAATGAAGACGACGCAGGCAGCACCAACGATGGAGGGCCACGCGGCCGCGCCGACGGCGTACTACGTGTACGCCGTCGTGCCGGCCGGCGCGCCCGTGCCGGACGACCTGACCGGCATCGACGACCGCGGCGTCGAGCTGGTCGCGCACGGCCCGGTGGCCGCCGCGACCGGGACGGTCGCCACCGGCCGCGCGTTCGGGCGGCGCGACGACCTGCTCGCGCACAGCCGGGTGACGGACACGCTGGCGCTGGGCGGCGCGGTGATCCCGGTGCGGTTCGGCTCCGTGGTGTCCGACGCCGGCGGCGTCGTGGCCGAGCTGCTGGCGCCGAACGCGGACCACTTCGCCGCGGTCCTCGACGAACTGGCGGGTCGCCGGCAGTTCATCGTCCGGGCCCGCTACGACGAGGAGGCCGTGCTGGCCGAGATCGTCGCGGAGTACGCGGACATCGCCGCGCTGCGCGAGCGCACCCGCGACCAGAGCGTGGAGGCGAGCTGGGCCGAGCGCATCCGGCTGGGTGAGCTGGTCGCGCGGGCACTGGAGCTCAAGCGCGACGCCGACAGCGCGGCGCTGCTCGACCTGCTCGCCCCGGCGGCCGCCGACTGGAACGTCCGTTCGGCGGGCGAGATCGACTACCTCGCCGACGTCGCGTTCCTGGTCGCCGACGAGCAGCGCGACGCCTTCGAACGGGCCGTGGAACGGGCGGCGGACGACCTCACCGGGCGCGGCCGGATCCGGCTGGTCGGGCCGACCGCGCCGTACGACTTCGTGCCGGGTGACGACCCATGGGTGTCCTGACCGCCCTGGTCACCTGGCCGCTGGCGCCCGTCCGCGGCGCGGTCGCGGCGGCCCGGCTGGTCGGTGACGAGGCCGAGCGGCAGTACCGCGACCCCGTCGCCGTCCGCCGGGCACTGGAACAGGTCGAGCAGTCCCGCGCCGCCGGGCTGCTCTCGGACGAGGAGGCCGCGGCGATGGAGGACGAGCTGATCGGGCGGTTGCTGTGAAGGCGACGGAGACGGCCGAGCGGGCGGTCGAGCAACTGGCCACGCTCAGCGGGCGGACGGCCGAGGCCGTCACCGGCATCCACCGGACCGACGACGGCTGGCGGGTGCGGGTCGAGGTGCTCGAGCTGGAGCGGATCCCGCGCTCCACCGACCTGCTGGCCGAGTACGCCGTCGACCTCGACGAGGACGGCGACCTCACCGGCTACCGGCGCGTGCGGCGCTACACCCGCGGCGCGTCGAGAGAGGACTGAACTCATGACGCAGGCCCGAGAACGCGCTCCGCTCACCCGGCCGTACGGGTCGGCGCTGGCCGCGCCGCCGCAGCCGGCGAACCTCGCCGACGTCCTGGAACGGGTGCTGGACAAGGGGATCGTGATCGCCGGTGACATCCGGGTGAACCTGCTCGACATCGAGCTGCTGACGATCCGGATCAGGCTCCTGGTGGCGTCGGTCGACAAGGCCCAGGAGATGGGCATCGACTGGTGGCGTCGCGACCCGATGCTGTCCAGCGGCGAGGAGCGCGATGAGTGAGACCGCCTGCTACCTGTACGCGATCGCGGGGACGGCCGGCGACGGCGTCGTCGGCGGGCTGCGCGGGGTGGCGGACGAACCGGTGCGCCTCGTGCGCCACCGCGGCCTCGCGGCCGTCGTCGGCACCGTCGACGTCGGCCCGGACGGCGCGTTCGGCGAGCAGCGGCTGGCCCGCAACCTCGCCGACGTCGCCTGGCTGGAGGCGGCGGCGCGAGCGCACCACGCCGTCGTGGCCGGCGTCGCCCGCGCGGTGCCGGTGGCGCCGCTGCGGCTGGGCACCATCGTCGATGACGACGACGGCGTCCGCGACCGGCTGGATCGCTGGCACGACGGTTTCCGGCGCGCGCTGGACGAGGTCGCCGGGCGGGCCGAGTGGAGCGTCAAGGTGTACGCGCCGGAGCCGGCGGAGCCGGGCCCCGACGCGGAGCCGGCGCCGGGCGCGCCGGGCGCGGGTGCGGCGTACCTGACCCGCCGCAAGGCGGCGGCCTCGGCCCGTGGCGACGCGTTCGCCCATGCGACCGCCGTCGCCGGGCGGGTGCACGAGGAACTGGCCCGGCAGGCCGCCGACGCCCGCCGGCTCGCGGCGCAGGACCAGCGGCTGACCGGCCGCGACACCCCGATGTGCCTGAACGGCGCCTACCTCGTGCCGCTCGAGGGAGCCGACGCCTTCGCCGCCACGGTGGAGGCGTTGCGGCACCGGCACCCGGACTGCCGGTTCGAGCTGGCCGGACCCTGGCCGGCGTACTCGTTCGTCACGGTGGAGGAGGAGCCGTGACGCTCGCCCCAGCGGCGCGCGACGGCACGCGGATCGCCCTGGTCGACCTGCTCGACCGGTTGCTCGGCACCGGCGTGGTGCTGTCCGGTGATATCACCGTCTCCCTCGCCGGCGTCGACCTGGTGGAGGTGCGGCTGCACGCGCTGATCCGCTCGATCCGGGCGGAGGAGCGGCGATGACCCGGCCGCCGCACATCCTGCCGGACCGCATCGACGCCGACGCGGACTCCGTCGAGCGGGACCTGTTCAAGCTCGTCCTCACCGTCGTCGAGCTGATCCGGCAGCTGATGGAGCGGCAGGCGCTGCGCCGCGTCGACGAGGGCGACCTCGACGACGATCAGGTGGAGGCGCTCGGCCAGGCCCTGCTGCGGCTGGACGCCGCGATGGCAGAGCTGCGCGGCCGGTACGGGCTGACCGCCCACGACCTCGACCTGGACCTCGGCCCGCTCGGCACCTTGCTGGGCGACTGAGCCCCATCGAGCCGGCGTGGAGGCCGGGGGCCGGCCCTGCCGGATCCGCTGTGTTCGAGGGCGCTGGTCCGTACAGGGCGGGCTGGCGCGCGACGGGTCGGCGTCCTGTGCCAGCGAGGTCGCGCAAGTCGCGTCGCCGCAGGTGGATGCCCGTGTGACCAGCGCAGGAGGTGACCCGCAGGGGGCCGTCCCCAGCCCTCCGGAGGGGGTAGACGGACCTTTCTGTTCAGTTGGGCTTGATTGCGAGCCGGTCACCGTGGTTCGGTGGACGAGCGTGGTCAAGAATTCCGCCACGTCCGCTCCATATCTGGAGAGGTGCATCTCATGCGCCAGGCACCTGCGACGCACGGCATTCGACACCAGAACCAGAACCAGAACGACCACGAACGACTGACGATGGACCTGCTGGAGCGCTCGGCGAGCGCCCGGGGCGGTGAGCGGCTGCGGCTGCTGGACGAGGCCGTCGTGCTCAACCTCGGCTTGGCCGAGTCGATCGCGCGGCGCTACTACTGGCGCGGCGTCGAGCGTGACGACCTGCTGCAGGTGGCCAACCTCGGGCTGGTGAACGCGGTGCGCCGGTTCGACCCGGGCCGCGGCAAGGACTTCGTCTCGTTCGCGGTACCGACGATCAGCGGTGAGGTGAAGCGGTACTTCCGCGACCACGGGTGGACGGTGCGGCCGCCGCGGCGGGTGCAGGAGCTGGCGTCGGCGGTGACGGCGGCCCGGACGGAGCTGTCGCAGGACCACGGCCGGGCGCCGACGGCGTCGGAGCTGGCCGGGCATCTCGGGATCGGGGTCGAGGACGTCCGCGAGGCCGACGCCTCGCGCGAGTGCTTCACCGCCGCGTCCATCGACTACCGCATGAGCGACGACGACACCCCGCTCGCCGAGGCGCTGGGTCAGGACGACGACGGCTTCGCCCGCGCCGATGCGGTGACGGTGCTGGGCCCGGCCTGCCGGGAGCTGAAGCCACGCGACCGCCGCATCCTGTACCTGCGCTTCTTCAAAGGGCTGACGCAGCAGGAGATCGGCGAGGAGCTGGGCGTGACGCAGATGCAGGTGTCGCGGCTGCTGACACGCATCCTCGGCCAGCTGCGTGCCCGGATCGCTCCCGCGGTCACGCCGCGCTGACGGCGCATCCCGCGCTGGTGCACGGGTACTGGCCCGACATGCTGATACCGAAGGCACGGGGCGAGCTCGGCGAGGCACTGACGGCCGGCCTGCACGAGGGGACGTCGGTGGCCGGGCTCGCCGCCCTCCCGGCCACCGACGACGCCGACCGGCAGCTGAGTCTCTGGATGCTGTACGAACTGTCCTACCAGGGCTTCGAGGACGTCGGCGACGAACTGGAATGGGAGCCGGAGCTGCTGACGCTGCGCCGGACCCTGGAACGCCGGTTCGAGGCGGAGCTGCGCGAGTCGTTCCCGCCGCCCGAGCTCGCCGAGCCGTTCGCCGACGCCCTGTTCGAGCTGATCGACGGGTTCGACGGCGCTTCCGTCGCGTCGTTCGTGCAGCGCGACGCCACCGTCGAGCAGACGCTGGAATTGTTGCGTCATCGCACGATCTACCACCTCAAGGAGGCCGACCCGACGGCGTGGGTGGTGCCGCGGCTGAGCACTGGGCCGAAGGCGGCGCTGATGGAGTTGCAGTACGACGAGTATGGCTGCGGCGACCCGAACCGGCTCCACTCGAACTTGTTCGTCCGCGGCCTCGACGCCACCGGCCTGCGCTCGGACTACGGCGCGTACATCGACGACGTCCCGGTCGAGGTGCTGGCGCAGAACAACGCGATGTCGCTGTTCGGGCTGCATCGCCGGCTGCACGGCGCGGCGCTCGGCCATCTGGCGGCGTTCGAGGCGACCAGCTCGCTGCCGTCGCGGCGGATGGCGCAGGGGCTCGACCGGCTCGGGCTCCCGGCCGAGATGATCGCCTATTACGACGAGCACGTCGAGGCCGATGCCGTGCACGAACAGCTCGCCGTCCGCACCATCTGCGGCGCGCTGGTCGCCGAGGAGCCCGGCCCAGGCCCCGGAGGTGGTGTTCGGCGCGCTGACCTGCCTCGGGCTGGAGGACCGGTTCGCCCGGCGCTGGCTCGCGGACCGGGGCGTGGCGGCGTGACGGACCGCATCGAGCACCCCGATGTCATCGTCTGCCCCGGCGGGCCGCTGCTGCTGCGCGGCGAGCACGTCGTCGCCGACGCCGACGGCCGGCCGCACCGCACCACCCGCCCCGTCAGCCCGTCTGCCGGTGCGGCAGGTCCGCCGGGCAGCCGTGGTGCGACGGCACTCACAAGGTGCTGCCGGACAAGCTGAAGCCGTAGCCGCAAGCCGGGGTCGGCGACGGCCGGCCGCTGTCAGAACTCCAGCTTGCGCGTGGCCTGCAAGGCTTCCTCGCGGGTGTTGACCCCGAGCTTGCGATAGAGGTTGCGCAGGTGGGTCTTGATCGTGTTCGGCGACAGGAACAGCTGCTGGGAGATGTCGCGGACCGAGGTCTTGGTGCGGAGGGCGAGCAGCACCTCCAGCTCGCGACGGGTGAGCGCGGCCGCGCGCTGGTGCCGGTAGAGCGCCCGAGTGTCCGGCGGATCGTCGACGAGGGCGGCGAGGCGGTCGCGCAGGTCGGCGGCGCATTCGGCGAAGGCGAGGCGGTCGCCGAGCTTGGTGATGGCGACGGCCGCGTTGCCGAGCGCCTCGTTCGCCCGGTCGTCGTTCTGCAGGAGGTGGTGGGCGTTGGCCCGGATGAGGTGCCACGACGCCGGGGTGGGGAGGAACGCCGTGCGGACGCCGTCGGTGCCGAGCAGCTCCAGCGCGGCGCGCGGGTTTCCGGTGAGGTTGTGCAGGCGCGCCCGCGACATGAGCGTCCAGGGCGTGTCGGCGGCGATGCCGGGCTGGTCGAGCAGGTTCATGGCGCGATCGATCAGGCCGAGCGCCTGGTAGGTGTCGGCGAGATCGCTGACGAGCAGGGTATGTGCCATCGACCCGGCCGGCGCGAGCTGGCGGAACGTGAGCAGCGAGCGCTCGATCAGCGCGGCGGCCTCCTGCGGCTCGCCCCAGTGCAGCTGCCAGAGTGCCTGGGCGTGCACCCCGAGCCACCAGAACTCGTCGGTCCTGGCCGCGTCGTCGAGCTGGTCCAGCGCGGCCGCCGCCCGCTCGCGGTCGTGCGCGCCGAGCGCGATCAGCGCCGGGCCGAAGGCGCCGCCGCACTCGTACAGGAAGGCGAGGGTGCCCGGCTCTGACTGTCGCACCGGCTGGTCGAGGTCGACGAGCTCGGCGGCGGCCCGGTAGTCGCCGGCCAGGGCCAGGGTGGTGGCGAGGTAGTTGCGGGCGTGCCGCTCCGCCGGGTGCGGCCGCCAGTGCCGGCTCCAGCGCAGCGCGGAGCTGAACGAGGCGATGCCGCCCGCGAGATCGCCGGTCATCAGCCTGGTCGCCCCGATCGGGAAGAACATGCAGGCGACGAAGTCGTCGAAGTCGACGTAGTCGGTCGAGGTCTCGATCGCCTCCTCGACCTGCCGGGCGACCTCCAGGGCCTCGTCGAACTGGCCCATGAAGCGCCGGTACTGCAGCTGCGCGATCAGGAGCGTGACGGCGTCGCGGGTCAGCACCGGATCCTGTTCGGCGACCCACGCCGTGAACACCTCGAGCGGCTCGGTCTCGAAGACGGAGAAGCGCTTGTTGATGGCCCGCAATCCCGCGCGGGCGTAGTACTGCCGGGGGTGCCGCCGGATCCATTCTTCCGGCGCCGACTCGAGGGTGTCCTGGAGCTCCGCGGGGCAGGTCAGCGACATGCGGAAGAACGCGTTGTCGCACAGTGTCGCGAAATCGTCCCACCGGCCGTCGGCGACGATCTCGGCGAGTTCTCGGGCACTCACGTCGTACCTCACGATCGGGGTCGATGGGGTCGAGCCGACTGTATCCGGATCCGGCCGGCCAGGCGGGGTGAGCCGGGGTGAGCCCAGCTCGACGTCGTGGTCAATGAGGTATCAGCTACGGGCGCCCCTCGCGGCGAAGTCGGCCGAACGGATGAATGAACTCACCCATTCCTCACCCTCATTCACCCTGGTTCTCAACCCAGAAACACCCTCGCCCGAGCCGTGCAATTGCGCTGCATTCCTGCGGTGCGGAGGGGCTGCCTGTAAGGCTGGGCGCCGTTGATCCGGGCCGGCCGTAAATGCACGACGGCGCGTTTCGACGGGTTGCCGGGGGGCAATGCGTTCGGTTTTTTCGTAGTGGGTGGGGAGGCACTGTGTCCGCAGGACCGATCAAGTCAGATACACGTGGAACAGACCGTGCACGGCGGCGGCGCTTGCGCCGTGGCCTCGCGGCCACGCTGGTCATGGTGGTGTCGTCGACCGGCATGGCGATCGCGAGTACGGGGGTGGCCGCGGCCGCGACGGTGTACGAGATCACCGGCCGATGGATCGACCCACCGGACGTCGTCGCCTCGGGTTCTCCGGTGGTCGCCGAATGGCGGGTGAATGTCAATGACGACGAAGCGGCGCCCGGCAATGAGGACGTCGACAACGTCGCTTTCACCGTCACGCTGGAACACGGTCTCTTCGATGCCGTTCCCGAGGCCTGCCTCACCAGTGACGTCGACCCGGTGTCGGAGATCTCGGCGGATCGCCGCACCCTGCTGTGCAACCTCGGCACCCATCGTGAGGGCACCGCTGTCGTCGTCCAGACGGGCATCGAGGCCGACGGCGAGACCGGCGACGAGGTGAGCGCGATCGGCACCATCGACGGGCTCACCGCCGAGGTCCCGCCGATCCCGATCGACAACCCGTTCCGGATGGACATCGCCTGGGGCTCGTCCACCGCCGGTGTCGCCTACGACGACGCGGGCGACGTCGTCGACCTCGACCTCCAGTGGACGCTGTTCCTGGGAGCGGGGAGCGATCCGGGGCCGGACTCCGTCACTTACACCCTCACGACCAGCACCGGCACGGGGGCGGCGCTGGCGGTCGGGCCGAACGCCTGCTCGGCCTTCGCCGGCGGCGCCGCCGGAGGCCCGGCCGGGGCGATCGGGCATCCGTGGTCCGACGACACCCATGCCGCCGAGCAGACGGCGCCGTTCGTCGACGGCTGCACCCTGACGCAGACCGCGCCGGACACGTTCACGCTGACGTTGACCGGGATCGACTACTCGCGGGTACAGGTGCCGACCCACGACTCGACCGGGCGGCCGTTGCCGTCCGACACGCAGGCCGTGGCCAGCGGTTCGGTCTGGTTCCGCGTCTCCGGCGTCCAGAACGACAGCATCACCCTGACGTCGGATGCCCCGGTCTACACGTCGCCGGCCGGTGAGACGTCCGAGGACGACGCGTCGAACAACGTGTCGAACAAGACCTGGACCCGCGGCGGCTGGAGCAACGCCTACCGGCCGAACTACTCGGGGGTCGAGGTGCCGTCGTGGTGGAGCAACCAGTTCAAGGCCTCGCCCGGAACGGTGGTCGACGCCACGACGGTCCACAGCCTCGGCACCGGCGACTACGCGCCCGCCGACGTCATCAGTCAGTGCGTCATCCTCGACTCGGCCTACGTGACCTTCACCGACTACGACCTCTGGACGAGCTGGGGCGGCCCCTCGGTCGACGGCGCGACCGTCGAGTACTACGTGGGCGCCGAGGCGTCGGTGACCCCCGGCAGCGGCGGCTACGACCCGAACGCCTTCACCTGCGCCACCGATCCCGGCGGGTGGACGACGACCGAGCCGGGCGACCTCTCCACGGTGAAGGCGGTGCGGGCGACCTACCCGTTCTCCGCGGTCGCCGGGACGGCCAACGTGCCGCTGCAGGTGCACTTCGTCGTGAACGACGACGCGCCGGTCGGGCAGGACATCTGGGAATTCGGTGAGCTGGCGATCAACGGGGAGTGGTCCCGGCCGAGCCGGACGCTCGATCCGGCCGACGGCAGCGGCCCGCGCACGCCGGGGATGCGCTACCCGTACATCGGCTCCGGCCGCGACGTCCTCTACGTCATCGGCGCCACCCCGGCGGTGACGAAGACCGCCGACCAGAGCGTCATCAAGCCCGGCGTGCCGGTCGGCTTCACGCTGACCTACTCGGCCAACGGCACCGGCGCGATCCCGCCGGCGGTCGACGGCTACCGGCTCGTCGACACCCTGCCTCCCGGCATGACGTACGTGGAGGGGTCGGCGGAGCCCGAGCCCGCGGTGACGACCGACGACTCGGGCCGGACCGTGCTGACCTGGGTACTGGACGGCGTGGCCACCAACGAGCCGAACGAGCTCACCTATCAGGCCGTCGCCGACTCGTCGGTCGAGCCGGGGACGCAGCTCACCAACACGGTCGAGGCGACGTACGGCGACATCAGCGTCGACGACGACGCTCAGGTGGCGGTCTCGACGGACGGCTACACCACGATCCTCAAGACGTCGGACGTCGAGTACATCCCGAACGGGAACGGCGACGGCGTGGGCTCGGGCTCGTGGACGGTGACGATCGAGTCGTTCGACCCGCTGCCGCAGGCGTTCACCGACACGATCGACATCCTCCCGTACAACGGCGACCAGCGCGGCACCTCGTTCTCCGGCACCTACACGCTGGACGAGGTCGTGCTGCCCGACGGCGGGACGGTGTACTACACCGACGCCGACCCGGCGACGCTGACCGACGATCCGGCCGACGCGTCCAACGGCGCCGCCGGCGACCCGTCGGGCAACACCGCCGGCTGGACCACCACCCGGCCGGAGAACCCGACCGCGATCCGGGTGATCGGCGGTGAGCTGCTGTCCGGCGGGTCGTTCTCGTTCCAGGTGCCGATCACCACGAACGGCGCGCAGCCGCAGGACGTGTACGTCAACCGGGCGCAGGCGCGGGCCGAGCACACCGAGCTGGTGATGCGCACCTCGGCGGCGCTCTACGTGTCGGACTACTCGGTGGCGAAGACATCGGATCCGGCGCCGGGGTCGACGGTACGGCCGGGCGACACCATCACCTACACGATCACCGTCACCCAGGAGGGTCCGGTCCCGGCCGCCGGCTCGTTCACCGACACGCTGGAGGACGTGCTGGACGACGCGGTCTACAACGACGACGCGGTCGCCGACATCGGCACCGTCGCCTACGCCGACGGCGTGCTGTCGTGGGAGGGCGTCATCCCGGTCGGCGAGGTCGCGACCATCACCTACACGGTGACCGTCAAGGACGTCGCCGGGCTGGAGGCCGACGGCGCCGACACCATCGTGGACAACTCGGTGTGGTCGGTCGGGTGTCCCGACGCGGTCGAGGGCGAGGAGAACCCGTGCGAGCCGCCGCCGATCGTGGTGGGCTGGTACGAGTACTCCAAGACGGCGGACCCGGTGCCCGGCTCGTCGGTGCAGGTGGGCGAGGTCATCACCTACACGGTGCTGATCGAGCAGCGCGGCGAGGGCGCCGTGGCCGGCGCGTTCGTCATCGACGACCTGACGGCGGTGCTGGACGACGCAGGCTGGAACGACGACGCCGCGGCGACGTCGGGGACGGTGACGTACACCGAGCCGACGCTGCGCTGGGACGGCGATCTGGCCGTGGGCGACGTGGTCACGCTGACGTACTCGGTCACGGCGACCGCGATCGGCGAGGGCGACGACCAGCTGCACAACGTCGTCACGTCGATCTGCGAGCCGGACGACCCGGACTGCTTCCCCGGGATCTGCGTGCCGGCGCCGGACGAGAACCCGAACTGCGAGACCGACCACGTCATGGGCGACTACCAGGTCCTCAAGACCTCCGATCCGGTCGACGGGTCCGAGGTGGAGGTGGGCGACACCGTCACCTACACGGTGACCGTCCGGCAGTTCGGCATCGGCCCGGTGGAGCAGGCCGGGTTCGAGGACGACCTCACGCAGGTCCTCGACGACGCCACCTGGAACGACGACGCCGTCGCGTCCTCCGGTCCCGATCCGGCCTACGAGGAGCCGACGCTGTCCTGGTCGGGTCCGCTCGCCGTGGGCGAGGAGGTGACGGTGACCTACTCGGTGACCGTGACCGCCGAGGGCGACCGGCACCTGAGGAACGTGGTCACCCCGGCCGACCCGGACAAGTGCGTGCCGGTGGAGGGCCAGAACGAGGCCTGCGTCACCGAGCACGTCAACGGCTCGTACACCTTCTCCAAGACGTCGGACCCGGTTCCGGGCTCGGTCGTCGCCGAGGACGGCGTGATCACCTACACCGTGCTCATCAGCCAGGTCGGCGCCGCGCCGGTCGAGGGCGCCACCGTCGAGGACGACCTCTCGGCCGTCCTGGACGACGCCGTGTGGAACGACGACGCGGTGGCCGACTCGGGCGAGGTGTCCTACGAGGAGCCGACGCTGACCTGGACCGGTGACCTCGAGGTGGGGCAGGTCGTCACGCTGACCTACTCGGTGACGGCCAATGCCGTCGGCGAAGGTGACGACGAGCTGGTGAACGTCGTCACCGACCCGGCCGACGAGGGCGTGTGCGTGCCCGCCGAGGACGGCAACGAGGGCTGCACCACCGACCACCGTCAGGGCGAGTACACCTACGCCAAGACGTCGGACCCGGAGCCGGGCTCGGAGGTCGAGGTGGGCGACAAGATCACCTACACGATCACCGTGACCCAGGTCGGCGCGGCGGCCGTGGACGGCGCCTGGGTCGAGGACGACCTGTCGCAGGTGGCCGACGACGCCACCTACAACGACGACGCCGTGGCGTCGTCGGGTGAGGTGAGCCGGGACGGCACCACGCTGCGGTGGGACGGCGACCTGGCCGTCGGCCAGACGGTGACGATCACCTACTCGGTCACCGTCACCGACCACGGCGACGGGCTGCTGCGCAACGTGGTCAGCACCGACGACGACCGCGGTGTCTGTGTCGAGGCGGCCGACGGCAACCCCGACTGCCGGACCGAGCACACCATGCCGGACGCCGACACCCCGTCGCCGCCGGACGACACCCCGTCCACGCCGGACGAGGACCCGTCGCTGCCGGACACCGGCACCGACGCCGGCACGGTGGCTCTGCTCGGCGGGATCGTCCTGCTCGCCGGCGCCGCCGGTGTCGCGGTGCGACGCGGCCGCCGTCACCTGACGGGATCGTCCGTCACCGGCGACTGAGCCGGCGCACCACCGAGAACGATGGCGTGCTCCCCGGCTCGGGGCGGGGAGCACGCCATCGCAGGTGATCGGGACGGACGCCGGCGGTCAGGCGGTGAACGACTCGGGGCCGAAGCGGCCCCAGGCGACGAAGACCGCCAGCCCGAGGTAGACCACGTCGCCGGTGATCGTCGCCCGCTCGCCCCGGCGCAGCCGCATGGTCACCGCGCCGGTGAACAGCAGGACGAGTCCGGTGGCGGCCAGCGGCACCAGCACCGGCGCGACGTCGAGCACGGCGGGCAGGATCAGGCCGGCGGCCGCCAGCAGTTCGGCGGTTCCGATGGCCTTCAGCGCGCCGGGACTGAAGTCCATGACCCAGTGGGCGAACGAACCCGTCGCGGCCATCTTCTCCCGGGGCACGACCAGTTTGGCGCTGCTGACCAGGCACGCGAAGGCCAGGATTCCGGCGCAGATCCACAGCGCGACGTTCATGTCCACTCCCTGCTCGAGGCCGTCGGTACCCAGGACGAGACAGCTCCCGGGTTTGTGACAGCGCCGGGCTCGGGGTCAGCGGCCGCCGTTGAGGGTGGTCAGGAAGAGCTGCTCGAAGTCGGCGGCGTTCGCCGCGTTGGCGAACACGACCGTCCGGCCGGTCGGGGAGAGCACGGTGCGCCCCGCCTGCGGGCCGGTGGTGACGACGTCGAGGCGTCCCGTCTCGAAGCTGACGATGCCGCGGTGGATGACGCTCATCGCGGTCAGCGGGTCCCACCAGGACATGATTCCGGCGTCGATGAGCGGCGCCACCTCGGGGTGGCTGACCAGCCCGAACACGATGCCGGCGGCGGTGGTGCGGCCTTCGGCGCCCAGTCGCTGGACGAACTGCGGGGTGATCGGCACGTCGTTGGTGGCGTCGAGGGGGACCAGCCGGGCCAGGCTGCGCAGCGCCGCCCGGGAGGCGGGTGGGTCGATCCAGTAGTTGAACTCCTGGCTTCCGTCGAACTCGGGCGGCGTGCCGCAGCACAGGTTGCCGCCGACCCGCACGGCGCCGCCCATCGAGGTGACGCGGTGCGGGTCCAGCCGGGCCGCGGCGACGTTGGACAGCGGGCCGGTCGCGATCACGTGGGCGGCCGGGTCCAGGGCCACGATCCAGCGGATCAGCTCGGACGCGCGGATCCGGGACGGCGCCTCGCTCGCGGTGCAGCCGGCGAGGACGTCCTCGAAGACCCGGTCGAAGGTCTGGCGCAGTTCGGCCGGGAACGCGTTGGGCGCGGTGCTGGATCCGTCTGCCACCGGGACGTCGTCCAGCCCGAGCCGCTCCAGCAGGCAGCGGGCGTGCCGGATGGCCCGGCCCGGCAGGCCGTTGCCGTTGTTCGTCACGGTGACGGCGCGCAGGTCGATGCGGCCGAGCCGGTCCTCCTGGGCCAGGTAGGCCAGCGTCGCCGCGTCGTCGAAGTCCATGTCGGAGTCGAAGATCACGGCCGGTGGGCGGGAGTCGGGCGCCGCGTCGTCGGCGTGGCCGGCGACCGGGGCTGAGGCCAGCGCGGTCGCGAGGACCAGCACTGAGGCGACACGGGTGAGGATGCGGCTGGTGACCACGGCAGGGTCCTCTCTCGTCGGAGTCGGACGATCATGTCCGGCCGTGTCTTCACCGCGGCTTCACCGCGGCTTCATTCCTGCGCTCAGGTGGTCGTTTCCGCAGGTCGAGCACCTGACGACGATGTGCCGCCGTGCCACCATGGAGCACCTATGGATCATGCGCCGGACCACCACGCGTTCAGCATCATCGTCGTGCCCGCCGACGGCGAGCAGCTGCGGCTGGCGCCCGGGCAGTCGGTGTCGTTCGGCCGCGAGCGGCCACCGGAGCGGCCCGGCGAGGCACACGTCACCGTCGCGCACGACGGCGTGTCGCGCCGGGCCGGGCGCATCGCCGCCGAAGGCGCGTTCTGGAAGCTGAGCAACCTCAGCGGGCGCCAGACCTACGTGGTCGAGAACCCCGAGGGCGCCGGCGAACACGTCAAGGTGGCGCCGGGCCGCCTGGACGCGCCGATCCCGTTCGAGTTCTCGCGGCTGGTGCTGCCCGCCGCCGACGACCTGCTGCGCGTCGTCGACGTGTGGGCGCCACGCCACGACTACCACGACCAGCTGACGCCGGTGTCCGGCCAGGCAACCACGGCGGCGTTCCCGCTCGACCGGAGCAAGCGCTACTTCCTGGTCCTGGCGGCGCTGTGCGAGCCACGCCTGCGCGGCGACGCCCTCGCCGCCACGCCGACCGTCGACCAGGTCGCGCAGCGGCTGCACCCGGTCTGGCCGGCCGCGAACCGCACCACGATCCAGTGGAACATCGACTACCTCGCGACGAAGCTGCGCCTGAAGGCCGGACCCGACGAGGTGGCCTGCGGCGGGCGCATGCACGGCAAGAAGGACGCCGTCGCCGCGCTCGCGGTGCGCTTCGACCTCGTCGGCGAGGACGATCTCGCCCTGCTCGAAGGCGTCACGACGTGACCACCGGGCCGTTCACGGTCACGGTGCCGGAGGGCTACCGCGTCGGCGCTTGGGAGGTGCGCCGGCCGCTCGCCTCCGGCGCGTTCGGCAGCGTCTACGCCGCCCGGAGGGCCGGCGACGCGACCGGCGACCTGCCCGCCGAGGCCGCGCTCAAGTTCCTGCCCACGGGGACCCGGACGCCACGGCAACTGCGTCACCTGCAGGACCTCATCGAGCGCGAGATCGACGTGCTGCGCAGGCTGCGCCGGCCGCGGCTGATCCGCATGTACGAGACGCTGACGGTCGACGACGGCGCGCGGCCGGAGCTGGACGGCGCCACGGTGCTCGTCCTCGAACGGGCCCAGACGTCGCTGGACCGCCTGCTGGCGGCGGGCGAGCCCTTGGACGGCGGCCCGGCGCTGCTGGCGCAGATCGCCGAGGGCCTGGCCCAGCTGCACCGGGCCGGCTGGGTGCACGGCGACCTGAAGCCGGCGAACGTGCTGGTCATGGCCGACGGGTCGGCGCGGCTGGCCGACTTCAACCTGGCCGCCGAGCTCGAGGGCACCCACGCCTACGCGCCGCTGTTCGCCTCGCCCGACTTCGCGGCGCCGGAGCTGCTCTGGGCCGACGTCACCGAGCGCGGCCAGCAGGTCCGGCCCAGCGCCGACGTCTGGTCGTTCGGCGTGCTCGCGCACCTCGTCCTCTCCGGCGGGTACCCGTTCCCCGGCAGTAGCCCGGCCGCCCGCCGCGACGCCGCCGTCCGCTACGCCCAAGGCGACGACGACCTGCGGCTCGCACCCGCCCTGACCGAGCCGTGGCGGCGGCTGATCACCGACTGCCTCGCCCCCGGCCACGTCGCACGGTCCCGGCACGACGCCGAGTCGGTGCTGCGCCGGGCCGAGGCCGCCGCCGGCGCCGAACGCTCACCCCGGCTGCCCCGGCTGCGCCCGCCTCGGTGGCGGCGCCGGTTCGGGGTGGCCGCCGCGACGGCCGCGGTGGTCGGCGGCGGCGCCGTCGCCTGGTCGGCGCTCGCCGCCGACGAGCCCGCGTCCGCCGATCCCGCCAGGTACGGGGCGGACGTGCTCAGCACCGAGGCCGGCGTCCCGGTCGAGTTCCGCCGGCTCATCGTCGACGCCGCCGGCGCGTGCGACGAGCCCTCGGTCACCCCCGCGCTCATCGCGGCGATGCTCAAGACGGAGAGCGACTTCGATGCCGAGCTGGCCGACCCGGCCAACGACGAGTACGGCATCGCCCGCTGGAGCGGTCACGTGCTCTACTACTGGGTCACCGACGCCGAACGCCCCGACGGCGGCGAACCACAGCCCCCGTTCCCGCCCGAGACGTCGATCCCCGCGCTCGGCCGCTACCTGTGCTTCGTCGCGCCACGGGTGTCCGCCGACCTGCCCGGCGGGCACCAGGTCAACCTGGCGCTGGCACACCGCAGCTCCGACGAACGGGTCAACGAGTGGGCCGGGTCGCCGCCGGAGCAGCTGCGGCCCTACGCCGACAGCGTCGCGCACTACCTCGAGTTGTACACGCCCGACGCCGGCTGAGCACCCTCGGACGTCAGAGGTACCCACCGCGCCGCGGCTCCCCGAGAGTGGGGACGCCGCCGCAGGGGTGGCATCCCGACAACCGAAAGGCACCTGCACATGCGCATGTCCCGACGTCTGATCAGCGGACTCGTCGGCATCGCCGCGCTCGCCGCCGGCGTCACCACCTCGGCCGGCGCCGCGGGGGCGACCGGCACGGCCGACGACGCCGCCACGACGAAGGCCGCGATCACCGCCAGCTGCGTGAAGTCGAACGCGTACATCACCGACCCGTGGCAGTCGACCTACCGGCTCATCTACTGCGACAACGTCTCCGGCGTGTTCCTGTTCCACCCGAGCGGCAAGAACGAGGTGGTGGGCCGCCTCTACAGCACCCGCAGCTGGTTCGGCTGCAAGAAGTACATGGGCGCCGTCAAGGGCTGGGGCTACTACACCTGGGGCGACGTGGCCCTCGGCGGCGGCCCGCAGAACGGCTGGGGCCTGATGCCCAGCGGCGCCATGAGGTCCGGCAACCCGCACATCGTCCCGACCTGCGCGAACGGCTGATCCAGCGCCGCCCGCGGGTGGCATCCCGACTACCGAGAGGCACTTGCCATGCGTACGTCCCGACGTCTGATCAGCGGACTCGTCGGCATCGCCGCGCTCGCCGCCGGCATCACCACCTCGGCCGGCGCCGCGGGGGCGGCCGCCGACGACGCCGCCACGACGAAGGCCGCGATCACCGCCAGCTGTGTGAAGTCGAACGAGTACGTCACCGACCCGTGGGGCTCGACCTACCGCCTCACGTACTGCGACAACGTCTACGGCGCTTCCGTGTTCCACCCGTGGGTCCACAACCAGCGGGTGGGCATCATGTACAGCACTCGCAGCTGGTTCGCCTGCAAGTCGAGCAGGGCCGGCAGCTGGCGCTACTACACCTGGGCCGACGAGGTCATCGGCACCAGCAAGCAGAACGGCTGGGGCATGATGCCCGGGAGCCAGATGAGGTCCAGCAACCCGCACCTCATCGTTCCGACCTGCGAAGAGGGCTGATCCAGGTCGTCCCGTGGCGGGCCCGGCGCGTTCCGGGCCCGCCACGTCCATGTCTCCGTCGCCCTTCCCTATACCGGACTAGTCCGGTATTTTGGGCGGCTCGCCCGCCACCAGACGGAGGTCGTCATGCCGGTACGGACCCTCGCCGCCCAGGTCGTGATCCCGCTGCTGCTGGCCGGGGTGTTCTCCGCCTCGGCCGCCGCCGGTCCATCGCGGGACGGGGACGTGACGACCGAGCCGGCGGCCACGTCGAGCACTGGAGACCCGCTCGAGCTGCTGCAGCCGGCGCCGCGCTCGATCGAGCGGCTCGGCTCGCCCGTCGGCGTGCGGTTCTTCGCGATCGAGGCCGGTGGCGACGTCGACGACGCGACGGCGGCGGCCGTGCGGGAGGCGCTGACGGCGCAGGGCCTGCGGGAGCGCGACCGCCCCGGGCCGAACCGCCTGACCGTCCACCTGGTCGGCGCGGAGTCCGCCGAGGGCGCCGCCGAGGAGCTCGACGCGTTCGGCTGGGGCGCCGCCGACGTCGCCGGTCTCGGCGCCGAGGAGTATCTCCTCGGCACCCGGGCGCTGCGCGGGCCGGCCGCGTCCGCCGTCCTCGCCGGCGACGACGCCGGGCTGTTCTACGCGGCGCAGACACTCGGGCAGCTCGCCGCGCTCGAGGACGGGACGCTGCCGGCGGTGCGCATCGAGGACGGCCCGGGCTTCGCGTTCCGCGGCGGGCTGGAGTCGTTCTACGGCCCGGACTGGTCGTGGCAGGCCCGTCGCGACCAGATCGACTTCCTCGCCGCGCTGAAGATGAACGTCTACTTCTACGGCCCGGCGAACGACCCGCGTACCACCGGGCGGGCCTGGCGCGAGCTCTACGAGCCGGAGCAGCTGGCCGAGCTGGAACGCCTGGTCGACTACGCCCGCGAGCGGCACGTGACGTTCATCTACCGGGTCGGCCCGGCGGCGCCCATGCACGGCGGGACGGCGCCCGGCATCTGCCACGCCCGTCAGGCCGATCGCGACGCCCTGCTCGCCCGGCTCGAACAGCTGCGCGAGATCGGCGTCAGCCGCTTCGTCATCTCGTGGGACGACGTCACCGAGCAGTTCACCTGCGCCGAGGACACCGAGCGCTACGCCGGCACGGACCACCCGGTGGCGCGGGCCCAGACCGAGGTGCTCACCGACCTCGAGGAGCGGTTCTTCTCCCGGCACGACGAGCTCGGCCCGCCCATCACCATCCCGTCGCTGTACTGGACCAACGAGCCGACGCCCTACCGGTCGGTCTTCGACGCGAACCTGTCCGCGGACTGGCAGCTGTACTGGACCGGCCCGGCGGTGATGTCGCCGGAGATCGAGTCGCTCGACGTCGAGCAGGTGCGCGCCGCCTTCCCGCGGCACGAGCTGATCGTGTTCGACAACTACCCGGTCAACGACTACGACCGCGGCCGGCTGCACCTCGGGCCGGTGGTGGGCCGCTCGCCCGGCCTGCCCGGAACGGTCCTCGGGGTGTCGTGGAACCAGATGAGCGAGCAGTACGCCTCGCAGGTGTCGCTGGCCACGGCGGCCGACTACGCCTGGAACCCGGCCGCCTACGTGCCGGACCGGTCGTGGCGGGCGGTGCTGGCCCGCCTGGCCGGTGACCGTGCGGGCGACTTCGAGGTGTTCGCCGACGCGCACCGCTACGACGGCTTCCACAGCGACCGCATGGGCCCGCGCCTGGCCGGTCTCGTCGACGCGTACCTGCAGGCCTACTCCGCGGGCGCCGACCTCGCCGGCCCCGGCGAGCGCCTGCGCGCCCACGCCGAGGCGCTGGGCCGGGCCGACTCCCTGGCGCCGGTCCTCCCGGACGCGCTGGCCGGCGAGCTGCGGCCGTGGCTGGAGGCGAGCGCGCTGGGCGGACGGGCCGTCTCGGAGGCTGTCGGCCTGCTCACCGCCCTGGCCGACGGCCGCGACGACGACGCGGCCGCCGCGCGCGAGCGCATGGTGGCGCTGCGCGAGCGCATGCGCGCGGTCCGCGCCGTCGACCCGAACGGCGACACCAGGCCGGTGCACGTGGCCATGGGCACCCTCCTGCCGTTCCTCGAACGGGCCGAGGCGATCGCGGCCACACCGGTCGGCGCCACCATCAGCGCGCCGTACGGCGAGCGGGCCGTCGTGGCGGGCGGTGTCAGCGAGGTGGCCGTCGACGTCACCGCGCGGTCGGCCGGGACGTATCGCGGCACCCTGACCGTCACCGCGCCCGAGGGCTGGACCGTCACACCGTCCCAGCAGGACGTGGTCGTCGACAGCGGCGGCCGGCCCATCACGAGCCGCCACGTCGTGCGGGTCGGCGTGCCGGCCGGCGCCGCGCCCGGGCAACTGGTGTTCCGGGTCGACGGCGAGGGCGCCGGCGCGACGTTCGCGGCCGGGCTGTATCCCGCAGAGGCGGCCGGGGCGGGGGAGTACGCCGAGGTCGTCGCCGGCGACGAGCCGAGCGCGTGGTGGCGTCTGGAGGAGACCGAGGGCACGCTGATCGCCGACGACACCGGGACGAGCCCCGGCAGCACCCGCGGCGAGACCGTCCGGGGCGCCGGCGGGGCGGTTCCCGGGTCCGCCGGGCTGGGGCTGGCCGGCGGCTACGGCGAGGCGCCGGTCGGCCAGGTGGGCTCGGCCGACGGGCACCTCACCGTCGAGGCCTGGGTGCGCGCCGACCGGCCCGCCTCGGGTGACGGCATCGGCGTGGTGGAGTCCTACGAGGGGCCCGCGTACAACGGCTTCCTGCTGCGGCTCGACGGGCTCGGCCGGCCCACGTTCGGCGTCCTCGACGCGCGCAACGCCGCGATCGTCACGGGACGGACACCGCTCGGGACGGGCGAATGGCACCACGTCGTGGGCACCTTCGACGGCGCCACCATGGTCGTCTACGCCGACGGCGTCGAGGTCGGCCGCCGGGCGACGACGGTGCGCCCGGGCCAGTCCGACGTCAGCGTCAAGCTCGGCGCCCGCGGCGACGACCGCGGCCGGCGCCTGCACGGCGGGCTCGACGAGGTGGCGCTGTACGACCGCGCCCTGACCGCGGCGGAGGTGGCCCAGCACTTCCTCGCCGGGCGGTGAGCGTCGTCATCGGTGCGCCGCTGAGCGCCAGTCGCGGAAGCCGATGACGATGACCCGCATCTCGCGCCGGGCGCCGTCCCTGATCTGCTCCTCGAGATCGGGGCGGCCGTCGGGCATGTCGACGACCTCCTCGGCGTGGGAGACCATGTTCCGCACGAACAGCCGCGCGACCATCTGGACGTCGTCGCTGCTCCAGTTCTCGATGTGGGGCAGCCGTGCGAGCACGATCGCCAGCTCGCTGACGAACAGGTCGAGTTCGTGCTGGATGGCCCGGCGGACGGCGGGCGATCCGCCGACGCGTTCGCGGGCCACGAAGTCGAAGTGCGCGCGGTTCTGCTTGACCGCGTCGACGAGGATGGCCGCCGACGCGTCGATGATGTTGTCGAAGACGTGCGGGTCGCGTTGAGCGTCGCGGATCATCCGCCGCAGCGTCGCGAACGACTGCTCGACCAGCACCAGCCCGAGCTGTTCCATCGAGTCGAAGTGGCGGTAGAACGCGGTGGGCACCACGCCCGCGTGGCCGGCGACCTGCCGCAGGCTGATCTGCGCGAACCCGTAGCGGCGGCTGAGGTCGAGAGCGGCGGTCAGCAGCGCCTCGTGGGTGCGTTCCTTCTGCGCTTGTCGTGCGGCGGCCTGGGCGGGCATGAGGCTGAGCCTAACCGCCGGCACGGTGCACGCGTGTTCCGTTCGTGCGCGAGGTCACAGGACGTTCCCATTGCGTTTCGCGCCTGTGCGCCTCACGATTTGAGTGCACGCGTGTTCACTGAGTGAGGAGGCCGCGATCGGCGTCATCCGCAGGATGCTCGGCTCGCGAGCCGTGGCGGCGTTGACCTCACCGCACTCGGTCGACCACTACCTCGAGCACGTGCATCCGATGCTCACCGTCGCTCTCGTCCGCGCCCGGGTCGTCGAGGTCGTCCACGACACCGCGCAGGCGAGCACGGTCGTGCTGCGCCCGAACGGTGCGTGGGACGGCTTCGCCGCCGGGCAGCACGTGCAGTTCGGGGTCGAGGTCGGCGGCACCCGGCGCATCCGCTGCTTCTCGGTGTCCAGCTCGGCGGCCGGCACCGACGGCACCTTCAGCGTGTCGGTCAAGGCGCACCCGGACGGCTACGTCTCGCAGTTCGTGCACCGTGACCTCGCGCCGGGCACCATCGTCCATCTCTCCCAGGCCGGTGGCGACTTCGTCCTTCCCGCTCGGGTTCCCGACGACCTGTTGCTGCTCAGCGGCGGCAGCGGCATCACGCCGCTGATGTCGATGCTGCGCACGCTGCACGACACCGGCCACCGCGGCCGGGTGACGTTCCTGCACTACGCCCGCTCCCGGGCGGACGAGATGTTCACCGCCGAGCTGGACCAGCTGGCCGGCGCCGGGGTCGCGCGGCTGCACCGCGTCTACACCCGCGAGCCCGGCGGCGGCGAGCTCGCGGGACGGTTCACCGCCGACCACCTCGAGCGCCTCGACGTCGACCCCGCCGTCACGCCCACCTACGTCTGCGGGCCGTCCGGGCTCATCGCGACGGTCCGGGACACCTACGAGCGGCTCGGCGCCGGCGAGATGCTGCGGACCGAGCACTTCAAGGTGCCCACGGTCGACCTGGACGCCGCCGACGCCACCGGCGCGCTGACGTTCGACGACAGCGGCGTCGTGGTCGGCAACGACGGCGCCACCATCCTGCGCCAGGCCGAAGCCGCCGGCCTGCGCCCGGACTTCGGCTGCCGGATGGGCGTCTGCAACACCTGCGCGGTCAAGAAGAACCACGGCGCCGTCCGCCACGTCATCAGCGGCGAGGTGAGCGCCGACACCGACGAGACGATCAAGATCTGCGTCAACGTCCCGGTCGGCGACGTCAACATGGCCCTCTGACGGGCGAACGAGAGGACACCGATGTTCGGGAAGCGCAAGCCCGCACCGATCGAGCCGTTGAGCGCGTCCGGCCACGACGAGGCGCCGAAGCCGCTGGTCGGCGCCGATGCCGGGAAACGGTCGCCGATCGGCCTGGAGTACATGACCTACGAACAGCTGGAGGAGTTCGGTCACGAACTCGACGCCGTCCGCCAGCGCGTGCTCGACGACCTCGGCCAGACCGACGCCGACTACATCCGCCGGGTCATCAAGATCCAGCGCGCCTTCGAGGTCCTCGGGCGCATCGGGCTGTTCTTCCCGTTCTTCTGGCCCGTGTTCGTCGCCGGCATCGCGCTGCTCGCGCTCGCCAAGATCCTCGAGAACATGGAGATCGGGCACAACGTCATGCACGGCCAGTACGACTGGATGAACGACCCGATGATCGACGGCAAGCGGTACGAGTGGGACATCGTCGCGCCGGCGCACGACTGGAAGCACGGCCACAACTACGTCCACCACACGTACACCAACATCCACGGCATGGACCGCGACATCGGCTACAACCTGTTCCGCATCGACAAGGACCAGCCCTGGTACCCCAGCCACCGCTTCAACCTGCCGCTGGCGTTCCTGCTCATGCTGGTCTTCGAGTGGGGCGTGATGTACCACGGCGTCGAGCTGGACGAGTACCTGTCGGGCAAGCTGCCGAAGGCGGAGTTCCAGGCGCGCAGGAAGCGGGCGCTGCGCAAGATCGGCCGCCAGTTGCTCAAGGACTACGTGCTCTTCCCCGCGCTCACGCTGCCGCTGGTGCCGTTCACCGCATGGTGGGTGCCGCTGGCCGTGCTGGGCGGCAACGCCGTCGCCAACGTCATCCGCAACATCTGGGCGTTCAACGTCATCTTCTGCGGCCACTTCCCGGCCGACGTCGAGACGTTCGCCAAGGAGGACGCCGAGAACGAGACCCGCGGCCAGTGGTACCTGCGGCAGCTGCTCGGCTCGGCCAACATCAGCGGCAGCCGGCTGTTCCACGTGCTCACCGGCAACCTCAGCCACCAGATCGAGCATCACCTCTTCCCGGACATCCCGGCTCGCCGCTATCCCGAGGTGGCCCGGGACGTGCGCCGACTGGTCGAGAAGTACGGGCTGCAGTACAACACCGGCCGGCTGTCCAAGCAGCTGCTCAGCGTCGCCCGGCAGCTGGGCACCCTCGCCGTCCGGCCCGACGATCCCTATCAGCGCGGCAACAGCCCGGAGTCGAAGGCCCTGCGCCGGGCCCGGCGCGAGCTGGAGGCCGGGCGACGCTAGGTCGGCCGCTCCGATGGAGCCGCGCCGGACGCCTGCCTCGAGCTCGGCGTACTCGAGCCGAGCGGGATTCGGAGCCGTCCGCGTCACAGGGACCGGCGCACGCGCGTGCCCAGCGACGGGCGCCGGTCGCTCCACATGCGCTGGTCCGCCCGGGTCCGGGCGACCACCGCCGGGTCGATCTCGGCCACGGCGACACCCTCCTCGGCGCCGAGCCTGACGAGGGGCCGGCCGAGCGGGTCGTAGACCGCCGACCCGCCGATGAAGTCGCTCGGTGCGCCGACGAGGCCGCTGAACACGACGTACATGCCCTTGTCCAGAGCGCGAGCCGCCTTGTGCAGGTCGCGGCGGTGACCGCCGCCGGGGAAGTAGGCGCCGCTGTTGACGTACACGAGGGCGCCGTCGGCGGCAGCGGCCGCGGCGTGCTCCGGGAAGTTGGCGTCGTAGCAGACGGACAGGGCGAACTCGACCCCGGCGAGGTGGAAGCCGGCTCCGTTGGGTCCGGCCGTGAACACCTGCGTCTCCTGCTGGAAGAGGTGCTGCTTGTCGTACGCGGGCGAGGGCTGCCGACCGGGCGTGAGGACGAGACTCGTGAGCGTCCTGCGATCGCCCCGGTCAAGCGCGCTGTTGAGCACGACCACCACCCCGGCGGCGTCGACGACCTCTTGCACGGGTGCGAGCCAGCCGGTGTCGTCGAGCGTGGGGAGCTCGCCCCCGAACGCCGTGGCGTCGTACCCCGTCGGCACGGCCTCCGGCAGGACGACGAGATCGGCGCCGGCCGCCACGGCCCGGCCGGCCCAGCGGGCCGCCGCCGCCACGTTCCGGGACACGTCGCCCGGCACGGCTTCCAGCTGCACGGCGGCGACGCGCACGGTCATCCGGCGATGATGCCACCGGCGTCCGGATGACGACCAGGGGTCGTCGGGGTCGGCGCTCGCACGGTGAGGTGCGGCTCGCCGGCGGCCGGGGCCGGTGCCGCGCGGTGTCCTGGTCGGGGCGACTGGTACCGAGCTGGCTAGACCAGGCCGAGGGCGAGCATGGCGTCGGCGACCTGGATGAAGCCGGCGATGTTCGCGCCGGCGACGTAGTTGCCGGGCGCGCCGTACTCGTCGGCGGTGACCAGGCAGCGCTCGTGGATGCCGCGCATGATGGCCGCGAGGCGCTCCTCGGTGAGCTCGAAGCTCCAGGAGTCGCGCGAGGCGTTCTGCTGCATCTCGAGGGCGCTGGTGGCGACGCCGCCGGCGTTGGCGGCCTTGCCGGGGGCGAACGCGACGCCGGCCTCGGCCAGCAGGCGCACCGCATCGGGGGTGGTGGGCATGTTCGCGCCCTCGGCGACGATGCGGCAGCCGTTCCTGACGAGGGTCGCGGCGGCGTCGTGGTCGAGCTCGTTCTGGGTGGCGCAGGGCAGGGCGATGTCGCAGGGCACGTCCCAGACGCTGCGTCCGGCGACGTACTGGGCATGCTCGCCGCGGGCCTGGGCGTAGTCCTCGATGCGGCCGCGCCGCGACTCCTTCACGTCCTTGAGCAGGTCGAGGTCGATGCCCTTCTCGTCGACGACGTAGCCGCTGGAGTCGGAGCAGGCCACCACCGTGCCGCCGAGCTCGTGCACCTTCTCGACGGCGTAGATGGCGACGTTGCCGGCGCCGGACACGACCACGCGCTTGCCGTCGAAGGAGTCGCCGCCGGCGCGGAGGATCTCGTCGACGAAGAACACCACGCCGTAGCCGGTGGCCTCTCGGCGCACCTGGGAGCCGCCCCAGCTCAGGCCCTTGCCGGTGAGCACTCCGGACTCGTAGCGGTTGGTGATGCGCTTGTACTGGCCGAACAGGTAGCCCAGCTCGCGCCGGCCCACGCCGGTGTCGCCGGCCGGGACGTCGGTGTGCTCGCCGAGGTGGCGGTACAGCTCGGTCATGAACGACTGGCAGAACCGCATGACCTCGCCGTCGGAGCGGCCGCGCGGGTCGAAGTCGCTGCCGCCCTTGCCGCCGCCGATGGGCATGCCGGTGAGGGCGTTCTTGAAGATCTGCTCGAAACCGAGGAACTTGACGATGCCCAGGTAGACGCTCGGGTGGAACCGCAGGCCGCCCTTGTACGGGCCGAGCGCGGAGTTGAACTCGACGCGGAAGCCGCGGTTGATCTGCACCGCGCCGGAGTCGTCGACCCACGGCACCCGGAAGATGATCTGCCGCTCCGGCTCGCACAGGCGGCGGATCACCGCCGCGTCGGTGTACTCCGGATGCTTGCTGACCACCGGTCCGAGGCTGTCGAGCACTTCGTGCACCGCCTGGTGGAACTCGGTCTCGCCAGGATTGCGCTGGAGCACTTCGGCGTAGATGCCGCTGAGCCGGTGATCGAGCTGAGACACACGGCGGCCTTTCTCTGGGGGACGGATGGCGACGGCTGACGGGCCCGGCGAGACGTTGGCGGGCTGCTGCACGACCTCGTCAGCCTAGCCAAGCCGCGCCGGGTGACGTCCGGAGCGCTCAAGGGGTGGGCCGGGGCCTCGTCGTTTCGCTTGGCCCGGGGTCCGCACCGTGAGACGGTGGTCAGGTGACGCTGCACACGGACATCCCGACGCGCGCACAGCTGGAACGGCTGATCGCGGCGCGCGACCACGCCAGTGTCTCGGTCTACGTGCCGACGAGCCCGCTCACGCAGCAGGCTCAGGCGGGACGGATCGAGCTGAAGAACCTCGCGGCCGAGGCGCTGCGGCAGTTGGAGGAGGCCGGCGCCGAACGCGGCGCCGTCGCCGACGTCCGGGAGTCGATGGACGACCTCGTCGAGGACGACGACTTCTGGGCCGAGCAGGCACGCAGCCTGGCGGTGTTCGCGGCGCCGGGCGGTGTGACGGTGTTCCGGCTGCCGAACGAGCTGACCGCCGTCGTCGAGGTCAGCGACCGGTTCTACGTGAAGCCGCTGCTGCGCGCCGTCACGTTCCCGCAGGCCGGGTTCGTGCTCGCGCTCGCGGCCGGGTCGGTGCGGCTGGTCGAGGTCACCCGCGACGGCCCGCCGTTCACCGTCGACGTCCCGGGGCTGCCGTCCGACGCGGCGTCGGCGGCCGGGAAGTCGTCGCTCGCCGACCGCGCGCCGGTCGGGCGCATCCAGGGCTCGGAGGGGCAGAAGGTCCGGCTGCGGCAGTACGCGCGCAAGGTCGACCAAGCGCTGCGCGGCGTGCTCACCGGCCTCGAGCTGCCGCTGATCCTCGCCTCCACCGAGCCGCTCGACGGCATCTACCGTTCGGTGAACAGCTACCCGCACCTGGCCGGCCCCGGCATCGCGGGCAGCCCGGAGGGCAGCACCGACGCCGAGCTGGCCGACAGCGCGCGGACGGTGCTCGACGATCTCTACGCCGGGCAGCTCGCGGAGCTGCGCGACCTCTTCGGCCGGCGCTTCGACCAGGGCCGCGCCTCGGGCGACGTCGCGACCATCGCGCGGGCCGCGACGTACGGCGTCGTCGACACGCTGGTGGTCGACATCGACGAGAAGCTGCCCGGCTACGTCGACGAAGAGTCCGGCGCGGTGACGACCGCCGCCGACGACGCCGCCAGCTACGGCGTCGCCGACGAGATCGCCCGCCGGGTGCTGCTGGCCGGTGGCCGTGTCGTGGCCGTCCGCGCCGATGACGTTCCCGGTGGCGGGCCGGTCGCGGCCGTGTTCAGATACGCGTTCTGAGTGTCGAGCGCGCTGCTCATCGCCGTCGGCTTCGCCGGCCTGCTGGGTGGTGCCGAGCTGCTGGTCCGGGGCGGGACGGGGCTGGCGCTGCGGCTGGGCATCGCGCCGATCGTCGTCGGGGTGACGGTCGTGGCGCTCGGCACCAGCCTGCCGGAGCTGGCCGTCGGCATCGACGCCGCACGCCAGGACAGCGCCGGGCTCGCCGTCGGCAACATCGTCGGCACGAACCTGGTGAACCTGCTGCTGATCCTCGGCCTGAGCGCGGCGATCGCCCCCATCGCGCTCGACGCCCGCACGCTGCGCCTCGACCTCCCGCTGATGGCGGGAGCGGCGCTGTTGCTGCTGGCCGTCGCGCTCGACGGCACGTTCGGGCGGGTGGACGGCGTCGTGCTGGTGCTGTTCGGCGTCGGCTACACGCTGGCGATCCTGTACGTCAGCCGCCGCGAGTCGGCCGCCGTGCGGGCCGAGTACGACGCCGGGCTGGCGCCGGCGGACCGCCCCGGCACACGCGGCCGTCCGTGGCGGGACCTGCTGAGCCTGGCCGTGGGCATCGCGATCATCGTGGTCGGGGCGACGCTGCTGGTGGACGGCGCGGTCGACGCGGCCCGGTCGTTCGGCGTGAGCGACGCCGTCATCGGGCTGACGGTCATCGCCATCGGCACGTCGGCGCCCGAGCTGGTGACCACCATCGTGTCGACGGTCCGGGGCAACCGCGACATCGCGCTGGGCAACCTGCTCGGCTCCAGCGTCTACAACATCGCGATCATCCTCGGCATCACCATCCTGGCTGCGCCGGACGTCGTCCAGGTGCCCGACGAGGTGCTCGGCGGCGACCTCCTGCTCATGGTCGCGGTGGCGCTGGCCTGCATCCCGGTGTTCGTCTCGGGCCGCCGCATCAGCCGCGTCGAGGGCGGACTGTTCGTCGCGGCCTACGCCGGCTACCTGACCTGGCTGCTCGTCGCGCAGACCTGAGTGTCGGTTCCGTCCAAGACGCCGGCGTGACCGCGCTCTAGCGTGGGTACCAGCAGTTCGTCCGAGTACGAGGAGACATCATGCGTGACCTGGTCTACACCGGCTTCATGTCGCTCGACGGCGTCGTGGACTCGCCCGGCGGCGGGCCGGGGGAGAAGCACCGCAGCGCCGGCTGGGTGGTCAAGGACCTCGACTTCGTCCCCGAGGCGTGGACGCTCAAGGGCGAGGAGCTCGCCGAGACGTCGGCGCTGATGTTCGGCCGCAACAGCTACGAGTCGTTCGCCACGACGTGGCCGGCGTCGGAGGACCACGCCGACTACAAGGAGCTGCCCAAGTACGTGGTGTCGACGACGCTGCCCGACGACGCCCTTGTCGACGGCTGGGGGGCGCAGACGATCCTGCGCTCGACGGAGGACGTCGCGGCGCTGAAGCAGGGCGACGGCGGCAAGATCTTCATCCACGGCAGCGCGGAGCTGGCCCGGCGGCTGGCCGACGCGGACCTGATCGACCAGTACAACCTGCTGGTCTTCCCGGTGTTGCTGGGCGCCGGCGCGAGTGTGTTCAGCCGCGAGGACCGCGCCAAGCAGATGCTGTCGCTGCGCGAGTTCGACACCTACTCGAACGGGATCATGAAGCTGGTCTACGACGTCAGGCGCTGACCACGTCGAGGGCGATGGCCCCGCCGCCGCCCGCGCGCAGCTGCCCGGCGGTGCGCCCGACGTACGCGCGCAGCGCCCGGGCCAGGTGCGGCTCGTCGAAGTAGTCGAGCTTCGCGACGACGTCGGCGGCGGGCTCGCCCCGCGCCAGCAGCTCGGCCGCCGTCCGGGCCCGCTCGATCTGCCGGACGGCGCCCCGGGTGAGCCCGGTGGCCGCGCGGAACCGGCGTTCGACGGTGCGCTCGGAGACCGCGGGGTCGCCGCCGCGTAGCACCTCGGCGACCACCGGGTCGCGGACGACGATGCCGGCCCGGACCAGCTGCTCGACCAGCGCCTCGGCGTCGTCCGGGCCCGGCGTCTCCCAGCGGGCGCCGTCGAGCCGGAACGTCCGGGACGTGGTGTCGGGCAGCAGGATGCCGCCGTCGACGAGGTCGGCCGTGGGCACGGCCCGCAGTGAGGTGCCCACGGCGAACTCGATGCCGACGAAGGCCGCGCCCGTCGGCACCGGCGCGGTGCTGGTGCGGGTCTCGGGGCCGCTGACGCCCGCGTGGGCGCGGCCGTCCTGCTGCCAGAACAGCAGCCCCCAGCGCACGCCCGCGACGGAGGTCATCTGCGCGACCTGCCCGCTGGTGCACGTCCACACGGTGTCGACCCACGGCGAGCCGGACCCGCGGTTCTCGAACCGCAACTCCACGGGCGAAGAATACGCCGCTGGTCAGCGCGCCGCTCGCAGCGTGAGAGCGCGCGTGACGGCGCCGACAGCCGCGACCGACACCAGGCTGCGCACGAGGTTGGCCGCCACCCAGGCGTCCTCCACCCGGTCGCGGACATCGGCGAGGCCGGTGGCGCTGCCGAGGCCGGCGTCGTCGACCTCCTGGTTCAGGGGGATGTTCACGACCGCCGTCACGGCCACGACCACGACGTAGAGCGCGAGTGTCACCAGCGCCCAGCGCAGGGCCGCGCGGTCTCCACTCCCCCAGAGCAGGACCGGGGCGAGCACCACCAGGACCAGTGCCACCGTGTAGCTGAGCGGGAACACCGGGTTGTCGTTGTACCGCTGCAGGGTCGTCACGAAGGTGAGGTCGTCGGCGCCGGCCAGGTTCGGCATGACGGCGACGGCGAAGGTGACGTTCAGTCCGGTGACCAGCACCAGCGCCAGCAGCGTCGCGCCGAGGACGATGGTGTCCCGGCGGGCGCTGGTACGGGTGCGGTCCTGCGTGATCTCGCTCATGACACCACAGTGCGCCGCACGGCTCGGCGTCACAATGCTTAACGGTCGCGGTTTCATGCTCGATCGTCCAGCGACCCCGAGTTCGCCCGTCGTTCATCCGTTCTTCCCGATGCGGTCAGATCGTCCCTCTTTGCTGTCCCGGGGCGGCCGGGGGGCCGCCGTAGCGACGAGGGGGAGCACCATGAGCGCGCGCAAGGCGCAGCGGGCGGCCGTCGCCGTCCTGGCCGTGGCGGGGCTGGTCCCGCTGGGAGCGGCCGGCGTCCCGGCGGCGGCGGGCCCGCAGGCCCCGGCCGTCGTCGTCAACGAGGTCTCGCAGCGGGTCAACCCGGACTGGGTGGAGCTGCACAACCCGGGCGACGCGACGGCCGACCTGTCCGGCTGGAGACTGCAGGACGACCAGGACCGCGGCCCGGAGGACTACGTGTTCCCGGCCGGCACCGTCATCCCGGCCGGGTGGTACCTGGTCGTCGACGCGGCCGACGACGGCACCACCGGGTTCGGGTTCGGGCTGGGCGCCGCGGACACCGTCCGGCTGTCCGACGCGGGCGGCAGCCTGGTCGACAGCCTCAGCTGGACCGAGCACGCCGCCACGACATACGGCCGCTGCCCGGACGGTAGCGGCGAGGTCCGCCAGACGGCGGCGCCGACCCGCGGCGAGGCCAACGACTGCACGTCGCCGCTGCGGGTCAACGAGGTCGCGGCCGGGTTCGTCGAGCTGGTCAACCCGAGCGGCGCCGGCGTCGAGCTGGGCGGCCACGTCGTGCGCGCGGCCGGCGCCGAGGACGGCCACGCGCTGCCGGACGGAGTCCTGGCGCCCGGCGGGCTGCTGCTGATCGAGGCGGACGCGCTCGGCTTCGCGCCGGGCGAGGCGTCCGGCGTCGAACTGGTCGACGGCGCCGGCGCGGTCGCCGACTCGCACGGCTGGGAGATCGTGCCGGAGCCGAGCACCGGCCGCTGCCCGGACGGCGTCGGCGCCTTCACGGTGACGGCGGCGGCGACGCCCGGCGAGCCGAACGACTGCGTGCCGGTGGCCGGCCAGGACGCCGTGAAGGTGAACGAGGTGGAGTCCAGCGACGGCGTGCCCGGCGACTGGATCGAGCTGGTCAACACCGGCGCCGAGCCGGTCGACCTGTCCGGCTGGCTGGTCCGCGACAACGACGACACCCGGTTCTCCACCATCGCGGCCGGGACGGTGATCGCGCCCGGCGGCTTCTACGTGCACGAGGAGGCCGCGCTCGGCTTCGGCCTCGGCAGCGGCGACATGGCCCGCGTCTACACGCCGAACGGCACGCTCGTCGACGCCTACGCGTGGGACGAGCACGCGGCCTCGACGTACGGCCGCTGCCCCGACGGCACCGGCGAGTTCCGCACCACCACGTCGCCGACGAAGGGCGCGCCGAACCACTGCGACGGCGACCCGGAGCCCGACCCGGAGCCGGAGCCGGGCGACCCGTGGCCCGGCGGCCCGGACGTGACCGTCGCCGACCGGGCCGATGACTTCGACGGCGACCTCAGCGGCCTCGACCACCAGGACGGCGTCCTGTGGGCGGTCGACAACGGCCGCGGGCGGCTGCACCGGCTGGAGTGGGACGGCGCCGTCTGGCGCGACGGCGCCGCGGGCGGCTGGGCGACCGGCAAGCCGCTGCGCTACCCGGGCGGCGTCGGCACGCCCGACAGCGAGGGCGTGACGGTGACCGGCGACGGCTCCGTCGTCGTCGGGACCGAGCGCGACAACGACGACGACGGCGTGAGCCTGCTGAGCCTGCTCCGCTACGACGTCACCGGCGCCGAGCCCGAGCTGACCGCGTCGACGGAGTGGGACCTCACCTCCGAGCTGCCGCCGACCGGCCCGAACGCCGGCATCGAGGCGGTCGAGTGGGTGCCTGACGACGTGCTGACCGGCCTCGGCTTCGCCGACGCGTCGACCGGCGCGCCGTACGACCCGGACGGCTACGCCGGGCACGGCGGCGGCGTGTACTTCGTCGGCGTCGAGGGCACCGGGCTGGTCTACGCGTACCTGCTGCTCGACGACGGCGACGTGCACCAGCTCGCGGAGCTGGACCCGGGGCTGGGCGCCGTCATGGCGCTGGACTTCGACCTCGCCACCAGCACCCTCTGGGCGGTCTGCGACGACGGCTGCGACGGCACGTCGGCCCTGCTCGAGGTGGGCGACGACGGCGCGTTCGCGGTGACCGGGCGGGTCGCGCGGCCGGCCGGGATGGCGAACCTCAACACCGAGGGCTTCGCGATCGCGCCGGTCGAGGAGTGCGTGGACGGGTTGCGGCCGGTCTACTGGTCCGACGACAACGACACCGACGGCCACTCGCTGCGGGCCGGCACGCTGGCCTGCCCGGAGCCGGAACAGCCGGGCGAGCCCGGTGACGAGGACGGCGGCGCGGACGAGGACGGCGCGGGCGAGGGCGGCTCGGACAACGAGGGCGGCTCGGGCGACGACGCCGGCGCCGAAGCGGGCGGTGGCGTGGGCGACGACACCGGCGACGACACCGGCGGTCTCGGCGGCGAGGCGCTGCCGGACACCGGAACCCCTGCCGCGACGCTGCTCGCGGCCGCGATGCTGCTCGCGCTGGCCGGGCTCGGGCTGCTGCGGGCCCGGCGAGGAGGGCACGGCGTGAGCTGACCCGGCCGGGCCGCCGTCGTCCCCGGGGCGGCGGCCCGGACCGGTTCGGCACGGGTCCGGACCGCGGTCCGCAGCGGCGGTCCGGGCCGAACCGCCACCGCCGGCGCCTGGACCGGCCTAGAGTGGCACCGCCGGGCGACACGCAGGGGGAGACCATGGCCGAGCCGCACGCGCTGCTCATCACCGACGTCGTCGTGTTCGACAGCGCGGCCGGGCGGCTCACCGCGCCGATGGACGTCACGGTGCGCGACGGCGTCATCGCCCGGGTCGCGCCCGCGGGCGGCGATCGCGACGACGTCCCGGCCATCGACGGGAGCGGGCGCACGCTGCTGCCCGGCCTCATCGACGCGCACTGGCACGCGGCGTTCGCCACCATCCCGATGCAGGCCGCGCTGACCGCCGACCTCGGCTACCTGTACGCCCACGCCGTCGGCGCCGCCCACCGGACCCTGATGCGCGGGTTCACGACGGTGCGCGACGTCGGCGGGCCGTCGTTCGGTCTCAGGCGCGCCATCGACGAAGGGGTCGCCTCCGGGCCGCGCATCCTCCCGTCGGGCGCGTTCATCTCGCAGACCGCCGGGCACGGCGACTTCCGGCTGCCCTACGAGGTGCCGCGCGGTGTGGCCGGCCATCTCAGCCACGGCGAGCTCATGGGCGCGGGGGCGATCGCCGACGGTGTACCCGAGGTGCTGCGCGCGGTGCGCGAGCAGCTGCGCAACGGCGCGACCCAGATCAAGCTCATGGCCGGCGGCGGCGTCACGTCCAGCTACGACCCCATCGACGTGGCCCAGTACACCGCGGCGGAGTTGCGCGCCGCGGTCGATGCGGCGGGCGACTGGGGCACCTACGTCACCGTGCACGCGTACACCCCCAAGGCCGTGCGCACCGCCGTCGAGGCCGGCGTGGCCTGCATCGAGCACGGGCAGCTGCTCGACGAGCCCACCGTCGCGCTCATGGCCGAGCGCGGCACCTGGTGGTGCCTGCAGCCGTTCCTCGACGACGCCGACCTCAACCAGGTGGGCCCGCCGAACCAGGCCAAGCTGGAGAGCGTCGTCGCCGGCACCGACACCGCCTTCGCCCTGGCGATCGAGCACGGCGTCAAGGTCGCCTTCGGCACCGACGTCCTGTTCGATCCGCGCCTCGCCGAGCGTCAGGGCGCGATGCTGGCCAAGCTGACGCGCTGGTACTCGCCCGCCGAGGTCCTGCAGCTGGCCACCATCCGCAACGCCGAGCTGCTGGCGCTGTCGGGGGAGCGCTACCCGTACGCCGGGCCGCTCGGCGTCGTCGCCGAAGGGGCGCTCGCCGACCTCGTGCTGGTCGACGGCGACCCGGTGGCCGACATCTCGCTGGTCGGCCGCCCCGACACCGCGTTCGTCGCGATCGTCAAGGACGGCCGGGTCGTCAAGGGTGCACAGCTGGTCCGCTCAACGTGACGCGCCACGGCCGGACGGTGACGGTGAAGAGGCCGTCGCGGACGCTGAGGTCGTCCTCGGTGGCGAGACGGACGATCTCGGCCAGCCGGCCGGCGCCGGGCAGCCGCAGCACCGTGAGGCCCTCGCCGGCGGCGTCGCCGAGCGGCCCGGCCGCGACCAGCTGGCCGGCCGCACGCCGGCGGCCGAGGAACGCGACGTGCTCGGCGAAGCGCGGATCGTCGAAGACCGAGCCCGCGACGTCGTCGGCGGCCCGGTGCAGCAGCAGCGCCCACGTCGTGCCGCCGCCGGCGCGAGCGGCCTCCTCGGCGTAGCGGCCGAGCACCGTCGGCCAGCCGTGGTCGTACTCGGCGCGGGCGGCGGCCGGGTCGGCGTAGGACTCCCAGCCGCTGTGCCGCAGCGTCACCAGCGTGCCGCCCTCGACCGCGGCGAAGCCGACCTCGACCAGGCCCGCGACGTCCGCCGGCCGGCCCGGGTGCCAGCTGAACGCGATCTCGCCGGGCGGCTCCCACCGGGTGACGGTGCCCCAGACCGCCTCTTCGCCGGTGTCGGACCGCTCGACGATGACGCCGTCCACGAAGGCGACGGAGCCGGCGCGCTCGCCGTGGACGCTCAGCTCGGCCAGCGGCCACCAGCGCCCGATGCCGCTGGTGAACACGTCGAACGCGACGTCGGGCGTGGCGGCGACCACGATCTCGCGGCGCAGTGGCGGGACGGAACTCACGGATCCTCCTGGGCTTCGGTGACGCGGGCGACCTCCGCCGCGTACGCGTCGAGCGCGACGTCCCACGTGTGGACCAGCCACTGCTGCACGGCCGCCAGGCCGCCGGGCGCCAGCGCGTAGAGATTCCTGGTGCCGACGCTGCGGTGCTCGATCAGCCCGGCGCCGCTGAGCACCCGCAGGTGCTTGCTCACGGCGGGCCGGCCGACCGGCAGTCGCTCGGCCAGCTTGCCGACGGGCGTCGGGCCGTCGCGCAGCAGTTCGAGGATGCGCCGCCGCACGGGCTCGCCGAGGGCGTCGAACGCGGCATCCGCTGGTTGGTTACTCATGGGCAACGGTTACTCTACAGCAACCATTACCGTTCCGTCTCGATCAGGGCCGCCAGCCGCTCCCCGGCCATGACGGCGGTGGCGGCCGGCCCGCTGGTCGTGACGGCCGGGAAGATCGACGTGTCGGCGACGCGCAGGCCGGTGACGCCGTGGACGCGGCCGTGCTCGTCGACGACGCCGTCGGGGCCCATCGCGCAGCCGCCGCTCAGGTGCACCGCCGTCCAGACGTGGCCGAGCAGCCACCGATCCAGCGCCGCGTCGTCGCCCAGCACGTCGTCGGGCGGGCCGCCGCGCGCCGCCACCAGCGGCCGGAACGCCGGCGCCGTCAGCAGCCGCACCGCCACCCGGACGCCCTCGCGCAGCCGGGCGCGGTCGTCGGGCGTGGCCAGGTAGCCGTGGTCGAGTCGCGGCGGCACGGCCGGGTCCGCCGAGGCCAGGTCGACCGTCCCGCGGCTGGTCTCCTGCTGCAGCGCGACCCGCAGCGAGTGGTCGTCGCCGGCGCCGGGAACGACGCTGCCCAGTGGCCGGGTCCAGCACAGGATCTCGAGGTCACCCGCGTACGGCGACCCGGTCGCGGTGAACGCCAGCCGGCCCTGCAGCGGCAGCGCGTCCGACGGCGGCAGCGGCGCGGCGCGGTAGCCGACGGTGATCTCCGGGTGGTCGGAGGTGCCGCGGCCGACGCCCGGCGCGTCGGCCACCACCGGCACGCCCAGCGCCGTCAACGCCGCGGCCGGTCCGACGCCGGACACCATGAGCAGCTGCGGCGACAGCACCGCGCCGGCCGACAGGATCACCTCGCCGGCCCGCATCCGCGCCGGCCGGCCACCGAGCGTGACGTCCACCCCCGTCGCCCGGGTCCCGTCGAACCGCACCCGCCGCACCACCGCGTCACCCAGCACCGTGAGGTTCGGCCGCCCGGCGGCCGGCGCGAGGTACGTCAGCGCCGTGCTCTGCCGCACCCCGCCGGCGACGGCGAGCGGGACTGGGCCGTGACCGGGCGGTCCGCCGTCGTTCTGGTCGGGCTGCGCCGGGAACCCGAGCTCGTCGCAGGCCGCGTAGAACGCCGAGGTCAGCGGGTGCGGCACCGGGTCGCGCCGCACCGGGACCGGCCCGCCCCGCCCGTGCCCCGGCCGGTCGCCGTAGTCGTGGTCGTCCTCGAGGGCGGCGAAGAACGGCCGCACCCGCTCCCACGACCACGCCGGGTTCCCCAGCGCCGCCCACCGGTCGAAGTCGGCCGGCGCGCCGCGGACGAAGTAGCCACCGTTCACCGTCGTCGACCCGCCGAGGACGCGGCCGCGCGGGACCACCGCCGTCCTCGACGACGTCAGACGCGCTGGGAACGCCCACGCCGCCGGGTGCCCGGGCGCCGCGGCCGGCATGGTGGCCGCGTCGAGCAGCTCCGCGGGCACGGTGGCAGGACCGGCCTCGAGCAGTAGCACCCGCCGGGACGGGTTCTCGCTGAGGCGCGCCGCCAGCACCGCGCCGGTCGCACCCGCGCCGGCCACCACGACGTCGTACGACGGCTCGTTCACACCGCGGCGATCGCCTCGACGGCGTGGTCGACGGCGGCCAGGATGCGCGCCGTCGCGTGCTCGGGGTCGGGCTGCCCGCCGTCGAGCCAGGCCATGATCGACTCGATGAGCAGCGCCGTCGCGGTCCGCGCGGCCCAGTCCGCCCACGCGCGGTCGGTGGCGCCGTCCTCCACGTACGGCCGCACGTGCGCGGCCATCGACGTCTTCAGGTCGGCGATGCCGTCGCTGAACTCGGGCTCGACGGCGGCGTAGCGGAACAGCACGCGGAAGCCGTCGGGGTCGGAGCGGGCCCAGTCGATGACCCGCGTGACGCTGTCGTCGTCCATCTCGCCGTCGACGACGGCCGCGGCGTACAGGTGCTCGGCGGCGCGGTCGATGACGGCGGCGTAGAGCTCGTTTTTCGACTCGAAGTGCCGGTAGACGATCATCCGGGTGACCCCGGCCGCGGCCGCGACGTCGTCGAGGCCGGTGTGCGCGAACCCGCCGGCCTGCGCGAACGCCGAGGTGGCGGCGGCGAGGATCTGCTCGCGCCGCTCGGCGCGGCCGAGCCTGCGCGCTGGTGCGCGGCTGGTGGTGGCGTCCATCACGGCCATTCTCCCGTACGCTAAGTATATTCTGAAGTATATACTCCAGAGTCTACTAAGGAGGAGCGATGGAACCAGCGGTGGTCGCCGAGGGGCTGACCAAGAATTTCGGGAGCACCCGTGCGCTCGACGGGTTCGACCTGACGGTGCCCGCGGGAACGGTCTGCGGGCTGCTCGGACCCAACGGCGCCGGCAAGTCCACGGCCGTGCGCATCCTGTCCACGCTGCTGCGCCCCGACGGCGGCCGGGTGTGGGTGGCCGGGTTCGACGTCGTCCGCGACCCGGTCGAGGTGCGCTACCGCATCGGGCTGGTCGGCCAGCAGCCGGCCGTCGACGAGATGCTGACCGGGCGCGAGAACCTGGAGATGTTCGCCCGGCTCTACCGGCTCGGCCCGGCGCGGGCGCGGCGCCGGGCGGCGGAGCTGCTCGAGACGTTCGATCTCGGCGACGCCGCCGACCGCCGGCCCAAGGGCTACTCCGGCGGCATGCGGCGCCGGCTCGACCTCGCGATCAGCTTCGTCATGGCGCCGCCGGTGCTGTTCCTGGACGAGCCGACCACCGGCATGGACCCCGGCCACCGCCTCGAGCTGTGGCACGGCGTCCGCGCTCTGGTCGCGCAGGGCACGACGGTGCTGCTCACCACCCACTACCTCGACGAGGCCGACCAGCTGGCCGACGAGATCACCGTCATCGACCACGGCCGCGTGATCACCCGCGGCACGCCGGACGAGCTGAAGTCGCGGCTGCGCGGCGACCGCATCGACGTGCTGGTCGGCGACGGCGCCGACGTCGCCGCGGTGGGCCGGGTGCTGGCCGGGGTCACCGGCGCCGCGCCCGAGCTCGACCAGCAGGCCGGACGGGTCAGCGTCGCGGCGCCGGACCGGGTCGCGGCGCTGGCCCGGGTGGCCCGCGCGCTGGACGACGAGGGCGTCGCCGTCCGCGACATCGCCCTGCGCCGGCCCACGCTCGACGAGGTGTTCGTCCAGTTCACGAAGGAGGATGCGGCATGAGCACGGTCACCGTCCCACGGACCCGTCCGGAGCGGCTGCGGGTCGCGCTCTCCGACGCCCTGACGATGACCCGGCGCAACCTGCGCTACTGGTGGCGCTCGCCGGAGGAGTTCGTGGGCGCGCTGGCGTTCCCGCTGATCTCGGTGTTGCTGTTCGGCTACGTGTTCGGCAGCGCGATGGTGGTGCCCGGCGGCGCGGACTACAAGGAGTACCTGCTGCCCGGGCTGTTCGGCATGACCATGGTGTTCGGGCTGGTCAACACCGTCGCGGCGGTGGTGACGGACCGCGCGCGCGGCGTCACCGACCGGTTCCTGACGATGCCGGTCGCGACGTCGTCGATCCTGGCCGGGCGCGCCAGCGCCGACGTCGTCCGGGCGATGGCCGACCTCGTGGTGCTGATCGGCTGCGGCTACCTCGTCGGCTGGCGCTGGCACGAGGGGACGGCGGCCGCGCTGGCCGCCGTCGGGCTGCTCCTGCTGCTGCGCTTCGCGCTGATCTGGGTCGGCATCTACGTGGGCCTCGTGCTCCGTTCGCCCGACGCCGCGTCGGTGCTGTACCCGCTGGTGCTGCCGTTCGCGATGGTCGCGAACACGTTCGTACCGCCGTCGCTGATGCCGGGCTGGCTGGGCGCCGTCGCCGAGGCGAACCCGATGTCGGCGACGGTCGCGGCGACGCGCGAGCTGTTCGGCAACCCGGCGGTGCCGGGCGGGTCCTGGATGACGGAGCACGCGCTGGCGCTGGCGATCGCCTGGCCGCTGCTGCTGCTCGTCGTGTTCGCGCCGCTGGCGGTCCGGCAGTACCGCCGGGCCCGGCATTGACGGCTCTGCGATCATGGTCCGGTGACCGCGGTGGGGGAGGTCGTCGGGCGCGACGACGAGCTCGGTCGTGCTCGGACCGCACTGGCGGCGGGCGCATCCGTGCTGCTGGAGGGGCCGGCCGGCATCGGCAAGACGGCGTTGTGGCGTGCGCTGGTGGCCCGGCTGCGCGCCGGCGGCGCCCTGGTGCTGGCGGCGGCGCCGACGGAGACCGAGGCGGCGCTGCCGCTGGCCGGGCTGGCCGACCTGCTCGGCCCGCTGGCCGACGCGGTGCCCGACCTCCCCGGACCGCAGCGGCGCGCCGCCGAGGCCGTCCTGCTCGAGCGCCCGCCGGACGACGCGATGGACGAACGGGCGCTGGGCGCCGCCGTGCGGACCCTGCTCGACGGCGCCGCCGCCGGGGGCACACCGGTCGTCGTGGCGGTCGACGACGCGCCGTGGCTGGACCCGCCCAGCGCCCGGGCGCTGCGGTTCGCGCTGCGCCGGGTGCCGGGCGTGCCGACGCTGGCCAGCCAGCGCACGACCGGCCCGGCGGCGGCGCCGCTCGGCCTGGACGACGCCCGGCTGACCCGCATCGAGGTGACGCCGCTCGGCGTCGGCGCGCTGCACCGGCTGCTGCGCGAACGGCTGGGCACCACGTTGAGCCGGCCGCTGCTCACCCGGGTCGCGCGCGAGGCCGGCGGCGTCCCGCTGCTGGCGATCGAGCTGGCCCGGGCGGCGCACCGGCTGCCGCACCCGCCGCGGCCGAGCGAGGAACTGCCGGTGGTGGCGTCGATGCGCGAGCTGCTGTCGGGGTCGCTGGCCGCGCTGCCCGCATCGGGCCGCGACGCGCTGCGGCTGGCCGCGCTGCTCGCGACGCCCCGGCCGGGCGACCTCGCGGCGGCCGGCGTGGGACCGGCCGACCTCGACCCGGCGGAGGAGGCCGGGCTGGTCACCGTCGCCGAGACCGCGGTCGCGTTCGCCCACCCGCTCTACGCGTCGGTCGTGCGGGCCGAGACACCGCCGGGCGTGCGCCGCCGGCTGCACGGCGTGCTGGCCGGCGTCGTCGCCGATCCGGACGAGCGGGCCCGGCACCTGGCCCGGTGCACCGTCGAGGCGGACGAGGCGGTCGCCGCGGAGCTGGCCGAGGCGGCCGCGCGGCTGCGCCGTCGCGGCGCGCCCGAACTGGCCGCGGAGCTGTGCGACCGCGCGGCCGAGCTGACGCCGTCCACGGCGGGGGAGGCCGGCCCGCGACGCCGGCTGACGGCACTGCGCTGCCGGTTCGACGCCGGCGCCTACGAGGCCACCCGCGCCGGCGCGCTGGCGCTGGCCGAGGCGACGACGGGCGAGCTGCGGGCCGAGGCGCTGCTGCTGTGCGCCGCCGTGGCCTGGAACGTCGAGGACGCCGGTGCGCCGGCCACGGCCGCCGCCCGCGACGCCCTGGCCGCGGTGCCGCCCGGTTCGGCCGCCGCCGGTCGCGTGCACGCGCACCTCAGCATGTTCCACGACTCGCCGGCCGACGCGATCCCGCACGCCGAGGCGGCGTGCGCGCTGCTGACCGGCGCCACCGGCGACGACCGCGCCCTGCTGTCCGCGTCGCTGCTGCAGCTGTTCTTCCAGGAGGTCCGCTCCGGCCGGCCGGCCCGCACCGAGCTGCTCGACGAGGCGCTGGCGCTGGAGGACGACGGCCCGTCCTGGCTGTCCGGCACCATCCCGGCGATCTGGTGGAAGTCCGTCGACGACCACGGCCGCGCCCGCGACCGCCTCACGACGATGCTGCACCGCGCCCAGGCGGTCGGCGACGAGCCGGGGCAGCACGAGGCGACCATGCACCTCGCCGAGGCGGAGCTGTCCGCCGGCCGGTTCGAGGCGGCGGCCGCGCACATCGGCGCCGCCCGTGAGCTGGGCGAACAGCTGGGCACCGGGCTGGTCGGCGAGGCCTGGCTGGCCGCGACCCTCGACGCGCACCGGGGCCGGCTGGCCGAGGCCGCGGCGGCGGCCGAGACGGGCCTGCGGCAGGCCGGCGACGACACCTGGGCGCGGCGCATCCACCTCGGGCTGGCCGCGTTCACCGCCCTGTGCGACGGCCGGTCCTCCGACGCCGTCGCGCACTACCGCGACCTGTCCGTGCTGCTGCGCGACACCGGGCTGGTCGAGCCGCTGGCGCAGCGGCTGGAGCCGGACTGGATCGAGGCCTGCGTGGCGGCCGGCGACCTCGACGGCGCCGGCGAGGTGCTGGAGCGGCTGTCCGCACGGCACGCCCGGCTGCCGCGGCCGTGGACCCGGCTCGGCCTGGCCCGCAGCACCGTCCTGCTGCGCGGCGCGTCCGGCGACGACGTCGGCTCGGCGCTGGACGGCCTGGCCGCGGCCCGCGCCGAGGTGGCGCCCGGCACGGTCCCGCTGGACCGCGCCCGCTGCCTGCTGGTCGCCGGCGTCGCGCTGCGCCGGGCGAAGCGCCGCCGCGACGCCCGGCTCGCGCTGACCGAGGCGGCGGCCGAGTTCGCCGCGCTCGGCGCCGCCGCGTTCGAGCGGCGGGCCCGCGACGAGCTGGCCCGTGTCGGTGGGCGGCCGGCCGCGCCGCTGGCGCTCACGCCCACCGAGGAGCGGGTCGCCCGGCTGGCCGCCACGGGCCGCACCAACCGGCTGATCGCCGACGAGCTGTTCGTCAGCCCGAAGACGGTCGAGGCCAACCTCGCCCGCGTCTACCGCAAGCTGGGCATCGCCAGCCGGGCCGAGCTGGGCGCCGCCATGACCCGCCGCGACGTCGAAGGATAGGGAAACACCCGATTCCCGCGCGGCCCGCGCTGCCTACCGTCAGTGCTGTGAACAGGCGGTTGTTCGCCCTGGAGCAGTACGCCGGCCCCGGCGACGCGGCCGGGCCGGTGCCGGCGCTGCCGGACGAGGTCCGGGTGCTGCTGGCGGTCCGGCTGCCCGCCGACGAGGTCGTGCTGGCACTGGTCGAGGGTCCGGACGAGCCCGCCGTCGTGGCCGCGGCGGCCGCCGCCGGCTGGCGGGTGGACCGCATCGGCCCGGCCGCGTGGCATCCGGTCGCCGACGACAGCGCGGGAGGACGAGGGACATGAGGAACCGGCCGATGGCTGCCACCGCCCTGGCGCTGGCGCTGCTCGCGGGCTGCGGCGGCGACGACGAGCCGGTCGCGGACTCGATCTTCACCGACCCGCCCACCGCGCCGCCGCCGGCCCCCGCCGAGACCACCGCGCCGCCCGCGCCGCAGACGGTCGACGCGTGCGCGCTGCTCACCCAGGCCGAGGCCGAGGCCCTGGCCGCCACCCCGCTGGACCCGCCGCTGGCCGGTGAAGCGTCCTGCACGTGGACCGGGCCGGTCACCGGGCCGACCGCGCAGGTCGAGGTGTACGCGGGTGACGGCGCCCTGAAGATCCTCGACATCGACCGCCAGCTCGGCCACGTCTTCACCGCGCTGCCCGGCATCGGCGACGAGGCGCATCTCGAGGACGGCATGGTGTTCGTCCTCGTCGACGGCACCTGGATCGGCGTCCGCCTGGTCCGGCTCGACGACCCGGCGCTGTTCGCCGGGCCGCTGGAAGACGCCGCCCGCATCGTCGCGGACCGGCTCTGACCCCTGACACCCGAGGAGACCTCCCGATGCGACCCACCGCCCGCCTGCTGCTCGGCCTCGCGCTCGTCGGCGCCCTCACGGCCTGCGGCGGCTCCGACGACGACGCGCCGGTGAACGACGACGGCGGCGGCGACGCCGACCTCGCCGCGCTCGGCAACGACGAGGTGCCGGACTGCCCGTTCACCGCCGAGCAGGTCTCGGACCTCGTCGGCACGCCGCTGCGCGAGGACGGCTCCTGCTACTTCATCGACGGGGTGGCGATCGTCCAGGCGACCATGTCGTCCCAGCTGGCCGGGGCCACGACGTACGACTACTCGCGCGGGCAGGCCGACGAGCGCTTCGACCGCGTCGCCGACCTCGACCGCGGCGACATGGGCTACCTCGGCGTCGGCGACGTCGAGGGCGAGGCCGTGCTGATCCAGGGGTCGGGCAGCTACACGATCAACGTCAGCAGCCTCGGCGGCGGCGCGGACGGCCTGGAGGCCGCGCTGACGGCGCTGCTGGACGCGATCCCGTCCTGACGATGGGCCGCGGGGTGGTGGCGGGGCTGCTGGCGCTGGCCCTGACGGCGACGGCGTGCGGCGGCTCCGGCCCGCGCGAGGACGCCGTCGCGGAGGTGAACGGGCAGCCGCTGACCGAGGCCGAGCTGCGCTACGGCCAGGCGCCGGTCCCGGACGACGCGGTCACCTACCAGCCGGATGTCGTCCTGTTGCCGGACGGCGCCGACGCCGTCGTCTCCGTCACCGCCGACGGCGTGACCTGGACCATCGACGGCGACGCCGAGGGCGCCGACCGGCTGGAGCCCGGCGCCGTACTGTTCGCCACGGCACGCGGCGTCGGCCGCGTCGTCGACGTCCAGCCGGCCGGTGACGACCTCGCCGTCACGCTGGCGCCGGTCGAGCTGACCGAGGTGATCCGCGACGGCACCTTCACCGGCGACACCCCGGTCGACCTGGGCGCGGCCGTCGCGTACGCCGGCGAGGGCGGGCTCTGGGCCGAGGACGCACCCGGCGGCGCCGTGCTGGAGCCGGCGCCGGAGCAGACGGCGGCGCAGGCGTCGTTCGTCCGCACCCAATCCGGCGCCGCGCCGCCGCGGGTGGAGCAGCCGCGCCCGGTGATCGGGGCGCCCAGACCGGTCACGACCCGCGGCTTCCGCGTCACCCCGATGTGCTGCCACGGCGGCGTCGGCGCGCACCTCACCTACGACGACGGCGGCATCCGCTTCGCCGGCACGGTCACGCTGGTCATGGACAAGCCGTCGGCGCGGTTCCACCTGGACATCTCCGGTGGGCGGATCCGTGTCGCCGAGCTGGCCGTCTACGGCGCCGGCGGCGTGCGGCTGGACCTGAACGCGGCCAGCGCCGTCGGCACCGAGCGGCAGCTGGACAAGACCTTCCCGATCCCGATCGACTTCAGCGTCCCGGTCGGGCACGTCCTCGGGCTGCCGTTCACGCTGACCGCGCGGCAGGAGATCCAGATCACCACCGCGTTCAGCGCCAGGAACGGCAACATCAGCGCCCGCGGCGAGTACGTCATCGGCGGCGAGCTGGGGTTCGGCTACCGCAACGGCTCGTGGGGCGTGCACCTGCCGTCGGCGCCGGCGATGCGCAGCAGCCTGCTCGACTCCATCGACGGCGTCAACGTCGGGGTGCAGGGGATCGTGCTGGCGTTCAAGACCACGTTCACCATCGGGATCGGCGCGTTCGGCTTCATGACCGGCCTCAACACCGGCCTCGTGGTGTCGGCCGGCGTGACCGTCGGCTCCGACCTCGCCGACTTCGCGCCGCTCAAACCGGTCGAGGGGACGAAGCTCAAGTGCCGCGGCGCCACGCTCGCCGTCGACGCCACCTACAGCGTCGGCTACACCGTGCCCGCGTTCGTGGCGTCGGTGCTCAACCTCTTCATGAAACCGCTGGGAGTGCGGCCGATCCAGCGCTCCGGCGGCATCCCGTCGCCGCCGGGCCGGGCGCACCTCACCGACGTCAGCCAGACCGAGCCGACCGGCTGCAAGGGCTAGGAGGTGTCACGGTGGCCCGCCGGACCCATTGACGCCTGTCCGGGCGGGGTGACGCCAGCGCCAACGGTTGGCGTCCTCGTCACCTGCGCCGCGCCGTCCCTCGCGCCGATCTAGTCGTACCCGGCCCACGAGAGCCGGCGGCGAGGTCGAGCAGGGTGTCCTTTACCTGGGCAGCCCGAGTGACCTACCGCCAGATCTTCGCCACGGATGACGAACGCACCGCCGCACTGCACCCTGGCTCGAGCACTACAACACTCGACGACGCCACAGCGCACTCGGGGGACGCCCGCCGATCAGCCGGCTGCCACCAACCTCCTGGCCGGGTACACCTAGTCGGACAGCGGCGCGCCGCCGTAGCCGATCTCGTTGCCGTCGGGGTCGTGGTAGGTGAACTTGCGTACGCCGTTGCCGTACGTCTCGCGCACCGCCGGCTCGATGCCGCGCGCCGCGATGCCGTCGGCCAGCGCGTCGAGATCGTCGACGAAGACGGTGACGTGGGTGTGGCCGGCGTGCTCGGGCGCCTGGTGCACCGCGACGTAGCGGTGCTCGGCCAGCTCCCACACCACCTCGGTGTCGTGGGCGCGGAACGCGAACGGTGCGCCGAACAGCCGCTCGTACCAGTCGGTCGCCGCCGCGAAGTCCGTCACGGGCATGACGGGGAAGAGGTCCAGAGCCATGCCCGATCGTAGTCATCCGGCCGCCCGGCGGCGCGTGCGCACGCGCCGCCGGACGGCCCGGAGTCAACCTCGTCCGCTGCTGGCGCGGGCCCGCCGGGCGATCGCGTCGATGGACACCGCGAGCAGCAGGACCGCTCCGGTGACGATGTAGCGGACCGACGAGTCGACGCCGATGCGGTTGAGGCCGCTGGTGATCGCCGTCAGCACCAGCACGCCGAGCAGCGCGGAGTAGGCCGACCCGCGCCCGCCGAACAGGCTGGTGCCGCCGATGACCGCCGCCGCGATGGCCGTCAGGTTGACGTCGTTGCTGCCGCTGGCCTGCGACACCGACGTCAGCCGGGCGAGGAACATCAGGCCGCCGGTCGCGGCCAGCGTGCCGGTCAGCGAGAACGCCGAGATGTAGATCCAGTTGACGTTGATGCCGGACCGGCGAGCCGCCTCGACGTTGCCGCCGACGGCGTACAGGTGCCGGCCCCACGTCGACTTGCGCAGCACGAGGTCCATCAGCACGACCAGCCCGATGAAGAACACCACGGCGTAGCCCCAGCCGCGGTCGATGTTCAGGTAGTACGTCAGGAAGCCCAGCCCGCCGAGCAGGATCGCCGACTTCACCAGCACCAGCGTCAGCGACTGCGCCGGCAGCCCGGCGGCCGTCCGCCGCCGGATCCCGATGATGCTGACCAGCGCGTACAGCGCCACGATCGCCAGCACGACGACGTAGGAGACGGCCGGGCTGAGGAAGTCCTCGCGGGCGAACTGCGCCAGCGGCGACGTCCGCGGCAGGTTGATGGTGCCCTGGTCGCCGAGCACGACGTACTGCACGCCGACGAAGCCGAGCAGCCCGGCCAGCGTGATGACGAAGCTCGGCACGCCGATCTTGGTGAAGATCAGCCCGTACGCGATGCCGATGGCGGCACCCGTGCCGGCGCCGGCCAGGATGCCGAGCACGAGCGGCTGGTCCTGGTTGACCACCAGCACCGCCGTGATCGACGCCGCAAGGCCGCTGATCGAGCCGACCGACAGGTCGATCTCGCCGAGCAGCAGCACCAGCACGATGCCGACCGCGATGATGCCGTAGGGCACCGCGTTCAGCGTGATGTTCACCAGGTTGCTCGACGACAGGTACGTGACGTCCTGCAGGTAGAAGACCAGGCCGATCACGAACAGCCCGATCACCACCGGCAGCAGCCCGAGATCGCCGTCGCGGATCCGCCGCCGGAACGCGTCGGCGGCGCCGCGCAGCCCGGTGTCCTGGGCCAGCCGCTCGTCGATCAGGTCGGACCGGGCCGCGGTCTCGTCGGCCTGTGTCCTGCTCATTCCGGCCCCCCTGGCGCCTCACGGCGGGCGTTGCGTTCGGCGACGACGTTGTCCGACGCGCCGGTGATGGCGGCGACGAGCTGCTCGGTCGTGACGTCGACGGCGCGGAACTCGGCCTCGTTGCGGCCCAGCCGCAGCACCACGATGCGGTCGGCGACGGCCTGCACGTCGGCCATGTTGTGGCTGATCAGGACCACGCCGAGGCGCTGCTCGCGCAGCCGCTCGACGAGGTTGAGCACCTCAGCCGTCTGCGCGACGCCCAGCGCGGCGGTCGGCTCGTCCAGCATGACGACCTTCGGCTGGCCCACCAGGCTGCGGGCGATCGCGACGGTCTGCCGCTGGCCGCCGGAAAGGCTGGCCACCGGGATGCGCACGGTCGGGATCTTCGCGCCCAGCTCGCGCAGCAGCCGCCAGGACTCCTTCTCCATGGCGACCTCGTCCATCCACGCCTTCGTCCCCAGTTCGCTGCCGAGGAACAGGTTCGCGACGACGTCGAGGTTGTCGCAGAGCGCGAGGTCCTGGAAGACCGTCGCGATGCCCAGCGACTGCGCGGCGCTCGGGCTGTGGATGTGCACCTGGCGGCCCTCGACCCGCATCGCGCCGGAGTCGGCCTGGTACACGCCGGACATGATCTTGACGAGGGTCGACTTGCCAGCGCCGTTGTCGCCGACCAGGGCGACCACCTCGCCGGCGCGGACCTGGAAGTCGACCCCGGCCAGCGCCTGCACGGCGCCGAAGTGCTTGCCGATCCCGGTGAGCTCCAGGACCGGCCCGGTCGTGGCGGCGGACGCACCGCTCTCGTGTGTGGCGACGCTCATCGGCACCATCTCCTCATCGTCAAGGGTGGCACCGACCTGGGTCGGTGCCACCCTCGTCGTCTCGACGGATCAGCTGAGACCGGCGGCCGCGCAGGCGTCCGCATAGTCGTCGGTGCAGATGTCGTCGACCGTCCAGAAGTCGTCGGCCACCACGGTGTCGGCGACGTTGTCGGTCGTGACCACGATCGGGTCGAGGATCAGCGACGGCACGCCCTGGAAGTCGGTGGTGTCGGCGACCTCCTCGCCGTTGACGATCGAGATGGCCATCTCGGCGGCGCCCTCGGCCTCGCCCTTGATCGGCTTGTAGATCGTCATGTACTGCTCACCAGCGACGATGCGCTGGATGGCGGCCAGTTCGGCGTCCTGACCGGTGACCGGCGGCAGCTGGTCGGCCGGCAGTCCGGCGCCGGTGAGCGCCGCGATGACGCCGCCGGCCTGGCCGTCGTTGGCGGCGTAGACCCCGGCCAGCGTCGTGGGATCGATGGTGTCGAGCTGGTCCGTCGTCCACGCCTGCGCGTTGTCCGGGCTCCAGTCCGGGTTGTCGTACTCGCCGACGACGGTGAGCTCGCTGCCGTCGATGACGCTGTGCGCGCCGGACTTGAACATGGCCGCGTTCGGGTCGTCGGGCGAGCCGTTCAGCATGAGGACGTCGCCCGCGCCGCCGACGGCGTCGACCAGCGCCTGGCCCTGCAGCTCGCCGACCTTCTCGTTGTCGAACGAGGTGTAGTAGTCGGCGCCCTCGATGAAGCGGTCGTAGGCGATGACGGGGATCTCGGCCGCCTGCGCGTCGGCCACCAGCGCCGCCGCTGCCTGGCCGTTCACCGGGTCCAGCACCATGACGTCGACGCCCTGCGAGATGGCGGTGTCGACCTGCTCGGCCTGCTTGGTCTCGTCCTGGTCGGCGTTGAAGTAGTTGATCGTGCAGTCGGGGCACAGGTCCGCGACCTTGGCCTCGAACAGCGGGCGGTCGAACGCCTCGTAGCGAGCGGTCGCCGACTCCGGCAGGAGCAGGGCGATGGTGGCGGCGCTGCCGCTACCGGTGCTGTCGCCGCTCGCGGTCCCGTCGCCGCCGCCGTTGTCTTCGTTGGCGCCACAGGCGGCCAGCGCGCCGGCGGCCAGGGCGAGGACTGCGAAGACGGCAGCCCGTCGGTTGGGCTGGTGCACGGTGAAACCCTCCTTTGGGTTCAGCCCCCGCCGACAGCTCGGCCGGGTGAGGTCGAGTGTGGAACGGTGCCCCGTTGCCGTCAAGGCTCAAATACATTACGCGTTTACATCTTGTTTATGTGTTCGTATTTCGACAGCAATACGGCGTCAATCGCCGGCGGAGAGGGATGCGACCAGCGCACCCACCGCCTCCGTGCCCTCGCCGAGCGGCGAGATCGCGACGCGGGTCCGCTCCGCCACGCCGGGCAGCACCGCCCGGCGGAAGCCCTGACGGACGGGGCCGAGCCAGGCGTCGCCGGCGGCGAGGAGGGGCCCGCCGAGCGCGATGTCGGCGGGGTTGAGGATCATTGCGAGCCAGCCGAGGCCGCGTCCGAGCAGCTCGCCGGCGTCCTCGAGCACGTGCACCGCCACCGGGTGGCCGTCGTTGATGAGGCCGAGCACCTCGTCGAGTCCGAGGTCGCGCTGCAGCGCCGAGCTCAGCGCCGTCCGCACCGACTCCGCCGACCCGACGGTCTCGAGGCAGCCGCGCCGCCCGCAGCGGCACACCACCGACAGTCCCGGATCGAGCGCGAGGTGGCCGATCTCGCCGGCCGCGCCGGAGTCGCCGCGCAGCAGCTCGCCGCCGACGGCCACACCGGCGCCGATGCCGGAGCCGACCTTGACGAACACCACCGACCGGCCGGCCCCCGCCCGGCGGGCCAGCGCGAGCGCGCCGAGGTTCGCGTCGTTCTCGACGACGACCGGCCGGCCGAGCAGCCGCGCCACCTCGTCGCGCAGCGGGAACCCGACCAGCGCGGGCAGGATCGCGGTTTCGGTGACGACGCCGGTCGCGGTGTCGATGGGCGCGGGGACCCCGACGGCGACGCCGGCGATCTGGGCGCTGGTGAGCCCGGCCTGCTGGCGCGCCGACGCCGCGAGCGCGCCGATCACCTCGAGCACGGTGTCGGGGCGCAGCCCGCCGTCGAGCACGACGGCCGACTCGGCCAGCACGTCGCCCGGGGCGGCGCCGGCGACCACCTTGACGTGCGTGCGGCCGAGGTCGACGCCGATGCCGTAGCGCAGCCGCACCGGCGCCCGCTCGACCAGGCGGCTGCGCCGGCCGTTCGCCACGCCCTGTCGCACGACCAGCTCGCCCTCGTCGACCAGGGCGCGGACCAGCCCGGAGATGGTGGCCGGGGCGAGTCCGGTCAGCCGCGCCAGCTCGGCCTGGCTGACCGCCTGCGCGGCCGGCAGCGCACCCAGCAACCGCCGCCGGTTGGCCAGCCGCAGGGCGGACAGCGACCCGGGACCGGACACGTCAGGCACGTCGGCTCACCTCCGTCGGGGGTTACGGAAGCCCGTTGACGTCACAGCGTGAACGCTACACCCCCGCGCAAGCCGCCCCCAGCCACCTTGCTGTGTGACTCCGACGGCATCTCGCCAACGCCGCAGCCCACCCGACGCGCCTCACGGCGGGCGGCGTCGGCGGACGGTGCGGGTGCCCGTTCTTGGGCCGCGGTGCCGCGGCCAAGAGAATGGGCGCCAGGGGGACGGCCAACTGGCGAACGGCGGCGAACCGGAGCACGACGGCGAACGGCCACACGGGCGAACCAGCCGACCTAGCGGCCGGGCCGCGAATGCTCGCGGAACGGGGTCACCTCGGCACGGTGCGCCAGGGTGTCCAGCCCGACGGCGACGGCGAGGACGAGGCCGGTCGCGATCAGCCGGATCGGCGACGACGCGCCCATAAGGTCCAGCCCGTTGGCGAGCGACCCGACGACGAGCGCGCCCAGCAGCGCCGACCACACCGTCCCGCGGCCGCCGAACAGGCTGGTGCCGCCGATGGCCGCGGCCGCCACCGCCGTCAGCATGAGGTCGGTGCTGCCCGACGACTGGTTGACGGCGAGCAGCCGCGACGCCGCGAGGATGCCGCCGGTGACCGCCAGCACGGACGCCAGCATGAACACCACCAGCCGGATGCGGTCGACGCCGATGCCCGCCCGCCGCGCCCCCGACGCGTTGCTCCCCGTCGCCACCGCGTGCCGGCCGAGCTTCGTGCGCCGGACCATGAGGTCGCCGCCGGCCAGCAGCAGGAGGAACACCACGACCGCCAGCGGCACGCCGCGGTCGGCGTTGAAGACGGCGGCCGCCACCGGTGCGCCGATGCCCGCCACCACCCACGGCCAGACCCGCCGCGCCGGCCGGTCGCGTTCGCGGCGCAGCGACCCGACGATCGCCACGACGGCGCCCGCCGTCACCGCCGCGGCCAGCGCCCACCCGGCGGCCGGCGCCAGGAACGTCCCCGCGATGGCCACCAGCTGGGGGTCGTCGATGTTCACCGTCCCGGTGTCGCCGAGCACCAGCAGCAGCGCGCCCTGCCACGTCAGCAGCCCGGCCAGCGTCACCACGAACGACGGCACGCCGACCCGCGTCACCATGGCGGCGTGCGCCAGCCCCACCAGCGCGCCGGTCGCCAGTCCCGCGAGGATCGCGAGCACGGCCGGCCAGTCCTGCTTGACGCTGAGCACGGCGGTGACGGCCGCGCCGAACCCGGACACCGCGCCGACGGAGAGGTCGATCTCGCCGATCAGCAGCACCAGGACGACGGCCACCGCCACGGCGCCGACGGCGACGATCTGCAGCATGAGGTTGGTGAGGTTCACCGCGGACAGGAACCGCGGATTGCTCAGGCTCATCACCAGCCAGATGACGGCCAACGCGGCCGGCGGCGCCCAGCGGCCGAGGCGGGCCGGCGACACCGAGCCGCTCACGGCGCGCCGTCCTGGGCCAGCCCGGCGGCGGCGCACTCGGCCGCGAGGCCTTCGCAGATCTCGTCGACCGTCCAGAACCCGTCGGCGACCACGGTCGCGGCGATGGTGTCGCGGGTGACGGCGACCGGCGTCAGCATGAGCGCCGGGACCCGCCCGTGCCCGTTGTCGACCCAGTCGGTGCGCAGCCCGTCCGGCGGCTCGCCGGTCCGCGCCAGGCCGACGGCGACGTCGGCGGCGGCCTGGGCCTGCGTGCGCACGGCCTTGTAGACCGTCATGTACTGCTCGCCGGTGAGAATGCGGCGCACGGCCGCCAGTTCGGCGTCCTGCCCGGTGACCGGCGGCAGCGGGTCCAGCCCGGCCGCCTTCATCGCGGCGATGGCGCCGCCGGCCATGCCGTCGTTGGCCGCGTACACACCGGCGACGCGGTCGCGGCCGAGCGTCGTCAGGGCCCGCTCCATCGCCTCCTGCGCCTGGTCGGGCGACCAGTCGGGCACGTCGACCTCGGCGCCGACGGCGACCCCGGCGCCGTCGAGGACGCTGTGCGCGCCGCGCCGGAACAGCGCCGAGTTGTCGTCGGTGGGCGAGCCGTTCAGCACCACCAGCTCGCCGTCGGTCGCGCCGACGGCGGCCAGCAGCACCTCGGCCTGCAACTGGCCGACCTGCTCGTTGTCGAACGTGACGTGGAAGTCGACCGGTGCGTCGAGCACCAGCCGGTCGTAGCTGACCACCGGGACGCCCGCCGCGTGCGCCTGCCGGACGATGACCGACGCCGACCGGGAGTCGACGGGGTCGAGGACCAGCACGTCGGCGCCGTTGGTGAGCGCCGCCTCGGCCTGCGCCTGCTGGTGCGCGGCGTCCTGGTCGGCGTTGCTGACCAGCGTCTCGCACTCGGCGCAGATCTCGTGCACGCGCTCGACGAACGCCGGGCGGTCGTGCGACTCGTACCGGGCGGTCTTGTTCTCCGGCAGCAGCAGCGCGATCTGCAGCTCGCCGTCGCCGGACCCGGACCCGGACGTGCCGGCCGCACCGCAGGCGCCCAGCGCCAGGACGAACACCGCGGGCAGGGCGGCGGCGAGCAGGTGGCGGCGGGCCATCAGAGGTCCGTCGTGAACCGGTAGCCGGCCCGCGGCTCGGTGACGATCAGCTCGGCGCCGTCGGGCCCCTCCAGCTTGGCTCGCAGCCGCCCGACGTACACGCGGGTGTACTCGGTCTGCGTCTCGTAGCCCGGGCCCCAGACCCGGCGCAGCAGCTCGGCGTGGGTCAGCAGCCGGCCGGGGTGCATCGCCAGCTCGCGCAGCAGCGCGTACTCGGTGCGGGTGAGGTGCACCCGCTTGCCGCCCTTCGTGACCAGCTGGGCGTCGAAGTCGATGCGGACGTCGCCGACGCGGACCTGCGGCGCCACCAGCCGCGGCTCGGCCGGACGGGCCCGGCGCAGCATGGCGTTGATGCGGGCCAGCAGCTCCTCGATGCCGAACGGCTTGGTGAGGTAGTCGTCGGCGCCGAGGTTCAGCGCCCGCACCTTGTCGGTCTCGCCGCGCCGTGCCGACAGCACGATGATGCCGACGTCGGAGCGGTCGCGCACCGCCCAGCACAGGTCGAAGCCGTCGCGGCCGGGCAGCATGAGGTCGAGCAGGACGACGTCGGGCGCGGCCTGCTCGAGCAGCCGCAGCACGTCGGAGCCGTCCGTCGACACCACCACCCGGTAGCCGCGGGCGGTGAGGTTGGACCGCAGGACGTCGACGATGATGCGGTCGTCCTCGACGATGAGGACGCCGGGCTCCTCAGCCATCGCTCTCCTCGCCCTCGGCGGGCTCGACCGGCAGCGTGACGCGGAAGCCGGACTCGGGCCCGGTGGTCAGCTCGACCCGGCCGCCGTGCGCCTCGGCGATGCCGCGGACGATGGCCAGGCCCAGCCCGGCGCCGGTGCTGCCCTCGCCGCGCACCCGCGGCTCGAAGATGCGCTCCGCGACGTCCGCCGGGATGCCCGGGCCGTCGTCGCTGACCAGCACCTCGACCGACGCGCCGCCGTCGACGGCCGCGGCGGCGACCCGGACGGCGCCGTCCGGCCCGCCGTGGCGGACCGCGTTCTCCAGCAGGTTGACGAACACCTGCTCGAGGCGGTCGTGGTCGGCCCAGATGGGTGGGAGGCCCGCGGCGACACCGATCTTGACCCGGCCGGGGTGCGGCACGCAGCTGCGCGCCGCCTCGAGCACCAGCCGCACGTCCGTCCAGTCCGGACGCAGCCGGAGCAGCCCGGACTCGATGGCGGAGGAGTCGAGGAGGTCGCCGACCAGGCGTTCCATGCGCGCGGACTCGGTGGTGATGGCGGCGAGGAAGCGGTCGATCGACTCGGGGTCCCAGACGAGGTCGGGCTGCTGCAGCGTGGAGGCGTAGCCGTGGATCGCGGTCAGCGGCGTGCGCAGCTCGTGGCTGAGGTGCTGCAGCACCTCGCGCTGCAGCTGCTGCGACCGGCGGGCGGCGGCCGCCTCGCGGCGGGCCCGTTCCAGCATCTCCCGCTCCAGCGCCAGCGCGAGCGAGCGGCGGGCGTCGTCGAGCAGCTCGACGGCGTCGCGGCCGGGCTCGGCGGGATCGTCCCAGCGGGCCAGCAGCAGCCCGGTGCCGCCGGGGATCGGCAGCCCCGCGAGCGCCAGCCCGTCGCCGATGCGCCGCGGCCGGTCGGTGCCGGTGGGCGCGGCCTCGGCCAGCGCCTTCAGGTCCGAGCCGGCGGAGTCATCCAGATCGATGTGCACCCAGCGCGCCTCGCCGCCGGTCAGCTCGGCGACGTCGGTGAGCAGCATGCCGGCCGCGCGGGCGCCGAGGCCGCGGCAGAGCGCGAGCAGCGCGGCGGACAGGCCGCCGTCGACGCGGTCGGGGCCGGCCAGCGTCTCGAGCATGGCCCGCAGCGACTCGAGGATCTCGTTGCGCCGGCTCACCTCCTCGATCAGCCGCTCGCGCTCGATGGCGCTGGCGGCGTGGCCGGCGTAGAGCGAGACCAGCTCGCGGCGGTCGGCGTCGAGGCGGCCGGCGGACGTGCTGAAGCCGGTGATGGTGCCGAGGACGCCGGACGAGCCGACGATCGGCGCGGACCACGCGCTGCGCACGCCGGCCGCGGCGGCCCGTTCCAGGTACCCCGTCCACGTGGCGTCGTCGCTGGTGTCGTCGACGACCACCAGCTGCCCGAGCGCCGCGGCCGCGCCGACCAGCCCGCCGGCCGTGCCGACCGGGACCAGCGCGGCGTCGTCGGCCAGCGCCGGCGGCAGCCCGATGGCGGCGGTGCGGCGCAGCAGCGGCCCGCGCGGCGCGTGGTCGAGCAGGTGCACGCAGAGCATGTCCTGGTCGAGCGCGGCCGCCGTGGCCGAGACGACGAGCGGCAGCGACGCGGCGGGGTCGGCGGCGGAGAGCTGCTCGACCAGGCTCTTGAGGCGGTTCAGCTGCCGCCGCGCCGCCGACTCGGTCTCGATGCCCGACATCAGCGCCGCGACGTCGTCGGAGTGCACCTCGGCCGGCGACACCCCGGCGACGATGCGGCCGTGGCGCAGCACGACGATGCGGTCGGCCAGCGCGAACACCTCGTCGAGGTCGTGGCTGACCAGCACGATGGCCCGGCCGTCGTCGCGCAGGTCGCTCAGCACGCGCATGATCTCGGCCCGCCGCAGCACGCTCAGCGAGGCGGTCGGCTCGTCCAGCACCAGCAGGTCGGCGCCGGTGGACAGCGCCCGGGCCAGCGCGACCTCCTGCCGCTGCCCGCGCGACAGGGTGTCGACCCGGGCCCGCACGTCGGTGAGCTGCGAGCCGAACCGCTCCAGCGCCTGCCGGGCGTCGGCGGCCATGCGGCTCTCGGCCAGCAGCAGCCGGGAGTGCTCGCGGCCGAGGAAGACGTTCGCGACGACGTCGAGGTCGTCGCAGAGCCCGAGATCCTGCCAGACGACGGCGACCGGCGCCTTCGCGCCGTCGGCGGCCACCACCACCTGGCCCTCGTCGACGTCGGTGTCGCCGGCGATGCAGCGGACCAGCGTGGACTTGCCGGCGCCGTTCTCGCCGACGACGGCGACGATCTCGCCGCCGCGCACGCTCAGCGTGACGGCGTCGAGCGCGCGCAGCCGTCCGTAGCGCTTGGTGACGCCGCGCAGCTCGAGGATCGGCGCGGCGCTGCCGCGGCGGCCGTCGCCGTCGGTCATCCCCCCATCTTCGCCGACGACGGCCGGGCTCGCCATCGCCGCATCATGCCAGCGTGCGGACGAACTCCTGCACCGTCGTCGCGGGACGGCCGAGCAGCCGGTCCAGGTCCGGCGTCGGCGTGCCGAACTGGGGGAGCCGCAGCAGCGGCAGGACGAAGGCCATGCCGGACTCGTCGTCGGAGACCTCCCTGTACGGCAGCCCGAGCGCCTCGGCCAGCTGCGGGTACGTCCAGCCGGGCCCGCGCAGCTCGTACACGGCGCCCTCGTGACCGTCGCCGGTGAGCACCGCGCTCGCCGCCAGGGCCAGGTCCGCGATCGTCGCGGTGACCAGCGGGTGCCCGATGGCCGGCGCGGTCACCTCGGCGGCCGTCGCCACGTCCGGCCGCACCAGCTCCTCGGTGTAGAAGGTGTTGCGCAGGAACGTGTGCGCGAGGCCGGCGTCGCGGATGGCCCGCTCGGTCGTCGTGTGGTCGGCCAGGAAGCTCTGCCCGTCCTCGGCGGTGATCGCGCTGGTGTAGACGACGTGCCCGGCCTTCGCGGTGGCCGCCGCCGCGACGACGTTGGCGTGCTGGCGGGCCCGCACACCCGGCGTCGTGTCGGAGGCGGAGACGAACAGCAGCCGGTCGGCGCCCTCGAACGCGTGCTCCAGGCTCGCCGGGTCGTCGTAGTCGGCCTGCCGCACGTCGACGCCGCGCTCGGCGAACCGGTGCGCCTTCCCGGGGTCGCGCGCCACGACGGCTATCTCGTCGGCCGGCACCTTCGCGATCAGGTCCTCGACCACCACCGGCCCGAACCGGCCGGTCGCCCCGGTCACCACGATCATGTCTGTCTCCGATCTCTTGGTCACTGTCGAAAGTGACGTTAACCTGGAGACTCACTTGATGAAAGTACGTACCTTGAGGTAACCAACGGAGGCCGACGTGAGCATCGAGGTCAGCAGTGGGTGGCCGGCCCGCGCCGGTGACGTGTTCGACCCGAACTGCCCGTCGCGGGGCGTGCTCGAGCACGTCACCAGCCGGTGGGGCGTGCTCGTGCTGGCCGCGCTGGCCGAGCGGGAGCTGCGTTTCGGCGCACTCCACCGGCGCATCGGCGGGGTGAGCCAGAAGATGCTGGCCCAGACGCTGCGCGCTCTGGCCGCCGACGGCTTCGTCGAGCGGACGGTCGTCCCGGCGGCGCCGCCGCAGGTCAGCTACCGGCTGACGGACACCGGTGAGCAGGTCGCGGCGCACGTCGCCGGGCTGGTCGGCTGGATCGAGCGGCAGCTGCCGCGGATCCTCGCCGCGCGGGAGGCCGCGCTCTAGGCTGTTGGCCGCCGCCGGACAGGACGGTGTGGGCGTCGCCGAGCGCGCCGATGCGGGCATGCCGGGCGTGGGCCGGGTCGGTTCCAGACGCTTGTCATCGGCGGTGACAGGGGCGCCGCGCTGCGGGCCCACCGGCCGTTTGCTGAGGCCCGGGAGAGCGGCGCACGCCCCGGAATCCGGCGGATAGGGCCGGTTTCGCGGTCTCGAGCGCCGGTTTCCGGGGCGTCAGGCGATATCCCGGGCGTCAACGTCCTGGGCTCACGTCACGTGTACAGGCCGGATCACGATCGCCTCGGCACGGTGGCGTCGCCGGCGAGGGGGCCGGCTGCGGCGTTGGCGACTCGGGCTTCGTCGTCACCACCATGACGTCCACGTCGTCATCCCACGTGGCGGGTGACATCTAGTCCTCGTCGTCGTCCTCGTCGTCCTCGGGCGGGACGCCCGGCGACTCCGAGCCGTACCCGGGTGCGGTCACCGGGTTGCCCGGCGACTCCGAACCGCGTTCGGGCGGAGGCACCGGGACGCCCGGCGACTCCGAGCCCTGTCCAGGTGTGGTCGTCGGGTCGCCCGGCGACTCCGAGCCTTCACGGTGTGCCATGGGAGTCCCCCTTCTCGATCCCGCCGAGTGGTCGAGTACCCGGACGGCGCCCGCCGAAACACCCGCGCCGGTTCAGGGCAGCGGCTCGCGGCGCTCCTGGTCGCCGAAGCGGGTCGGCGGCGTGGTCCGTGGCGGTCAGCGGCGGGCGGCGGGAGTGTGGGCGCATGCTGACCTCGAACGGCCACGTGCTCGACGAGTCCGAGCGTCGCCTGGGCGAGCTCCGGCCGGTGCCCGACGCCGAGCGGCGCGACCGTGACGCGCTGTGGGAGCGGTTGCGGCGCGACGGGTACCTGTTCCTGCGCGGCGCGCTGGACCCCGAGGTCGTGCTGGGCTTCCGCGGGTACTACCACCGCACGCTGGCGCCGTCGGGCGTGTGGGGCCGCGCCGAGGACCGCGCCGAGTACCGCCGGCTGCTGTTCCGCGAGGTCGTCCCGGGTCCGGAGTACGCCGCGTTCTGCGCCCAGCCGGCCGTCCGCGACTGGTACGCGTGGTTCCTCGGCGGCGAGACGTTCCTGCACCGGCGCAAGCTGATCCGGCACGTGCGGCCGGGGGAGTCCGGTGTCGGCACCGCCACCCAGGCCCACTATGACCTCGTCTACCTGCGTGAGGGCACCGACCGGGTGCTGTCGTCGTGGATCCCGCTGGGCGACTGCCCGGTCCGGCGCGGCGGCCTGATCTACCTGGAGGGCAGTCACCACCGGGTGCTGGCGCGGGAGCGGGCCGGCACGCTGCGGCACCCGGCGGCGTCCATCACGGCCGACCTGCCCGGCCTGGCCGACGACCACGACGCGCGCTGGCTGCTCGCGGACTACCGGGCCGGCGACATGGTCGTCCACTCCGCCTACACGGTGCACGCCGCGCTGGACAACGTCGACGACGACTACCGGCTCTCGACCGACATCCGGTACCAGCGCGCCGCCGACCCGATCGACTGGCGGTGGCAACGCCACTGGCACGACCACGACGGGCTCTGACGTCCACGTGCCCCGCCGCGCCGGGTGGCGCGACGGGGCACGGGGTGCGGCGAGGTCAGCGCAGCGACGGCTGGTCCTGCTCGTCCTCCTCCTGGCCCGAGAGGTCCAGGACGGAGATGCCGGTGGCCGCGTTGGCGCCCTGGCCGATCGCCTCGTACACGTCCGGGCGGGCCGACTTGAGGAACTGCGCCCACAGCAGGCCGGCCAGCGCGGCGATGACGAACAGGCCGGGCAGGATCCACCGCTCCGGCGCGTCGGACGCGACGCCGATGAGGATGTCGTAGTTGGAGATGGCCAGGATCACGACGATCACCAGCAGGATCATCGCCAGCACCGGGCCGATGGCCCGGCGCCACACGTTCTCACCGGACGGGTGCCGGGCGAAGAACACGATCACGGCCACCGAGGTGAGCGTCACCAGCGCCAGCACGCCGAACCCGCCGGTCGTGCCGAGGTTGAAGAACAGCTGCACCAGCGGGTCGAGGTCGAAGAACGCGTAGATCAGGATGACCACGAGAGCGATGACGCTCTGCACGATCGACGCGGCCACCGGGGCGCCCGACGACGGCGACGTGCGGCCGAGCGCGCTGGGCAGCACCCTTTCGCGGCCGAGCGCGAAGACGTACCGGGCGACGGTGTTGTGGAACGAGATCATCGCGGCGAACACCGATGTCACGAACAGGATCTCGCCGATGTCCACCCAGGTGCCGCCGAGGAACTCGTCGGCCTGGACGAAGATCACCCCGTTCTGCAGTTCCTGGGCCATCCCGACGATGTTGTCCGGGCCGGCCGCGACCGTCATCGCCCACGACGCCAGCACGTACACCCCGGCGACGACCGCGATGGAGATGTACGTGGCCAGCGCGATGGTGCGCTTCGGGTTGCGGGACTCCTCCGAGTACACGACCGACGCCTCGAAGCCGACGAAGCCGAGCACCGCGAGCACCAGGATCGCGCCGACACCGGACTCGAACAGGTTCCCGACCTGCAGTGCCTCGAACGAGACGTCGTCGCCGGCCGGGTTTCCGAGGCTGGCCAGCGCGTAGATGAGGATGATCGCCATCTCGGCCAGCAGCAGCACCGCGAGGATCGTGCCGTTGACGTCGATGCGCAGCACGCCGAGGATGCCGACGATGGCCCACGCGACCAACGCGATCACCCACCAGTCGACGGTGATGCCGAACCACTCATCCAGCTTCGGGCCGGCCGCGATGCCGATGATGCCGTAGAGACCGACCTGCAGCAGGTTGTACGCGAGCAGCGCCATGTAGGCGGCCGCGACACCGGCGGGCCGGCCCAGACCGTGCGTGACGTAGGTGTAGAACGCGCCGGCGTTGGTGATGTGCCGCGACATCGCGACGTAGCCGACGCTGAACAGGGCCAGCAGCAGCGCGATCGCGACGAACGCGATGGGCAGGCCGATGATGCCGGTCACGGCGAAGCCGGTGGTCACGACTCCGGCGACGACGGTGAGCGGCGTCGCGGCGCTCAGGACGAAGAACACGACGGCAGGGACGCCGAGCCTGTTGCTGGCGAGCGTCCGCGACACGCGGTCGGCGCCCAGGCGGCTCGAATGGGACACGGGGGACTCTCCTTGATGGGATCTGCGGGATCTCCGTGGTGGGGGTCGAGGTCGCCGGAGGTCGCGCTATCGGGGACTGAGGGTGGCGTCACCCACAGCTGCTTCGGTATGCGCCAGGACCTCGCGCATCGACATCGGCATCGATCCGACCGCGGCGGCGATGTGGCGCAACGTGACGGCGTCGCCGTCCCACCACACCCCCTTGGTGAAACCGGTCACCGCGACCAGGCCGGCCAGCATGGCGTCGTGGAAGTCCAGCGGGTCGCCGCGGTTGACCAGTCCGTACAGCCGGTCGGAGGGCCAGGCGGCGACCTTCGGGTCGACCGGCAGGTACCGAACCGCGCTGCCGAACAGCTTGCGGGACTTGACCGGTTCGATCTCGCCCTCGCGCGTCAGCCGGACCGCGACCCGCTCGAGCGCGCTCTGGGAGAGGAACGCCAGCCAGGTGCGCAGCGACCGGGTCTGCTGGTCGGCCGTCAGCTGGCGGACGATCCGGTAGCCCAGGTCGTCGGCCGGCGGCTGTGCGCCCGTCAATGACAGGGTTCCAGACGCGACGTGCAGGTTGTTGTTGAGGATCAGCTCACCGAGCAGCGCACCGGCCAGCCCGAGCCCTGCGGCTCGTGCGTTCAGCCGGAGCTTGCCGCTGCCGACATCGTGAACGATGTGGAAGAAGTCATTGGCCAGCAGCACTCCGCCTGCACCTCCACCCCGGATGCGAGGACCGGGATGACAACGGACGGCCGGGGCCATACGGGACAGGGACCCGCGCGCTCCCACCCTCGAGACGCGCGTTTCGAACCGACTGCGGTGCTCGCGATGCCGCGTTCCGATTCACGCCCGGTAGTTTGACGGCCTTTGTCCGCTGAGACAAGAGGCAATTTCAGCGGTAATGCGCCGGACGCCCGAGACGCCTTACATAGTCGCTTTGCGACGCAATGTCTTGACGACATCGGTGCCGGGCGGCGAGTCTATGGCGTTGTGACGGTCACGCCCGTGCGCACGCACCCGCTCCAGCGCCTGTCCGCGGACGAGATCCGCGCGGCCCGCGCTCTCCTCGACGACAACGGCCTGGTCACTCCGTCGACGAAGTTCGCGCTGCTCGGCCTCGAAGAACCGGACAAGCTGACGGTGCTCGGCCACCGCGACGGCGACCCGGTCGACCGCCGGGTCCGGGCCGTCCTGCTCGACCTCGCGACCGGCGCCGCGCGCACCGTCATCGCGTCGCTCTCCCGCGGCGCCGTCGACTCCGTCGAGACGGTCGACCCGGTCACCGACGGCCAGCCACCGATCCTGCTCGAGGAAGTGCTGACCGTCGACGAGATCGTCAAGGCCGACGCCGGCTGGCGCGCGGCCATGGAGCGCCGCGGCATCACCGACCTCGACCTCGTGCGCCCGTGCCCGCTCGCGGCCGGCAACTTCGGCATCCCCAGCGAGCGCGGCCGCCGGGTGCTGCACGTGCTGTCGTTCCTGCAGCACCGGCCCGAGGACCACGCCTGGGCGCACCCCATCGACGGCGTCGTGGCCTACGTCGACCTCATCGAGAAGCGGGTCATCGAGCTGATCGACGACGCCGTCCTCCCGATCCCGGAGGAAGAGGCCAACCACGACGACCCCGCCTACACCGGGCCGCCGCGGACGACCCTGAAGCCGATCGAGATCACCCAGCCGGAGGGGCCGAGCTTCACCGTCGAGGACGACGTCGTCACCTGGGAGAACTGGACCTTCCGGGTCGGCTTCGACCCGCGCGAGGGCCTGGTCCTGCACCAGCTCGGCTGGCGCGACGGCGATCGCGTGCGGCCGATCGTCTACCGGGCGTCGGTGGCCGAGATGGTCGTCCCGTACGCCGACCCCAGCCCGGTGCGGTTCTGGATCAGCTACTTCGACGCCGGCGAGTACCTGCTCGGCCAGCAGGTCAACTCGCTGGAGCTGGGCTGCGACTGTCTCGGCGAGATCCACTACTTCGACGCCGTCCTGGCCGACGGCGACGGCGCGCCGCGCGAGGTCCGCAACGCCGTCTGCCTGCACGAAGAGGACTACGGCGTGCTGTGGAAGCACACCGACATCTTCACCGAGTCGTCCGAGACACGGCGGCAGCGGCGGCTGGTCATCTCGTTCTTCGTCACCGTCGGCAACTACGACTACGGCTTCTACTGGTACCTGTACCTCGACGGCACCATCCAGCTGGAGGTCAAGGCCACGGGCGTCGTGGCCACGTCGTCGTACAAGACCGACAGCGCGTACGCCGCCGAGGTGGCGCCCGGCCTGGGCGCGCCGTACCACCAGCACCTCTACTGCGCCCGCCTCGACATGATGGTCGACGGCCTCGACAACGCCGTCGACGAGCTGGAGGTGCAGCCGCTGCCGATCGGCCCGGCCAACCCGAACGGCAACGCCTTCACCCGGCGGTCGACCCGGCTGCGCACCGAGGCCCAGGGCGCACGGACGGCCGACCCGCTGGCCGGGCGGACGTGGCAGATCTCCAGCTCCGACTCCACCAACCGGCTCGGCCGGCCGGTCGCCTACGAGCTGCGCCCCGAGGGCAAGCCGATGCTGCTCGCCGACCCCGCGTCGGCGACGGCGAACCGGGCCGGGTTCGCGACCCGCTCGCTGTGGGTCACCCGCTACGACCCGGCCGAGCGCTATCCCGCCGGCGACCTCATCAACCAGCACCCCGGCGGCGCCGGCCTGCCCCGCTACGTCGCGGCCGACCGCGCGATCGAGGACCAGGACATCGTGCTCTGGCACACCTTCGGCGCGGCGCACTTCCCGCGCCCGGAGGACTGGCCGGTCATGCCGGTGGACTACAGCGGGTTCACGCTGCGCCCGGTCGGCTTCTTCGACCGCAACCCGACGCTCGACGTGCCGGTGACGCCGTCGAACCACTGTGGCCACCACGGCGGCGGAGAGCACCACCACCACGGCTGACTGCTGTTCCACCGGGAGGCGGTGGCGGCGGCCTATGTCGGGAAGCGTTGCCGGCGGGAAGCAGTGCCGGCGTGGTCGAGGCCAGCGCGGGAGGCGGCGCTCGCGCGAAGCAGTGATGCCTCGTGCGCGCGTCTCGGCGCGATGAGGGGCGGTTTGCTGGGGCTATGGCGCCAGCAAACCGCCCCTCATACCGCAGGACGGGTCAGTCCCGGTCGACGATGACGACCGGGAGTCCCAGGTCTCGACGTGGTCCGGGTTCGACGGGTCGCCGAGCGGCTTGGTGGCCGTCAGGCGCAGGCCGCGCCGGCGGGAGGCCGCGCCGGCGGGAGGCCGCGCCGGCGGACGGCCGCGCCGGCGGACGGCCGCGCCGGCGGACGGCGCCGATGTGGTCGAGGCCAGCGCGGGAGAGCCGGCGGTTCACGCCCGGTTCACACGGCCCGCCCGTAGGGTGGGTGCCCTCCCGGCCGGGAGGGCACCCGACCCCGCCGCCAGCCGCGAACCGTGCCACGGCCGGCCACGACCCGCACCGCAGCCAGTCGCGAACCGCACGACCGCCAGGCACGATCCGCGCCGCGACCGGCCGCGAACCGCACGACCGCCAGGCACGATCCGCGCCGCGACCGGCCACGATCCGCACCGCGGCCAGGCACGATCCGCACCGCCGCCAGCCACGAACCGTGCCACGGCCAGCCACGACCCGCGCCACGGCCGGTCGCGACCCGCGCCGCGGCCAGGCACGATCCGCACCGCGGCCAGCCGCGACCCGCATGACGGCCGGCCGAGGCCGATCTCGACGAGGTGCGCCGCTGCCGGCCGGCGACGCGAAGGTCGTTCGTGCGCCTGGCGGCTCCGACGATCGACGGGGGAGGGGCGGCGAGCTTCCGTCATCTGACGGGTGCCATGTCACCGTGCGCCCGGTACCGTCGCTGAGCACCATTCTCATCACGGACCGGACCGCTCCGGCCCGCGATGAGGCACGTGCACGGTGAGACGGAGACCGTATGAAGAAGATCGTCGCCGCGCTCGCGCCGGCGGCACTGTCGGCAGGCCTCCTGACGGTGCCCATGGCGGGCGTCCCGTCGGCCAACGAGGCCTTGCCGCAGTGGCCGGAGGTGGGCAGCGCGCGGGTCGTCCCGCTCCAGGAGACGGGCTCGCCGAACGAGCGGCTCAACCTGATCGTCGTCTGTGACGGCTACCAGGCCGACGAGATGGACCGGTGCGAGCAGGACGTCGACCGCAACCAGGCCATCCAGTGGGGCGTGGAGCCCTTCCGCAGCTACCGCGACTACATCAACGTCTACCTGCTGCAGATCGTGTCGCAGGACTCCGGCGTGCGGCGCGACCCGGAGGAGGACGCGTCCAACGAGGTGAAGGACCGCAAGAACACGCCGATGCGGCTCTGGTACTCCGATGGGCTGACGAACCCGCTGGCCCGCGGCATCACGTACGGCTCGGCGCTGGACCCGGGCGGCTGTCCCGGCCACCCGTCGGGCAACGCGAACCCGACGTACCCGCTGGCGCCGGGCATCCTCGGCGACACCCGGTGCAGCGGCAACCAGCAGCGGGCGATGTACCTGAACTCGTACGTCGCGCCCGCGCTGGGACTGGAACCGGGCGTGTTCCGGCCCACCGGTGGCTCGAACTCCGGGCCGCAGAACGTGCAGACGCTGGCCATCTCGAACACGTTCACCTACGGCGGCATCGGCGGCCGCGACGCGACGGCGTCCGGCGGCAGCCCGCAGTCGCCGCTGATCTCGCTGCACGAGCTGGGCCACTCGCTGGGCACGCTGGCCGACGAGTACCCGTACTCCGACCGGCCCACGCCTGGCCCGCCGCACGGGCCGAACGAGCCGAGCTCGTTCCACCACACCCGGCAGACGTCGGAGCAGCTGACGGCGAACCAGTCCAAGTGGTGGCGCTGGCTGGGTGAGGAGAGCCTGTCCGGCGGCCCGATCCGCGCCGCCGACGAGGACGGCTACGAGAGCGGCACCTACAACGGCTCGAACGTGTGGCGGCCGAGTTCGCACTCGATGATGCGGTGGATCGGCTTCTACTTCGACCAGGTCGGCCTGGAGCACATGGTGGCCCGGGTCACCGGCCAGCGCGACAAGGGCCAGATGAGCCTGCTGCACACCCCGGCCGGCACCGTCGCCCGCGACGACGTGCTCTGGCTGCAGACCACCCACCCGCGTTTCCACGACCTGGACATCACCTGGCGGGCCGGCGGCCCGCAGGGCGAGGTCATCGCCACCGGCACCCGCACCCTCGACCTCGGCGAGCTGGGCCTCGCGCCCGGCACGACGGTGCACGTCGAGGTCCGCGACCCGGTCGGCCCGGACGGCATCGACTGGGTGCGCAACCCGTCGACGAACAACACCGCGACCGACTCCGGCTACAACGGCCCGCGGTTCGTGCAGACCCGCACGTGGACGGTGGGCGACACGACGGCCGCGGCGGACTCCGTCGTGCCGGAAATCACCGGCTCGACGCCCACGATCCGCCCGGTCGCCGGCGACGAGGTCGTGTTCGTCGAGACCACCCACCCGTCGGGCCGCGTCCTGGACGTCGCGTGGACGCTGAACGGCGCGGCGGTGGCCGCGACCGGTGACGGCCGGACGCTCGACCTCGGCGCGCTGGAGCTCCCGGCCGGCACGCACGAGCTGACGGCGACGGTGACCGACCCGGCCGCGCCGGGCGCCTCCGACGCCGCCACCTGGACGGTCGACAACGCGCTGCCGACGGCGCCGCGCACGCTGTCCGAGCCGCTCACGACCATGACGTCGGACTCCGGTCACGGCATCTACTTCGACGGCTGGGACATGTGGCTGCAGCCGCAGGACGACCGCGCCGGCTACGAGGGCGAGCCGTACGTCGTCGGCGAGCTGCGGCTCAACGGCGACGGCTGGTTCAACTACTTCGGGTTCCCGGAGCAGCCGATGCCGGAGTCGCCGTTCGAGTTCCGCCACTCCGGCCAGGTCGTCAAGGCGCTGACCTACGGCAACCTGGGCACCGGCGGGCTGTCGAAGGCCGCGTTCGAGCAGAACTACGGCCCGGGCGACCCGAACGGCCCGTTCGTGCCCGGCTACGGCACGCACACCGTCGAGCACCGCGCCGTCGACCCGGCCGGGAACATCGGCGAGGCGGAGTCGTACACCGCGACGGTCCTGCCGGGCGCCGAGCTGGCGTGCACCCAGACGATCACCGGGCCGCGGGCCGGTTCGCTGCTGGTCACCAACGGCGTGACCTGCCTCGACGGTGCGACGGTGGCCGGCACGGTGACCGTCCGCTCCGGCGCGTCGCTGGTGATGCGCGACAGCACCGTCAGCGGCAGCCTGCTGGCCGACGGCGCCGCCGAGGTCCAGCTGCTCGGCTCGACGCTGGCCGGCCAGGTCCGCGTCACCGGCACTGTGAACGGCGTCACCGCCGCCGGGTCGACGTTCCGCGGCTCGGTCACGCTGGCTGGCAACGGGCGGGTCCCGGGCAACGCCTCGGAGCAGCGGTTCACCCAATACGGCGAGGCGTACGGGCCGATCCTGGCGGGCAACTCGTTCGCCGGCCGGCTCAGCTGCTCCGGCAGCAGCGCGCCCGTGCGCGACTTCGGCGCGGCGAACGAGCGGCGCGGCCTCGCGACCGGGGAGTGCTCGGCGCTCTGACCCAGCGCCGGTGCCTGACGAGGCCTGGGCCACCCCGTGGCCCGGGCCTCGTCGTACCTGGTCACAACGGTCTAGCCGGGTCAGGTGGGCGGGCGTACGGTCGAGGCATGCCGAGTGCGATCGCCAACGGCGTCGATCTGTACTACGAGGCACACGGGCAGGGGCCGGTCATCCTCGGCATCCACGGCAGCCCGGGTTCGGCCGTGTTGTGGGAGCCGGCCGCCGCCGAGCTCGGCACGCTCGGCACCTGCGTCGTCTACGACCGCCGGGGCTACGGCCGCAGCGGCGCACCGGCGCCGTTCGACGCCACCGACCTCGACGAACAGGTGGCCGACGCGGCCGCGCTGCTGGACCGCCTCGGCGCCGAGTCCGCCGTCGTCATCGGCCGGAGCACCGGCGGGCTGATCGCCCTGGAACTCGCCCGTACCCGCCCGCAGCGCGTCCGCGGGCTGGTGCTGCTCGAGCCGGCGCTGCTCACCGTCGACGACGACACCCGGGCGTGGGCGGCGCGGCTGCGCGCGAAGGTCCTCGACGCCGCCGGCGACGACCCGGCGCACGCCGCCGAAGCCGTCGTCCGGGTCGCACTCGGCGACGACACCTGGGAGCGGCTGGACCCCGGCGTGCGGGAGCTGCTGCGGGCCGGCGGCCGCGCCGTCCTTGCCGAGATCCGGGGCCGGGGACTCGACCTCAGCGCCGAGCCGCTCGCGCTCACCGAGGACGACCTGACCGGCATCGACGTGCCGGCGCTGCTGGTGTCGGCGTCCGGCTCGCCCGCCCCGCTGCACCGCGCGGTCCAGTGGCTCGCCGCCGGCCTGCCGAACGCCGCGGCCGCCATCGTCCCGGGCGGCCACCTCATCGATCCCGCGCACTCCGTCGTCCTCGAGTTCGTCGGCCGGATGACCGCCTAGTCTGCCCCGATGGGGTTCACACGGGCCGAGCTGGAGGCGTTTCGCGACCACACGCTGCCGGACCTGGTCGGGCCGGACCTGCGGCTGCTGTTCGTCGGCATCAACCCGGGCCTCATGACGGTGGCCGTGCAGACGCACTTCGGCCGGCCCGGCAACCGGTTCTACCCGGCGCTGCGGCGGGCCGGCATCACCGACGGCCCGGACGACCTGACCGGCCGCGGCGTCGGCATCACCAACCTGGTTGCCCGGGCGACGGCGCGGGCCGACGAGCTGAGCGCCGCGGAGCTGCGCGCGGGCGCCGTCGCGCTGGCGGACAAGGTGGCCCGGCTGGGGCCGGCGGTGGTGGCGGTGCTCGGCATCACCGCGTACCGGACGGCGTTCGCACGGCCGCGGGCGGTGGCCGGCCGGCAGCCCGACGGGCTCGGCGGCGCACAACTGTGGGTGCTGCCGAACCCGAGCGGCCTGAACGCGCACGAGACGCCGGACAGCCTGGCGGCGGCCTACCGCGAGGCCGCCGTCGCCGCCGGCCTAGGGTGTGTCTCCCAAGTCCATGGCCTACTGCGCGACGTCCAGGCGGCGCCTCGCGGCGTTCTCGTCAGTCGTCATAGAACCCCGCTATGACTCCCTCCTCGGCCTTGCGATGCATCCACCTGGACGCCGCTCGCTACGGCCGAGACTTGGGAGACACACCCTGGACCTCGCCCCCGTCAGCTGACCGCGACGAACGTCCCGAGCCCGATCATCAGTGCCCCGCTGCCGGCCCGCTGGCGCACCTGCCAGCGCTCGCTGCGCGCCAGCCGGCCGTGCAACCGGCCCGCGGCGAGCGCCACCGTCACGTCGGCGGCCAGCACGATCACCACCACGATCAGCCCGAGCACGGCCAGCACCATCGCCGGGTGCGCCCGCTCGGGATGCACGAAGTGCGGCAGCAGCGCCATGAAGTACAGCGCCGTCTTCGGGTTCAGCGTCTCGACGACGACACCCTGCGCCAGCGGAGACCGTGCGTACACGTCGTCGCCGGCCATCAGCGCGGCGCCTCGCCGCTGCCGGATCGCCTGCACGCCGAGCACCGCCAGGTAGCCGGCGCCGACGTACTTCACCAGCGCGTACGCCGCGGGACTGGCGGACAGCAACGCGGCCAGCCCGGCGGCCGCCGCGCACACGTGCACGACGGTGCCGATGGCGTTGCCCAGGGCCGACTCCAGCCCCGGCCGCCGTCCGCCGTGCAGCGTCCGGGCCAGCACGTAGAGCATCGCCGGTCCCGGTGTCACGGCGAACACCACCGCCGTGCCCAGGAACACCATCCATTGATCCGTCGCCGGCACGATCGTCCTCCCGACGTCCCCCGTCGCGTTCGGTCAGATCCTGCGGCGGCCCGGTTACAGCGCGCTTTCTCGCCGCTTTCCTGCATCGCGAGATACGGCTGCCCGGCGGCAATGCAGTGCGATAGGGTCCCGGTCAACCGGAGGATGGGCGGTTCGTGCGTTTCGAGGTCTTGGGTCCACTGCGGGTGCGGTGCGAGTCCGGCCCCGTCGCCGTCTCCGGTTCGCTGCGCCAGGGCGTGCTGGCCCTGCTCCTCGCCCAGTCCGGCCGCCCGGTGCCCGCCGACACGCTCGTCGACGCGCTCTGGGGTGACGACGCCGGCGACGGCGGCTCGAAGCTGCAACTGCACGTGCACAAGCTGCGCCGCCTGCTCGACACCCCGGACCGCCTCTCGCACGACGCTGGGGCGTACCGGCTGCGGGTCGGGGCGGGTGAGCTCGACGCCGAGTCGTTCGCGTCGATGGTGGCCGAGGCGGAGACCGCCGGCCCGGACCGGGCGGCGGACCTGCTCGGCGACGCGCTGGCCCTCTGGCGCGGCGACGCCTACCAGGGCCTCGACCTCCCCGCGCTGGCCGCGGAGATCCAGCGGCTGACGGAGCTGCGCCTGGTCGCGCAGGAGCGGCTGGCGGCGGCGGAACTGGCCCGCGGGCGCGGCAGCGCCGCCATCGCCCAGCTGACCGACCTCGTCAGCGCGCACCCGCTGCGCGAACGGGCGCACGCGCTGCTCATGACCGCCCTCTGGGCCGGCGGACGCCAGGCCGACGCCCTCGCCGTCTACCGCGACGTCCGCCAGGCGCTCGTCGACGAGCTGGGCCTCGAGCCCGGAACCGAGCTGCGCGACCTCGAGCGCCGCATCCTCGCCGGCGAGGACGCACCGGACGCCGGTCCGGCTCCCGCGGCGCCGATCCCGGCCCAGCTGCCGCCGGCGGCCGGCGTCTTCGTCGGCCGCGACGCCGAGCTGGCCGAGCTCTCCCGCATCGAGGGCGGGTCCGGCGGCGCGGCGCGGATCGCCGTCGTCACCGGCACGGCCGGCGTCGGCAAGACGGCGCTGGCGTTGCGCTGGGCGCATCGAGCCGCGGCCGGGTTCCCCGACGGGCAGCTCTACGTCGACCTCCGCGGCTACGGCCCGGACCAGCCGGTGCGCACCGACGACGTGCTGGCCCGGCTCCTGCGCGGGCTGGGGGTCGACGGCGCGGCCATCGCCGCCGACGTGGCGGAGCGAGCGGCGCAGTTCCGGACGCTGGCCGGCGGGCGGCGGCTGCTGGTGTTCCTGGACAACGCGTCGTCCGCCGAGCAGGTCCGCCCGGTCCTGCCCGGCTCGGGTTCCTGCTTCGTGGTCGTGACCAGCCGCGACGCGCTGGGGGGACTGTCGGTCCGCGAGGACGCCCACCGCATCGACCTCGACCGGCTGACGAGCACCGAGTCGGCCCTGCTGATGGACTCGCTACTGGGCGAGCGGCCCGGCGACGCCGTCACGCGCATCGTCGAACGCTGTGCGGGGCTGCCGCTGGCCCTGCGCATCGCGGCGGAGCGGGTCCGTGAGCGCCACGACGGCGACATCGGCGACCTCGCCGACGAGCTCGCCGACGAGCAGGTCCGGCTGGACCTGCTGGAGGTCGGTGACGACCCGCAGGCCTCGGTGCGGTCGGTGTTCTCGTGGTCCTACCAGGGCCTGGACGCCGAGGTCGCCCGGGCCTTCCGGTTGAGCGGCCTGCACCCCGGCAACGACTTCGACGCGTACGCGGTCAGCGCCGTGACCGGCGAGAACGACCTGCGCTCCACCCGGCGCCGGCTCCACGCCCTGGTGCGGGCCCGGCTCGTCGACGACATCGGCGGCGGGCGGTACCGGCTGCACGACCTCCTGCGCGTCTACGCCGCCGAGCTGACCCAGGCCGAGGACGGCGCGGCCGCCGGCACCGCGGCGTTCGCCCGGCTGGCCGGCTTCTACGTGCAGGCGGCGGCTCGGGCGATGGCTGCGGTCTTCCCGGGCGACGCCGCGGCCCCGGTGACGCCGGCCGAGCCCGTCGTCCTCCCGGACCTCGACGACTACGACGCCGCGATGCGGTGGCTCGACACCGAGCGGCTCGTGCTGCTGTCGGTCGGCGACCACGCGCCCACGCGCGGCCTGCCGGGGCACACCACCGACCTGTCGGGGGTGTTGTGGCGCTATCTCGACCTCGGCGGGTACTACGAGGAGGCGCGGTCGCTGCACGGCCGTGCCCTGGACGCGGCCCGAACCGCGGCCGACCGCCACGGCGAGGGCTGGGCGCTCGGCGGCCTGGGCCTGACCGCCATGCGGATGCGCGCGCCCGAGGCCGGCGACCTGCTCAGGTCGGCGCTCGCCGTCCACGAGGCGCGGGGTGAGGGCCGGGGACAGGCCATGGTGCTGAACTACCTGGCCGCCGTCGACTTCTTCGACGGCCGGAAGGACGCCGGGATCTCGCACCTGCGGCGGGCCATCGCGCTGTACGACGAGCTGGGCGACGAAGCGCTCGTCGCCCGGCCGCTGAACAACCTCGGCGGCTTCTACCGCATGGTGCGCCGGTACGACGACGCCATCGAGTGTCTCGAGCGAGCCCTCGGCGTCGCGGAGCGGTGCGGCGACCGTCCGTCCGTCCCGCACATCCTGCTGGAACTGGGCGCGCTGTCGCGCATGACCGGACGCTTCGACGCGGCCCTCGACTACGCGCAGCGGGGTCTGCGCGCGACTCGCGAGCACGGTGTCGCCCGGCTGGAGGGCATCGCGCTCTCGGACCTGGGCCTGGCCCACGGCCGGCTCGGCGACCGCGAGCGCGCGTTCGACTTCCACCGTCAGGCGCGGCAGGTCGCCGAGCGGGACCGGCTGCCCGAGCTCTGGGCGGAGATCCTGATCGCGGCCGGCCGGACGCACCGGCTGTTGGGGGAGGACGACGCCTCGGTCGGCGCCTTCGAAGAGGCTCTCGCGCGCTTCGACCACCCCTCGGCGTTCACCACCGGTGCGGCGTTGCAGGAGCTCGGTGAGGTGTACGCGGCCCGCGGCGACCACGCCCGGGCGCTGGACCACTGGGGCCGCGCCGTCGTGGTCTTCGACCGGATGCACCGGCCGGAGGGCGCAGAACTGCGCTGCCGCATCGCCGAACTGGGCGGCATCCCACCTGGTGACAATGCTCTTGAGGAGCAAACCAGTCGTTGACTACTGTCGCCGGATGAGTCGTCAGAACCCGGCCCGCGGCGTCGCCTACGTCGTCCTCGCCGCGGTGTTCTTCTCCGTCAACGCGTCCATGTCGAAGGTCGCGCTGGAGGCGGGGCTGGACCCGTCGGTGCTGGCGGCGCTGCGCTCGACCGGCGCCGCGCTGATCCTGCTGGTGGCGGTGGCCGTCATCGCGCCCGGGCGGCTGCGCATCGGGCTGCGCGAGCTGCCGTTCCTGCTCGTGCTCGGCGTGGCCGGCGGTGCGCTGGTGCAGTGGCTGTACTTCACGGCGATCGACCGGCTGCCGGTGGGCATCGCGCTGCTGCTGGAGTTCACCGCACCGGCGATGGTCGCGCTGTTCAGCTGGGCGGTGCTGCGGCAGCGGATCCGCCGGCAGACCTGGCTGGGCATCGGCGTCGCGCTGATCGGCCTGGCGCTGGTGGCGCAGGTGTGGACCGACATCGGGCTGGACACCGTCGGCGTGCTGGCCGGGTTCGGCGCGGCGGCCTGCCTGGCCAGCTACTACCTGGTCGGCTCGCGGATGTCCGGTCACCGCGATTCGCTCTCGCTGACGTTCTGGATGTTCGCGTTCGCGGCGCTGTTCTGGGCGGTCGCGCAGCCGTGGTGGACGGTCGACCTCGCGCCGCTGGGCCGCGAGACGTCGCTGCTGGGCGCGTTCGACGCGGTGTCGGTGCCGGCGTGGTCGACGGTGCTGTGGATCGTGGTGTTCGGGACGATCGTCGCGTACGGGCTGAACCTCGCGGCGCTGCGGCACATCTCGCCGACCGCGTGCGGCGTCATCGGCATGTCCGAGCCGGTCGGGTCCGCCGTCGTGGCGTGGGTGTGGCTCGGGCAGAGCCTGTCCGCCGCCCAGGTCGTCGGCGGGCTGGTGGTGCTGGCCGGCATCGCCCTGGCGGAGCTCGGCGGCACGGGCACGCCGCCGGAGGCGGAGCCGGACCAGGCGGCGGCCGGCCTCGCGCCGTTGTCGCCCGAGGCCGCGGCGGCGCCGCACTGATGGCGGTCACCGAGGAGCGGGCGCAGGCGGCCCGCCCGGGGCGTGGCGCGGCCGTCTCGGCGGGCGTGATGGCGCTGCTCGTCCCGGTGCACGGGTTCCTGGTGGCGGCCGTGGTGCTGGCGGCCGGGCGGTACGACTCCAGCGGGCAGGGCGGGCCGTTCCGCTCCTGCACCGCCGACTCCGTGTCGTGCGACGGCCCGAACCACGCCATGATCGCGGTCGCCGCCGCCGTGCTCGCCGGCATCGCGTGGGCCGTCGCAGGGCTCGGCGTGCGGGCCGGCCGCTATCCGCGCCGGCGGCGAGCCCGGGCCTGGCTGACCGCGCTCAACGTGGTGGTCGCCGTGGTGGCCGCGGCGGCGTTCTGGCTGCTGCAGCGCGGGTGACGGACGGTACGGTGGGAGGCGTGCTCTCGCCCCACTTCGTCGTCGCGGCGGTGTGCTTCCTCGACGCGGAGTCGCGGGTGCTGACCGTCCGCAAGCGCGACACCCACGCGTTCATGCTGCCCGGTGGCAAGCTCGAGCCCGGCGAGAACCCCGCGGCGGCCGCCCTGCGCGAGGTCGACGAGGAGATCGGCGTCGCGCTGCGCCCGGCCGACCTCACCTCGCTGGGCGTCTGGACCGCACCCGCCGCCAACGAGCCCGGCGCCTCGGTCACCGCCACGGTGTACACCGCCACCCTGCCGGCCCCGCCCGTCGCCGCCCGCGAGATCGCCGAGCTGCGCTGGCTGCACCCGGCCGGCGCCGCCGCGGTGGCACCCCTCCTCCGCGACCACGTCTTCCCGGCGCTGCTCAGCGCGTAGGACGGCCCGGCGCGGCGACCCGGAGGGCGTTGTACCGGCAGGCGTCGGCCAGCCGGTGGTCGTAGGTGATCATCAGCTCGACGTCGAGCACGAATGCCGTGGCCAGGTGGATCGCGTCGAGCGAGCGCAGCACCGATGGCCGGATGCGCCGGGCCAGGCCGACGATGTCCTCGGTGACGTGCCGCTCGGCCACGCCGGCCAGAGCGTCGTCGACGCCGTCCTGGACGACCAGGCCCTCGGTGACGCGCAGCAGGGCGCGGCCGACCTCGAGCCCGGCCAGCGACGACGTGACGATGGCGTCGCCGTCGTCGACGTGTTGCTCCAGCGCCTGCTCGAGCGCGTCGGACTCGTCCTCCTGGAGCGCCCGTTTGAGCAGTGCGCTGGTGTCGACGTAGACGTGCACGTCAGACCCGGTCGTCGCGGTCGAGCAGGCCGGCCGAGGTGACGCCCGGTGGCGGCGTGAGCCGCCGGGACGGACGCCGGTACGGCGTGCGCGGCGGGCGGACCAGCTGGGCGGCGACGAGCCGCTCCAGCTCCCCGGCGCCTTCGGGCGCCTCGCGGCGATGTACCGGCTCGGTGCCGAGCCCGGTGTCGATGCCGAGATAGCTGTCGGCGTACTGATCAGAACCAGGTCTCGACGACGTCGGTGACGATGGCGTCGGGGCTGGCCAGAGCGATATGGCGCCACTTGTCGAAGGTCGTGCAGGGGTGCGAGATGCCCAGCTGGACGCGGTCGCCGACGGTGAGGATGGTACCTGGTGGTACCGCCACGAACGCGTGCTGGTCGTTGAGCGCGGTGACCTCGGCGCCGTCCAGCGGGCGTACGTCGGCGGTGCCGCGGGGGAGCACGGCCAGCGGGATCGGCAGGCCCTGGTCGAAGGAGGCGTCGCGGCGGCCGACGTCGAGGAAGGCGCGGCCGGGCTCGGGCGCCGACACGACCGTGCCCCAGACGGTGAGCGCGGCCCGCAGCCGGGCCGGCGCGTCCGGGCCGTCCAGCGGCGAGTTGCGGCGGAACATGCCGGAGTCGTGCGTGACGTAGCAGCCGCTGCGCAGGATCACCCGCCCGCCGCCGCCCAGCACGTCCGCCACGACGTCGTAGAACATGCTGCCGCCGGCCGACAGCACCACCTCGCCGTCGACGTCGGAGGCGACCGAGGCGCCGGCGGCCCGCAGGGTCTCGAGGTACTCGCGGACGGCGGCCATCGACGGCGGCGTGCGGTCGCCCGCCACCGAGCCCTCGTACCCGGCGACGCCGGTGAGCCGGACGTTCGGCGAGCGCCCGATCGCGGCCCGGACGGCGTCGCGGCCGGCGGCGTCGCGGGTGCCGGTGCGCCCGCCGGCCTTCCCGACCTCCAGCAGCACGTCGGCGACGGCCCCCGCCGAGGCGAAGGCGTCCTGCAGGATCGACACCCCGTCCACCGAGTCGACCCAGCAGCGGAACCCGAACCCACCCGCCACCTCGCGCGCCACCCAGGCCGCCTCGCCGGGCTGCACCAGCTCGTTGGCCAGCTGCACCGCGGGCACGCCGTGCGCCCGCATGACCCGCACCTGGGCCGGCGTCGCCGCGGTGATGCCGGTGGCGCCGGCCGCCAGCTGGCGGCCGAACAGCGCCGGCGCCATCGTCGTCTTGCCGTGCGGCTGCAGCTCGACGTCGTGCTCGCGGCACCACGTCGCCATGGTGGCGAGGTTGTGCTCCAGCGCGGCGTCGTCGAGGACGGCGAGCGGGGTGGGCAGTTCGTGGACGGACCGGCCGATGATCGAAGGCGTCACGGGCGTCACCGTACCGGGTAGGTGCCCCGCAGGTTCACCGAGGAGTAGGCGATGTGCCTGGTCAGCGGATCGGTCGCCAGGGCCGCCTCGGTGACCGGCAGGTGCTGGTGGGTCTCGTTGTAGAGGCGGACGAACGCCTCGGCGAAGTTGACCCCGGCGGCCCGGCCGGCCTCGCCGTTGTACGACTCCACCAGCTTGCGGGCGAACACGCCGTGGTAGCCCTGGCTGACGAACTGGTCCATCGCCGCCAGCTTGGTGCCGACTACGCCGGTGATGTCGACGTAGCAGTCGTTGCGCACCCCGTTGAGGCTGAGCGCGTCCAGGTTGTACACCGGCAGGCCGGTGAGGAACACCTGCCGCACCGGCACCTCGTCGCGGCCGTCGAGGTTGCGCAGGTAGGTCCCGGCGCGGGCGAGCGCGGCCAGCGCCATGCCGGTCGCGACGGAGTGCGCGTCGAAGTAGGCGGGGCTGCGCGGGTGGTCGGCGATGACGATCTCGGGCTGCTCGGCGGCGAGGTGCTCGGCGATCTCCTCGACGACGTCCTCGTGGACGGTCGCGTAGGTGTCCTCGTGGTCCAGCGTGATGATCCGGTCGATGCCGATGATCTTGGCCGCGCGGTCCAGCTCGTCCTTCTTGTTCGCGACGATGGCGTCCAGGCCGGCTGCCGCGACGGCGTCGTCGGGCGCGTCCTTGCGCCACTCCTCGGCGTACTTGTTCGCGTGGATGCGCCCGCCGTGGCTGAGGATCAGCGCGACCACCTCGTCGCCGCGCTGCGCGTGCTGGGCCAGCGTGCCGCCGCAGTTGGTGATGGTGTCGGCGGGGTGGGCGTAGATCGTCATGATCTTCATGGAGGTCTCCAGGTTCCGAAAGTGCGCCAACGCGTGCCAGGAGCACACACGGAACATCATTCCATGTCAAGGCCGCGGCTGGCCGGCGGGCTCACGCGCGGTCCAGGACCACCAGCTCGCTGGCGTAGTCGCCGACCAGCCCGACCCGCAGGCCGTGATGCATGAGCAACGCCCCGCTGTACCGCGTCCCGGTCGCCCCGTCCACGTACACGGCCGCGGGGTCGAGGCCGCGCAGCCGTAGCTGCACCGTCCGCCGCAGGTGCCGCACCGACGGCGCGAACGCGAACACCGCGACCTGATGACCGGACGGCGACCGGTAGCTGAGCGCCGTCACGTCGTCGGGCGCGCCGCTCAGCCGCCGCATGACGCCGTATTGCACCGTCGCCCGCACCTGCTTGTACTGCGCGACGTACTCGGCGGCCTCCGCCAGGTCCGCCGACGGCCAGTGCGCCAGGTTCCCGCCGATGCCCAGCAGTCCCGTCATCGCCGAGTGGAACCGGAACCGCAGCGGGATCTCGCGTTTGGTGAGGTAGGTGGGGGAGTCGGTGACCCAGGCCATCATCGTGTGCGGTGAGTGGGCATAGGTGTAACCGTGCTGGATCGACAGCCGCTCCAGCGCGTCGGTCTGGTCGCTGGGCCAGACCCACTCGGTGCGCGCCATGACGCCGAGGTCGGCCCGGCCGCCGCCGGACGCGCAGCTCTCGATCCAGACGTCCGGGTGCCGGGCGCGGACACGGTCGAGCACCTCGTAGAAGCCCTCGACGTGCGCGAGCCAGACCGAGCCGTTGCCGACCCCGTCCGACGCCTCGGTGAGTGGCCGGTTGAGGTCCCACTTCAGGGCGTCGATCGGCGCCGACGACAGCAGCGCGTCCAGGGCCTCGACGAGGTGCGTGCGGACGTCCGGGCGGCTCAGCGCCAGCAGGTGGGTCTGCCGGGCGAGGGTGCGCGGGCGGGTCGGCCACTGGTAGATCCAGTCCGGGTGGGCGCGGAAGAGGTCGCTGTCGGGGCTGACCGCCTCGGGCTCGACCCAGACGCCGAACCGCATGCCCAGCGCGTGCACCTCGTCGGCCAGCGGCGTCAGGCCGTCGGGGAAGGCGGCACGGTCCGGGGTCCAGTCGCCGATGCCCGCGCTCTCGTCGTCGCGCCCGGCGAACCAGCCGTCGTCGACGACGAACAGCTCGGCGCCCAGGCCGGCCGCCCGCCGGGCCAGCTCGAGCTGCGACTCCGGGCGGACGTCGAAGAACGTCGCCTCCCAGCCGTTGTAGAGGACCGGCCGGACGACATCGGGTCGCGGCACGACGAACCGGCGCTCGTAGGCGTGCCAGCGGTCGGTGAGGTCGTCGTGCCCGGCGGACGTGTACACACCGACGGTGACGGGGGTGGTCCACGACGTGCCCGGCGCCAGCGGGTGCCGCAGGTCGAAGTCGTTGACGCCGGTGGTGACGTGCAGCCGGCCGTCGTAGGCGAGCTCGGCCGCCAGCCGCCACGAGCCGCTCCACGCCAGCGCGACGCTCCAGACCGCACCCGCCTCGTCGCCCGCGCCGGCGTCCAGCGCCAGCCACGGCTGCGCCGCGTGCCCGGGGATGCCGCGCCTCGACTCCAGCACCAACCGGCCCGGACCGAGCGGGCGCCGCGTCACCTGCGTCTCCGCCGCGTACATGCCGGCCAGCCAGGTCGCCTCCCAGCGCGGCTGCCAGGGCAGCCCCCAGCTCGCGGAGTACGCCCGGTCGAGCGCGACGAGCGTCTCGCCGTCGTTGACCAGCGTGGTCCACCGCTCCAGTGCGCCGCCGCGAACCCTGTAGTGCAGGTCGGCGGCGAACGGGTAGTGCCGGTCGGCGAGCCGGACCGTCAACTGATCGGCGCTGACGGTGTGCGACCGGTAGGCCAGGTCGAGCGCGCGGACGCCGTCGGCGAACTCCACCTTGAGCGCGGTCTCGTCCAGCCTGCGCCCGCCGTGCGCGACCAGCTCCTCGGCGTGTGCGCGCGGGCTGGACCAGGTGTTGGAGCCGAAGTCGCGCGCGTCGTCGGCCAGCAGGGCGGCGACGTCGGCGGGCTCGAGCGGCCCGCCCCAGTGCAGGTGGCGCAGGTCGCCGTCAGGGGTGACGGCGAGCGCGTAGGCGAACCCGTCGCCCCGCAGCAGGAAGGCGTTCCGGTCGGTGAGGTGGTGGACGGCCGTCACGCCGAAGCCTAGTCATGGCAAGGCGTTCCATGTCAACGCGGCGGACAGCCCGGGCTCGGTGTGCGTCTGAACCCGGGCCGGCCGCCGCACCGTCAGCTCAGCGGACTCACCCGGAAGTCGTCGAAGTCGTGTTGCGAGCCCGAAGCGGACTCGACGGTGTAGGAGCTGACGGTGATGCCGGTGAAACCGGCGGCGTCGTTCCAGCGAGCGGTCGTCTCCAAGGTCGCACCGTTGAGGCTGAATCGGGCCTCGGTGGCGGTGGTGTCGATCGTCACCGGCATCCAGGTCTCGGCCGGCGCGTACGGCACGGTTCCGATGTCGGTCCAGCCCGAACCTGTGTGCGCCCGTACGCGGAAGGTGCCGGCGGCCGCGTTGGCCGTCACCCAGAACTGCCACGCGGTCGTGGTCTGGCCGTCGGCGGTCTGGCCGGGGATGGAGAAGACGACTCCTGTCGAGCCGTACGCCGAGCCGGCGTACTGGAAGGAGACACGCTGCTCGGGTGTGGCCGGCGCCGGGAGCGTTGCGGTGGCGGCCGCCTCGGCGTCCCAGTCGACCAGCGTCAGCCGGCGGCTGCTGTCGGCGCCGGGGATGATCGTGTCCGCGACCACGGCATGGCGGGTGTCGGTGAATCCTCTCGGTACGGTGTTCACGGCGTCGTTCTCGAAGGTCATGGTGTCTGCGGCGTACAACTCCAGCTCGGTGACCGCGTCCAGAGTGCCGCCGCTCGGGGCGTTGATCTTGACGTACCTGGCCTGGGTGGGCTCGATCTGGTGGTAACGCACCGAGTAGTCGACGGTGTCGCGGATCTTGACGACCGGCTTGCCCCACGCTCGCCCGTCGATGGACAGCTGGACGTCGGCGTCCTGAGCCGTGCCGTAGGCCAGCATCAACCCGATCTTGTCCAGCGTGTACACCTGATCCAGCTCGACGATCAACGTGCCGTCCTCGGCGATCGGTGCGGCGGCGTAGCGGTCGGCGCTGCCGTCGACGGCGCCCTCGATGCGCGTCTCGGGGAAGGCGTCGGGCCCATCGAGCACATCGCCGGACAGGTGCACGCTGCCGGAGGCGACCTTCGTCGCGAGGTCGAGCTTGCCGGTGCCGGGTGTGACGGCGTCGATCATCCGGGCCCAGACGCGGTGCAGCTGGCCGTACTCCCGGCAACCCCAGATGTTGGCGCAGGCGTCGCCGAACATGACCGACTGGTTCGCGCTGACGCTGACGATCGCGGTGTTGCCGCTGGAACCGGTGGTCCGTGCGGGCCCTCCGCGGGGAGCGTTGGCGAAGACGTTGTGGTAGTCGTCCCAGATGCGTCCGGTCCCGTCGCGGCTCACCAGCAACGAGTTGTCCGGCCTGCCGTAGGTGAGCAGGAGCATGCCATTGGGCTGGAGCACCACACCCGGGTCCACCGCACCTGTGGGCGCACCATCGGGAGCGTCGATGACCTGCGGCGTCGTCCAGGTCTCGCCGTCGTCGTCGGAGTAGGTCTGGAAGACCGCCGCCTGGCCGTCACCACGCAGGAAGCCGATCAGGCGGCCGTCACTGGTGCGGCTGATCGCCATCTCGTTCGTGCCGAGCGTCGCTGTGGGCGGCAGGATCGCGGGATTGCGCACGGTCCAGGTGTTGCCTCTGTCCACGCTCGCCAGCAGTGCCGACCGGTTCCGTGTGTCGCCACGTGCCAGGCCGTAGATGGGCATCAGCAAAGTGCCGTCGACGAGTTGGAGGATGCCCCGGTGGGCCCGGATCCAGGAGAACCCGACGGTGTCCTCGACGGCCGCGGTGCCCCGGGCCCAGGTCTCGCCCAGGTCGGTGGAGCGGGCGACGTTCAGCGTGATGTCGCCGGTCTCCGCATCGACCGGGCCCGGCACGAACTCGACGGACAGCAGCGACCCATCATCCAGGCGGGCCATGTTCAAGGCGGGCAGGAACTCGTCGTATCGGTCGAAGGTGATCGCACCGTCCTTCGACACCGCATGCGCATCGATGCTCTCGGCCAGGGTGGAATCACGGTTCTCCGCCCAGCTGACGTGGACCTGCCGCTCGGTGACGCCATCGGTGACGCGGTCGGTCGCGAACGCTTGCGGGAAGGCGCTGAGCTGGCCGGGGCCAGGGCTGCTCACACTCCACTCCGCGCCGGGCGTCACGCCGTACTCGCCGGGTGCGGCGCCTGACGCCAGCGGGACCACGGTGGCCGACGAGCTCCGCGGATCGCCGGCCAGGAGCGTCATGATCGCGATCCCCGACATGGCGATGCCACCGAACCTGCGCCAATGCCGCCCAGTCCTCTGGTGACACCGGTCGCAGCCGCAGGCCGCGGTCTGGGCAAGGCGGCTCATCGAACACCTCCACATGGTGGGTTCCGGGCAACTGGGTCGCACCGGGTTCGGGTCGTGACCGCACCTCCGACACCGGGTCACGTGGAACGAGGAAACCCGGCACGTCATTCCATGTCAATGGCCGCGGATCATCGCACCTTGGATACTCGACATGGAATGACGTGGTGCGGTCCTGGCGGGGTGGCCGACCCCGCGCCGCCGCACCCGACGCCGTCGTCGACGCCGCCCGGCGTGGCCCGTTGCCCGGCCCAGCTCGAGGTCCGCCGGGCCGATCAGGTTGAGCAGCGCGCCGCGTGGGCGGACCGCCGGCGCGATCGGCAGGCTCTGGTCGAAAGGAGGCGTCGCGGCGGCCGACGTCGAGGAAGGCGCGGCCGGGCTCGGGCGCCGACACGACGGCGCTCCGGACGGTGAGCGCGGCCCGCAGCCGGGCCGGTGCGTCCGGGCCGTCCAGCGGCGAGTCGCGGTGGGACATGCCGGAGCGGGTGGGCGTGGATCGTCATGATCATGGGTGTTTTCGGGGCCGGGAGGGCGAGCGCCGGCCACGGAGCACACCCGGAACATCGTTCCATGTCAAGCGCTCCGGGTCGAGGAGCTCGGCCAGGTGGACGCCGCTGCGGCCGGCCAGCTGCTCGGCCTGGGTGCGGCAGGAGAAGCCGTCGGCGAGCAGCACGGCGCCGGGCGCGGAGCGCAGCGCCGGCAGCAGCCCGTTCTCGGCCACCGCGACCGAGACGTCGTAGTGGCCGGCCTCCATGCCGAAGTTGCCGGCGAGGCCGCAGCAGCCGGCGATGGCGCTGACGGAGGCGCCGGCCCGGCCCAGCACCCGCAGGTCGGCGTCGTAGCCGGCGGTGGCGTGCTGGTGGCAGTGCGGCTGGGCGACGACGGCGGCGCCGGCGAGGTCCGGCGGGGTCCAGTCGGCGGCGTCGTCGAGCAGCTCGGCCAGCGTGCGCGTGACGGCCGCGACAGTGTGTGCGCGCGGGTCGTCGCCGAGCAGCTCGACCAGGTCCGAGCGCAGCACGGCGGTGCACGACGGCTCCAGCCCGACGATGGGCGTGCCGGCCCGGGCGTGCGGCTCGAACGCCGCCAGCAGCCGCCGCAGCCGTGCCTTGGCGTGGTCCAGCTGGCCGGTGGTGATCCAGGTGAGCGCGCAGCACACCTCGCCGGCGGAGACGGTGACGACGTACCCGGCCGCGGTCAGCACGCGGACGGCGGACCGCGCCGCGCCGGGGGAGAACGCGTCGGTGAAGGAGTCGACCCACAGCAGCACGGGCCCGCGCCCCGCCGGCCCGGTCGGTACCGCCGGCCGCCGTCGCCACCACCGGCGGAACGGGCGGACGGCGAACCGCGGCACGTCGCGGCGCGGGTCCAGGCCGCCGAGGCGCAGCAGCGCACGTCGCAGCGGCCGGACCGCCAGCACCGCGTTGACCGCACGCGGCACCAGCCCGGCCAGCCGCGCCCACGACGGCAGCCGGCCGAGCAGGTAGTGCCGTCGGGGCCGGAGCCGGCCGCGGTAGGCGCGGTACAGCAGCTCGGACTTGTAGGTCGCGATGTCGACGCCCGTGGGGCAGTCGGTGCCGCAGGCCTTGCACGACAGGCACAGGTCCAGCGCGTCGTGCACCTCCGCCGCCCGCCAGCCGCCGTCCACCAGCGTGCCGTTGGCCAGTTCCTGCAGGACTCGGGCGCGGCCGCGCGTGGAGTCCTTCTCGTCGCGGGTGGCGAGGTACGACGGGCACATGAAGCCGCCCGCCGCCGACGTGTCCCCCCGGCACTTCCCGACGCCGACGCAGCGGTGCACGGCGGCGGTGAGGTCGCCGTCGTCGTCGGCGAACCGGAACCCGCCGTCGGCGGGCAGCGGCCGGGCCGCGGGGCGGCGCAGTTGCGCGTCCACCGGCGCGGGCCGCACCACGACACCCGGGTTGAGCAGGTCGTCCGGGTCGAGCAGGCCCTTGAACCGCTCGAACAGCGCGATCGCGGCGGGCGAGTACATCAGCGGCAGCAGTTCGCCGCGGGCCCGCCCGTCGCCGTGCTCGCCCGAGAGCGAGCCGCCGTGCGACGCCACCAGCCGGGCCGCGTCGACGAGGAACGGCCGCAGCCGCTCCGGCGCGCCGTCCAGCGGGAGGTCCAGCCGCACGTGCACGCAGCCGTCGCCGAAGTGCCCGAACGGCAGGCCGTCCAGCCCGTGCTGCGCGAGCAGCGCGTCGAAGTCGCGCAGGTAGGCACCCAGCCGTTCCGGCGGGACGGCGGCGTCCTCCCAGCCCGGCCAGGCCGGGGCGCCGGACGGCGTGCGGCCGGCCAGCCCGGCGCCGTCCTCGCGGATCCGCCACAGCGCGGCCGCCTCCGGGCCCGCGGCCACGACGCGGCAGGCCAGCGCCCCCGCACCGGCCGCGACGGTGCGGGCGGCGGCCAGCGCCGCGGCCTCGTCGTCGCCGCCGATCTCGACCAGCAGCCAGCCGGCCCCGGCCGGCAGCTCCGGCACGCGGCCGCGGTGCCGGCGCACGACGTCGACCAGCCGCCGGTCCAGGCCCTCGACGGCGAGCGGCCGGTGCGCCAGCAGCGCCGGGACGGCGTCGGCGGCGGCCGGCATGGACGGGTACCCGAGCACCGCCAGCGCCCGCGCCGGCGTGACCGGCACCAGCCGCACCCGCGCGCCGAGCAGCAGCCCGCAGGTGCCCTCGGTCCCGGTCAGCGCCTTGGCGAGGTCGCCGCCGCGCTCGGGCAGCAGGTGCTCCAGCGAGTAGCCGGAGACCTGGCGGCCGAACCGGCCCAGCTCGGTGCGCAGCACGCCGAGGTTCGCGCGCACCAGGTCGGCCAGGCCGGGCACCGGGTCCAGGCCGCGCCCGGCGGTGAACCGCCGCCCGGCGCCGTCCAGCCAGTCCAGCTCGACGACGTTCGCCGCCGTGGTTCCGTACGCGACGGCGCGGGGGCCGCAGGCGTTGTTCCCGATCATCCCGCCGACGGTGCACCGCGACGACGTCGACGGGTCCGGCCCGAACCGCAGGCCGTGCGGCGCGGCGGCCGCCTGCAGCTCGGCCAGCACCGCCCCCGGCTGCACCAGCGCGGTGGCCGACGTCGGGTCGACCTCCAGCACCCGGTTCAGCCGCCGGGAGAAGTCGACCACCACGCCCGGCCCCACGGCGTTGCCGGCCACCGACGTGCCGCCGCCGCGCGCCGTCAGCGCCACCCCGGCCGCCCGGGCCACCTCCGCCGCCGCGAGCACCTCGTCGACGTGCCGCGGGAACACCACGGCACGCGGCACCACCCGGTAGTTCGAGGCGTCCGACGAGTACTCCGCCCGCCGCCGCGTGGACGCGTCGACGCCGCCCGGCACGGCCCGTTCCAGCCGGCGGACGAGGTCGGTCACCGGCCCAGCTCGAGGTCCGCCGGGTCGATCAGGTTGAGCAGCGGCTCGCCCGCGAGGCGCCGGGTGAGGTTGCGGTGGAACAGGTCCCACAGGCGGGGCAGGAAGTAGGTGCTGCCGGTGGAGCCGGAGACATGCGGCGTGATGACCGTGTTCGGCAGCTCCCACACCGGGTCGTCGGCGGCCAGCGGCGACCGGTAGTGCGTGTCCAGCGCGGCGCCGGCGATGCCGCCGGAGACCAGGGCGTCGCGCAGGGCCGGCTCGTCGACGATGTGCGCCCGGGCCGGGTTGAGCAGCACCGCGTGCGACGGCAGCGCCGCCAGCGCCGCGGCGTCGACCAGCCCGCGGGTCGACGACGTCGACGGCGTCGCGACGACCAGGTAGTCGAGGCCGGCGTAGAACTCCGCGCCGCGGTCGAAGCCGAACGCGCGGTCCGGCTCCGGCCAGTCCGAGGCCGGCCGGTCCAGCGGGTCGAACCGGCCCGTGCGCGGTCCGGGCGCGGAGCGGGTCAGCGTCCAGATCTCCAGACCGGCCGACCGCGCCAGCCGGGCCGCCTCCTGCCCGACGTTGCCGTAGCCGACGAAGCCCACCCGCCCGCCGCGCAGCTCCGCCTGGAACGCGGCCGCCCGGTTCCAGCGGCGGGCCCGCTGCTCGGCCAGCATGGCCGGGAGCCGCCGCCGCAGGGTGAGCATCATCAGCAGGCACCACTCGGCGATCGGGATGTCGTTGACGCCGCTGGCGTTCGTGACGGCGACGTCCGGGCGCAGCGGCGCGCCGGCCAGCTGGGCGTAGCCGGCCGACCCGAGCTGCAGCCAGCGCAGCGCCGTCAGGTCCTCGACGCCGGCGGGGAGCTGGTCGGCGAACAGCACGGTCGCCGTGCGGGCCAGCGCGGCGGGCAGCCGCTCGTCCGGGCCGCACGGTGCGATGCAGTCGACGCGGCCTGGGCCCACGAGGTCGCGCACCCGGCGCAGGCCGTCGTCGTCGACCGGCTGGGCCACCACGATGTGCTCGCTCACCGGCTCAGCTCCGCAGCTGCTTGCCGGGCACGCTGGAGAACTCCTCCATGCCGGGCCGGAACGGGAACCGTTCCTTGACCTCGTCGGACAGCGTGACGCCCAGCCCCGGCGCCTGCGGCCGCAGCACGTGGCCGTCCTCGATGACCAGGCTGTCGCCCCAGAGCAGCGTGTGCAGCTCGCCGGCGTCCGGCGGGATCTCCACGATCAGCGTCGACGGCGACGCGAACGCCGCGTGCACGTTCTGCATGACGCCCACGCCGGCGCTCCAGGCGTGTGAGGCGACGCGCGCCCCGCGCTCGGCGGCGAGCCGGCCGACGTCGACGAACTCGGACAGCCCGAGCCAGGACGCGTCCGGCTGCGCCACCCCGAACGCGTCGCGGAGCATCCAGAGCCGGAACTCGTCGTAGCTGCTCAGCTGCTCGCCGCCGGCCACCGGGACGGGCGACACCCGGGTCAGCTCGGCGTACTCGTCCGGGTCGCGGTAGGCGAGCGGCTCTTCGAAGAAGGTGAGGTCGTAGGGCTCGAGCGCGGTGAGCACGGCCGTCGCGGTGGCGAGGTCCCAGCGGGCCGTGCCGTCGCGGTGGCCCATGTGGCCGTCGAGCATGATGGCGACGTCCTTGCCGGCGTGGGCGCGCAGCAGCTCCAGCTTCTCCACCTCGACGCCGGCCGCACCCTCGGGGCCGCCGGGCGCCGGGACGGGGCGCCGCTCGGCCATGTCGAGGTAGCCGGAGGCGACCTTCACCGCGGTGAAGCCGAGCTCGAGGTACCGGTCGACCTTGCGTTTGAGCTGCTCCGGCGGCCACGGCGACGGTCCGCCGGTGGCGTAGGCGGGCAGCCGGTCGTAGCGGGCGCCGCCGAGCAGCTGGTGCACCGGGACGCCCTCGGCCTTCCCAGCGAGGTCCCACAGCGCCGCCTCGACGCCGGAGATGACCGCCGCGCCGACGCCGACCCGGGCGAAGTAGGCCAGGCTCTGCCGCATGCGGGCCGTGAGCACCCGCGGGTCGAGGGTGTCGGCGCCGAGCAGGATCGGGCGGACGTAGTCGACCACCGGGCCGATCAGCTCCGGCGCGAAGTAGCCCGCGTAGGTCTCGCCCACGCCCGTCAGCCCGGCGTCGGTGCGCAGCTCGACGAACCCGGCCGTGCGGGTCTGCTTGGCGAAGGTGATCCACGGATCGTTGCTCGACGGCCCGGTGAGCAGGACCGGGGTGACCTCGGTGATGCGCATGCCGCCATCAGATATGGAATCGAGTGCCATGTCAAGACCGCAATCGGCCGCCCGCTGACCGCCGACGGCGCTGGCGAGCGGCGAAGTGACCCTTGACATGGAACCAGCTTCCATGAATTCTCAGGGCCAATCTTTCGCGTTGTCCGGTTCGACGAACAGGAGCAGTCGATGGACGAGATCAGGTTCTCCCGGCGCGCAGGGCTGGCCGGGGCGGTGGCGGGCGGCCTCACCCTGGCCGGCGCGGGGACCCTCGCCGGTACGGCCGCGTCGGCGACCGAGGTGCACTGGACCGACGACCTGGACGAGCTGACGCTCTTCGCGTTCGACCAGGTGTCCATCCCGTCGGTGCAGAACCTCAAGCTGGAGATGCGCGACCCCGTCAAGCACCCGGCCAACCCGGTCGTCCCGCGCGGCGAGGCCGGTGCGCCGGACTCGTGGGCGGTGCAGTTCTACGGCTCGGTGATCAAGGTCGGCGACGTGTACCGCATGTGGTACTGCGCCGTCAGCGCCGAGGAGCGCGCCGAGCACACCGGCAGCACGTCCGCGCTGTGGCGGGTGGCGTACGCCGAGAGCACCGACGGCGTCACCTGGACCAAGCCCGACCTCGGCCTGGTCGAGTTCCGCGGCAGCACGCACAACAACCTGGTCCGGATGGACCCGCCCATCGGCGTGCTCAACCTCAAGGTGCTGTACGAGCCCGACGACCACCCCAGCCGCCGCTACAAGATGGGCTGCCACGTCTACTGGCAGAACAAGGGCAACCGGCACGGGACGCTCGCGGTCTACGCCAGCCCGGACGGCCTGACGTGGACCTCGCTCACCGACATCGAGCCGGTCGAGGCCGAGATGGTCCCGGACGAACTGCTGCTGCCGGCCTTCCACGCCGAGCCGGTCGGCGGGCTCTACAACTGGAAGGGCACGTACTACGCCAGCGGCCAGAACGGCATCGGCGCGGTCCGGCCGATCCACGGGCGGGTCGGGCGCACCTGGGAGTCCGGCGACTTCGCGAACTGGCAGCAGACCAGCACGCTGACCTGGATCCGGCACCAGCAGCACACCATCCTCGGACCCGGCCGCAGCCTCGACGGCGAGCAGCAGCACGAGGGCGTCAGCGTGTGGAACCGCGGCAACGTCCTGCTCGGCGTGGTCGGCCGCTGGCACGGCGACATGAGCTGGCAGAACGTCACCATCGACCTCGGCTTCCTGGTCAGCAACGACGGCATGGCCTTCCGCGAGCCGGCGCACGAGTGGACGTTCATCCCGCGCGGGGGCGACGGCGCACCGGCGGAGCTCGTCGGGAACGCCTCGTTCGAGACGCTCGACGGCGACGGCTGGCCGGCTCCGTGGACGCTCGACGCCAACCGCGGCCAGACCGCGGCCGCGAGCACCGACCGGGCCCGCACCGGCAGCACCAGCCTGCGGGTCGAGAACGTGGCCGGGACGTCCATCGGCGTGCGCACGCCCAAGCTGCCGGCCGCCGAGGGCGTCGAGTACACCGCGTCGATGTGGGCGCTCACCGAGTCGGGTACCCCCGCCCAGCTGTACGTGGACTTCTACGACGACAGCGGCCGGCGGCTGGCGAACCACTTCGTCCAGCCCGAGGCGTCCGCCGACTGGGCCGAGGTGACGCTGGCCGCCACCGCGCCGGCCGGCACCGCCACGCTCGACGTCATGATCTACGGCGCCACGGCGGCGGTCGGGGTCTCCTTCCACGACGACGTAGCCGTCAGCTGGCCCGGCTCCGGCGAGGGCGATCCCGAGTGGGACCGCGGCGGCGTCATCCAGGGCCAGGGCTTCGAGAACGTCGGCGACGAGACGTTCGTCTACTACGGCGCCTGGGACCCGCGGGTGAACATCCCCGGCGTCCCGCTGCCGCCGCGCGGCGGCGTCGGCATCGCCGTCCTGCCCCGCGACCGGTTCGGCGACCTCACCGTCGACCTGCGCGGTGAGGGCTCCGGCGACTACCAGATCCCCGAGGTGACCAGCGAGTTCATCACCGCGACGATCGTGCTGGGCGCGCGGCACCGGCGGCCGCGGTTCCACGTCAACGCCGAAGGGCTCGGCGCCGAGGCGACGCTGCGGTTCGAGCTGCTGGAGCACGACTTCACCCCGATCCCCGGCTACTCCGGCGCCGACGCGGCGATCGTGACGACCGACGGATTCCGCACGCCGCTCTCGTGGGGACGCGGCCGGCTCCCGGAGAAGGTGCGCCTCCGCGGCTTCTTCGACGGCGAGCAGAACACCTCCATCAAGCTCAGCGCGATCTACGTCGACTGAGGGGGCCGGCATGGAGTCCGTGCGATTCACCCGGCGGGCCGGTCTCGCCGGCGCTGCGGCCGGCGGCCTCGCGCTGGCCGGCGTCCGGTCCGCCGGGGCCGCCGAGGCGGCGGCCGCGTCCGTGCCCGGCGGCGAGATCACGATCTTCGCCTTCGACCAGGTGTCCATCCCGTTCGTGCAGAACCTCAAAACCGAGCTGCGCACCCCGATGAAGCACCCGGCCAACCCGGTCGTCCCGCGCGGCGGGCCGGGCGAGCCGGACTCCTGGGCCGCGCAGTTCTACGGCTCGATGATCAAGATCGGCAGCACCTACCGCATGTGGTACACGGCGGTGGGCGACGAGCGCGACGAGTTCGGCGGCCGGCCGGAGTGGTGGAAGGTCGCGTACGCCGAGAGCACCGACGGCGTCACGTGGACGAAGCCGGACCTCGGGCTGGTGACCTACCGCGGCAACACCGCCAACAACCTGGTGCGCATGACGCCCGGCGTCGGGGTGCAGAACGTCAAGGTCCTCTACGAGCCCGACGACCCCGACCCGGACCTGCGCTACAAGATGGCGGCGCACGTCTACTGGGACAACCGGGGCAACAACCACGGCACGCTGGCGCTGTTCGCCAGCCCGGACGGCCTCGACTGGACGTCGCTCACCGGCATCGCCCCGGTCGACTTCACCCTCGAGCCGGGCGACCTGGTGCTGCCGGCGCTGCACGCCGAGCCGGTCGGCGGCCTGTACACGTGGGAGGGCAACTACCACCTGTCCGGGCAGAACGGGAACCCGTCGGTGCGGCCGTACCACGGGCGCGTGGGCCGCGGCTGGATCTCCGGCGACTTCGTCACCTGGTCGCAGACGAACGTCATGAGCTTCGCCCGCACCGAGCAGCACACGCTGCTCGGCGCCGGGCGCAGCCTCGAGGGCGAGCAGCAGCACGAGGGCGTCAGCGTCTGGAACCGGGGCAACGTGCTCATCGGCACCGTCGGACGCTGGCACGGCGCCGCCGACTGGGACGACGTCAGCATCGACCTCGGCTTCGTCATCAGCAACGACGGCGTGAACTTCCGCGAGCCGGCACACGAGTTCACGTTCCTCGAGCGCGGCGGGCTGGCACCGCCGGTCACGGTCGGCAACGCGTCGTTCGAGGATCTCTCCGGTGGCTGGCCGGTGGACTGGACGCTGGACGCGCCGCCGCGTGGCCAGACCGCGTCGAGCAGCACGGCACAGGCGCACACCGGCGCGCGGAGCCTGCGGGTGCAGAACGTCGCCGGGACGCCCATCGGCGTGCGCTCGGCGCGGCTGCCGGCCCAGCCCGGCGTGCCGTACAGGGCGTCGATGTGGGTGCTGACCGAGAGCGGCACGCCGTCGCAGCTGTACCTGGAGTTCTTCAACGCCGCCGGCACCCGCATCGGCTCGCGGTTCGTCCAGCCGGCCGCCGGCGGGACCTGGCAGCAGGTCTCGGTCACGGCGACGGCGCCGCCCGGGACGCAGACCCTCGACGTCATGGTCTGGGGCACGACGGCGGCGGCCGGGGTGTCGTACCACGACGACATCGCCGTGGCGCCGGTCGACTGGGACGCCGGCGGCCTGTTGCAGGGCCAGGGGTTCGAGCACATCGGCGACGAGACGTTCGTGTACTACGGCGCCTGGGATCCGCGCACCAGCGACGATCCCGAGCCGCGGGCCGGGCGGGGCGGCGTCGGCATCGCCGTGCTGCCGAAGGACCGGTTCGGCGACCTCGTGGTCGACCTGCGCGCCAAGGGCTCCGGCGACTACCAGATGGCGGAGATCACCAGCGAGTTCCTGACCGCGCCGATCGACATCGGCACCCGCACGGACTTCTTCGTCAACGCCGAGGGGCTGGGGGCGGACGCGACGCTCCGGCTGGAACTGCTCGACGACCGGCTGACTCCGCTGGCCGGGTATTCGGGCGCTGCCACGGCGGTGATCTCGACCGACGGGTTCCGCACCCCGGTGACCTGGACCGGGACGGCGGCGCTGCCGGAGCGGATCAGGATTCGCGGCGTCTTCGCCGGCACCGCCAACACCACCATCAAGCTCAGCGCCATCTACATCGTCTAGCGAGTGAAGGAGGACCGGGCATGACCAGTCTCTCCCGCCGCACGGTGCTGAAGGGCACCGCGGCGTCGTTCGTGGCGGCCGGTGCGGCCGGCACCCTGACCGGACGCGCCCAGGCGGCGCCGTCGTCGTACTCGATCGTCCACGGCACCACGCCGGGCGGCGTGCCGTACGGCCTGTGGGGCACCATCCCGTCGTCGCCGGCGCCCACGCTGGTCATCCTGTCGCTGACCATCGAGCAGGCGCTCACCACCAGCCACCTGCAGGCCGGCGCGATCCTCGTCGAGCCGCCGGCCGGCTACCTCTGCGTGTCCATCGACCCGCCCTGTCACGGCACCCACCTGTACCCGGGCCGGTCGGAGGGGCTGCCCGGCTGGGCCGAGCTCGCGGCGGACGAGTACGACTTCGTCGCCGACTTCAACGCCCGGCTGTCCGAGGTGCTCGACCACCTCGTCGACGAGGACCTCGTCGACCCCGGCCGCATCGCCGTCGCCGGGACCTCACGCGGCGGCTTCCTGGCGTTGCGCTACGCCGCCTTCGACCCGCGGGTCGCCTGCGGCGTGGGGTACGCCCCGGTGACGGACCTGCGGCAGCTGCGCGAGTTCGAGATCGCCGCGTCGGTGCCGTTCGTCGACGAGCTGAGTCTGGGCGCGCACGTCGCGCCGCTCACGGGACGGCCGGTCTTCATCGTCATCGGCGACCGGGACGTGCGGGTCGGCACCGACGCCGCGATCGACGTCGCCCGGGCGCTGAGCGCGGCCGCGGTGACCGGCCTCCCCGTGGCCGACGTCGTGAACCCGTCCTTCGAGGACCTCGTCGGCGGCTGGCCGCAGCCGTGGACCCTCGATCCGCTGCCGAAGACGCAGACCGCCGGCCCCAGCACCGCGCAGGCGCACACCGGGACCCGCAGCCTGCGGGTCGAGAACGCGAGCGGCACCTCGGTCGGCGTGCGCACGCCGCGGATGCCGGCCGAGCCCGGCTCGACGTACACCGCGACCAGCTGGGTGTACACCGAGTCCGGCACGCCCGCCACGATGTTCCTGGAGTTCTTCAACGCGGCCGGCTCGCGCATCGCCAACCAGTTCGTGGCGCCGGCGGCCAGCAGCACCTGGGAGGAGACCTCCGTCAGCGCGGTCGCGCCGGCCGGCACGGCCACCGTCGACGTGCTGATCTACGGCGCCGTCGCGGCGGCGGGCGTCTCGTACCACGACGACGTCACCCTCCCGCGCAGCGTGCCGAGCGAGGTGGCGCTGCACGTGCTCTCCGAGCCGCGCGGGCACACGACGCCCGCCGGCGCCGCCGAACTGTCCGCCACCTGGATCGATGGGATCGTGAACGGCTGATGACCGACCACGCGCGCAGCCCGCGCACCGTCCTGGCCGCCTGCTGCGTGCCGTGGGACGACACCGGCGCCCTGGTGGAGCCGCTGTTCCGCGACAGCATCGCCGGCCTGGCGGCGCACGGGCTGCGCGACCTGTACGTCTTCGGCACGGCCGGCGAGGGCTACGCGGTCGACGAGCCTCGGTTCGACCACGTCGTGGACGTGTTCGCCGACGAGGCACGGCGGCACGGCGTCGACCCGATGGTCGGGCTGATCAGCCTGTCGCTGCCGGCGGTGATCGGCCGGATCGAGCGGTGCGCCGCCCGCGGGATCCGGTCGTTCCAGCTGTCCCTGCCGTCCTGGGGAGCGTTGAACGACGCCGAGCTGGCCACGTTCTTCGCCGAGACCTGCGGACGCTTCCCGGAGGCGGCCTTCCTGCACTACAACCTGGGCCGGTCCGGCCGGATGCTCACCCCCGACGACTACGCGACGCTGGCCGCCGAGCACCCGAACCTGGTGGCCGTCAAGCACACCCGGGCCGACTACGCGACCGTGCACCGCCTGTTCGCCCGGGCGCCGCAACTGCGGCACTTCTTCACCGAGGCCATGTACAGCTACGCGAGCCTGGTCGGCCCGGCCGGCTTCCTCGTGTCGATCGCGTCGGTGCATCCCCGGCTGGCCCGCGAGTACTTCGAGGCCGGCGTCGCCCGCGACACCGACGCGCTGATGGCCACCTGCGCCGAGCTGCTCGACCTGAGCGCCGCGCTGCGCCGGGCGGTCGGTCCGGGACCGCACATGGACGGCGCCTTCGACAAGGTGTTCGCCCGGATGCACGACCCGCGGTTCCCGCTGGCGCTGCTGCCGCCGTACCAGGGCGCCTCGGACGACGCCTACGAGGCGTTCCGAGGCGCCCTGCGCGCCCACCACCCGCGCTGGCTGGAGCCGTCCTGACGTCAGGGCAGCTCCAGCCCCAGCAGCTTCAGGCTGTCCCGGTTGAGGATGTTCTCGATCGTCTCCGGCTCGATCTGCGGGAACGGCGACCAGTCCCGCGCCGCCATCGCCCGCAGCCCGTCGATGCCCTGCCGCGGCGTCCAGATGGGGTAGTCCGAGCCGAACACCAGCTTGTCCACGACGCCCCACTCCTGGGCCCGGACGATCGCCTGGTAGCCCTCCATCGTGCGCAGCCACATCGCCGACACGTCCGCGTACACGTTGGCGTGCTTGCGCAGCACGATGACGCACTCGCGCTGCCACGGGTGCGACATGTGCGCCAGCACCATCCGCACGTCCGGGTGCCGGCGGGCCAGCCCGTCGTAGACCAGCGGGTGGCTCAGCTCCAGGATCGCGTCGGGCGACGCGCTGGTGCCGGTGTGGATGAGCAACGGCACACCGAGCCGGGCCACCTCCCGGAAGAAGGGGTCGTGCTTCGGCTCGCGCACGTCGAAGCCGGCCAGGATCGGGTAGAGCTTCACCCCTTTGAGCCCGCGCGCGAGGCCGTCCTCCAGCTGGTCCATGACGTCGTCGTCGGACAGGTCCAGCGCCATGTAGCCGATCGTCGGGACGGTCGTCCGCCGGACGAAGTCGGCGATGTACGCGTTCGGCGTCGCCACGCCGAGCCGGGTGGCGCGCAGGCCGACGACGATGCTGACGTCGACGTCCTTCATCGCCTCGTCGTACTTCTCCGGCGGGTTCTCCGGCCGGCCGCCGTAGATGCGGGCCCGGTCCTTCTCGTACCGGCCGTGGTGGGCCGAGGTGTTGCAGTGGGTGTGCACGTCGACGATCAACGGGTCTCCTCAGAAGTGGGTGCGGCCGATGTCCGAGCGAGCCGCGGCGAGCTGCACCGCCCGCGCCTCGCCGCGGGTCAGCAGGCCCTCGCCACGCCAGTGCTCGGCGACGTCGCGGACGGTACGGACGAACTGGCCGTGGTCGCGGAACGGGGCGTGCGCCCACACGTCCTCGACCAGCGTGCGGTCGCCGGCCCCGGCCCGGTTCTCGACGCCGGAGTCGCTGCCGCCGAAGGCGATGGTCGCCCCGTCGGCGACGGTGAACGAGTACAGGTCGCCGCCGGTGAGGTGGAACCGGATCCGCAGCGGCTGGCCGGCGACCGCGGCGAAGTCGGCGCCCGCCCACGTCAGCTCGGCGGCCAGCTGGTCGCCGGTGACGGGGTTCGACGCGGCCAGGCCGAAGCCGGGCAGCGGCTCGCCGTCGGCGTCGAGCAGTTCCGCCCGCAGCGACCCGTCGCCGCCGAGGTCGGCGTTCACCACCAGCGAGTCGCCGGAGACCTCGAGCACCTTCGTCGTCAGCGTGCCGGTCTCGGTGCCGGCGCGCAGGGAGACCCAGCCGTCCTTGCGCCACGTCACCTTGCCGATGGCGGCGCTGCGCTGCCCGCCGGGCACGCCGTGGGTGTCGTCCCAGCCGCCGTAGTACATCGACACCTCGGTGTCGGTGACGATGAGGTTGCTGCTGGTGAAGATCATCCCGTCGTCCCAGGTGCCGTCCGGCCCGAGCTCGACGACCTGCGACCGGTCCGGCCGGTGCCAGTGCCGCAGGTCGCGCGACGCCGCGATCTGCACGTACGACGGCCCGTCGACGCCGCCTCCGGTGGTGCCGTCGGGCGCCAGCTCGGTGATCTCCAGCATCCAGGGGAACCCGACGTAGTCGTTGCCGTAGGCCATCGCCGGCAGGCCGTACGTCTGCGCCTCCAGGGCCCCGTTGGCGTGCGCGAGCTGCTGGTCGAGGTCGTCGGCGGCGAGCGCGTACTCCGGCGTCGACCAGTGCACGAAGTCGGTGCTGGTGGAGACGAAGAACGCGCGGACGCCGTAGGGCTGCTTCGACATCGCGACGAACCGGCCGTTCTCCTCGTCGTAGTCGACGGTGATCACGTCGGCCGCGGGCAGCGCGGGGTTGACCGGCGACGGCGTCCAGGTGAAGCCGTCGGGGGAGAAGAAGGCCTGGTACGTGCGCGGCGGGTTGGGCAGCGTCAGCATCTTGTAGCGGCGGTTCGGGTCGGGGTCGTGCGGGTCGTAGACCACGCCACCGCTCCCGCCCGGCGCGAGCACGATGTTGTTCGCCGTCGACCCCTGGTACTCGACCACGCCGAGCTCCGGCTTCTCCCACGTGAGGCCGTCGTCGCTCTCGGCGTAGAGCATGCGCCAGCCGCTGGCGATACCGGCGTAGTACATCCGGTACTTGCCGTAGGACGGGTCCCAGAACGCCGAGCCGTAGATCTGCACCATGTTCGACTCCCACGGCTTCGTGGGCGTCAGGACGGGGCCGGTCTTCGTGCCCGGGTGGACCACACGCTCCAGGTCGCTGACCGCCTCGATGCGGTAGTCGTCGATCAGCAGCTCCTGCTGCTGCCCGAGCGCCGGGTCGTAGCTCTCCGGCGCCTCCTCGACCAGCCTGATGTCGTCGACCAGCGTGGTCCCGCCGGTCGCCGAGGCGGCCCGGACGATGACCACGACGTCGGTCGCGACCGGCGGCGCCGCCAGCGCGAGATCGAGCTCCTGCCAGCCCGTCCCGGTCGTCGTGACCTGCCGGTCGGCCATGCGGGTGCCGTCGGCCTTGCGGTAGTAGATCTGCAGCGACGCCGACGCGCCCGCCTCCAGCAGGAGCCGGCCGCGGACCGACAGCCGCTGCTCCTGCACCACCGGCGTCGCACTGCTCGTCGCCGTCACCGTGCTGCCGGCCGGCTGGACGACACGCAGGCTCTGCGCACCCGCGGCGGCGTCGGCGTCGGTGACGAGGGCGGAGCCGCCGGTCCCGGTGGTCCGGACGGTCCAGCCGGCCGGTGCCGCGCCGGGCGCGGAGTCCTCGAACGACGGGTTGGCGATCGGGTGCTGCGTCTCGGCGGCCGGCGGGGCGGCGGCCGGCGGGGCGGCGGCCGGCTGCGCGCCGGGCTGGGCGGAGCCGCCGGGCACCGCGCCCAGGAGCAGCGCGGTGGCCGCGAACAGCACGATGCCGGGTCGTCGGTGCCGAAGTCTCATCGGTCTCCACCTCACGTCGTGCGGGCTGGGGACTGCGTGACCCATGACTATATGGAATCTGGTGCCATGTCAACGGTCGTCGCTCGCTCGCCGCGCGCACCCGGAGCACGTCGGCCGTATCGCCCTTGTCCAGGGGTGATCGGTGGCGGTGCTAGTCTGCGCGCAAGGCCCGAGGGCGTTGCCGACGCCGCTCAGCATGCCGATACGTGAAAAGAGCTTCCACAAGGAGGTGGGCATGGAGACGCCCATAGACGGTGCGGCCGGCGCCGACCGCGCCCACTACCACTCGCACGCGCTGACGCGGGGGCTGCGCGTCCTGGTGCACGTGGCGTCGGCCGGTGCGCCCGTCACGCTCACCGATCTGCACGAGGCGACGGAGCAGCCGAAGAGCACGCTGGTCCGGTTGCTGGCGGTGCTCGAGGAGCAGGACTTCGTGCTGCGGGTCGACGACCGGCCGGCCTTCGTGCTCGGCCACGGCGTGCTGCCCATCGTCACCGCATACCTCGACAGCGGCACGCCGGTCGACCTGCTCCGGCCGCACGTGCGCGCGCTGGCCCACGAGGTCGGCTGGACGGCGAAGTACGCGGCGCTCGACGGCGTGCACGCCGCCGACCTGTGCGTCGAGTTCCCGGAGCGGCCGCTGCACTTCACCGGCAAAGAGGGTGGCCGCTCACCCGCCCACGCGTCCGGCGTCGGCAAGGCGATGCTGGCCGGCCTCACCCTCGACGAAGCGCGAGAGCACCTGCCGGCACAACCGTTTCAGCAGCTCACCGAGCGCACCATCGTCACCGAGCGGGCGCTGGAGGCCGAGCTGCGGCGCATCCGCGACCGCGGCTACGCCGTCGACGACGAGGAGTGCGCCCGCGGCCTGCGCTGCGTCGCCGTCGCCGTCCGTGTCGACGGCGAGCTCCTCGGCGCCCTCGGCGTCTCCGGGCCCGCCGCCGAGCTGACGCCCGAGCGCGAACCCCACATCGTCGCCACCCTCCGCGACGTCGCCGCCGAGCTCACCGCCGACGCCAGGGTCGGGCCGGTGCTGGCGATGTTCGCCCGGGGAGCCCTCGCCCGGCGCCGCTGAGCCCGGCAATGGCCCGCATCGAGCGGTGGCACGGTCGGCCGGTCCGGCACCGGTTGGCCCGCGCCCGGTTGGTCAGGGTCCGGCTGGCCCGCGCGCGGCTGGCCCGCGCGCGGTTGGCCCGCGCCCGGCCGGTCGGGGTCCGGCATCTCTCTCCCGGGGCGGTGACATGGGCGCCAACTGTTGGCGCTCAGGTCACCTCGCCGGAACGGTGGTCCCCGTCCTCCTCGCGCAGCGCCGGGCGGCGGGCGGGTTGTCGTCCACGGGCCGGCGCACGGACGCGGCTGGCCCGCGCCCGCCTGGTCGGGGTCCGGCATCTCTCTGCGGGCGTGGTGACATGGGCGCCAACTGTTGGCGCTCAGGTCACCTCGCCGGAACAGTGGTCCCCGTCCCCCCGGCGCAGCGCCGGGCGGCGGACGGGTTGTCGTCCACGGGCCGGCGCACGGACGCGGCTGGCCCGCGCCCGATTAGCCTGCGCCCAGCCGATCCGCGCCCGGCCGGTCGGGCACCGGTTGGCCCGCGCCCGGCCGGTCGGGGTCCGGCATCTCTCTGCGGGCGTGGTGACATGGGCGCCAACTGTTGGCGCTCAGGTCACCTCGCCGGAACGGTGGTCCCCGTCCCCCTGGCGCAGCGCCGGGCGGCGGCAGGCGGGTTGTCGTCCACAGGCCGGCGCACGGACGCGGCTGGCCCGCGCCCGATTAGCCTGCGCCCAGCCGGTCCGCGCCCGGCCGGTCGGGCACCGGTTGGCCCGCGCCCGGCTGGTCGGGGTCCTGCATCTCTCTCCCCGGGTGGTGACGTCGGCGCCAACTGTTGGCGCTCAGGTCACGTCGCCGGAACAGTGGTCCCCGTCCCCCTCGCGCAGCGCCGGGCGGCGGCGGGCGGGTGGTCGTCCACAGGCAGGCGCGCGGAGGCGGGTCGTCCACATTCGGTCGGATGGGCCGTGCCACAAGATCGACGGCGCGCCACGATGGCGGCATGGATGTGGGTGCGCTGATCAGCCAGGCCAGGCACGAGGCGAGGCTCACGCAGCTGGAGCTGGCCCAGCGAGCGGGCGTGAGCTGGTTCGCCATCTCGCACTACGAGAAGGGTCGCCGGCTCCCGACGCTGGGGGTGCTGCGTGCGGTCCTGGCGGCGGCCGGCAAGCAGCTGCACGCCGAGTTGGAGCCGCTCGACGCCGATGTGCGGAGGGCGATCGCGCGGGTCGCGGCCAGTCCGGTGGAGGACCGGCCGGCAGCCCGGAACTGGTACTGGCTGCACGAGTTCATCGCCCCGGACCACCGGGTCGAAGGCGTGGCCGCGGCGCAGTTGCTCGGAGCGCCGGTCCCGGTGGATCACCTCGACATCGCGGTCGCCGATCTGCCGGCGGCCTGCGAAGCCCTGGTGGGCAATGGCGAGATGCCCGGGCCGAGGCTCACGGTCAGGCGCGGCGCCTGGGCCTTCGCCGCACCAGGGGTGAGGCGGCAGGCAACCGACCGCGAGATCGCCGACGCGGGAGCGCGGCTGCGCGAGCTGGTGCGGGAGCAGTGCCCCGACGACACGTTCTGGATGGTGTCCGCCCAGTGCTGGGCTCGGGTACGACTGGTGCCGCCCGCCGACGTCGAGCGGTACGTCGAGGTGGTGCTGCCGGCGGGCGTGGTCCGGGTGGCGCCGTTGCACGAGATCGAGAGCACCGACCCGCGGGTGTCCCGGGCGCTGCGGGTCCTGCGCGACGACGCGGGCGCCACCCGGTCCGGCTAGTGCGCGGTGCCGTCGGCCTTCATGGCGGCGAGGACGTCGCGGGCGGCCTCCAGCGTGCGGTCGACGTCGGCGTCGGTGTGCGAGCCGGAGACGTGGTTGCGCTTGAGCGACATCGGGATCATCAGGAACCCCTTGTCGGTCATCCGGCGGTGGAACGCGGCGTACGCCTGGTTGTCGTTGCGCATCAGGTCGCGGTAGCCCCTGATCGGCGCGGCCGCGAAGTAGAGCGAGAACACGCCGCCGTAGCCGGCCACCGTCGCCTCGAGGTCCAGCTCCGCGACGATCGACGTCAGGCCGTCGCGGATCCGGGCGCCCAGCGCGTGCGTCCGGGTGTAGAAGTCCGGGTTGGCACGCAGGTGCTCGATGGTGGCGATGGCGGCCGTCGCGCCGAGGGCGTAGCCGTTGAACGTGCCGGCCAGCAGCACGTCGCCCTTCTGGCCGTCGAACCGCTCCATCAGCGAGCGCGGCCCGGCCAGCCCGCCGATCGGGTAGCCGTTGGCCATGCCCTTGCCGAACGTGGTGAGGTCGGGCTGGACGCCGCAGATCTCCTGGTAGCCGCCGAGGGCGTGCCGGAAGCCGGTGATGACCTCGTCGAAGATGAGCACGGCGCCCTCGGCCGACGTCAGGTCCCGCAGCCCGGAGACGAACTCCTGGGTGGGGACGAGCGCGCCGACGTTGTGCGGGATCGGCTCCATGATGACGGCGGCGATGCGCTCCGGGTGCTGCTCGAACAGCGCCCTCACGGAGTCGAGGTCGTTGAACTCGGCGATCAGCGTCGACTCGAGCGCGGCGTCGAGGATGCCGGCCGACAGCGGGTCGCGGCCGTAGGCCAGCTCCGGGCGGGAGATGACGTTGCGGGCGACGGCGTCGTGCCAGCCGTGGAAGCCGCCCTGGAACTTCACCAGCAGCTGGCGGCCGGTCGCCGCGCGGGCCAGCCGGACCGCCTGCGCGGTGGCCTCCGACCCGCTCATCGTCGCGATCATCATCTCCGCCGACGGGATCACCTCGGTGACCCGGGTGGCCAGCTCGACCTCCAGCTCGGTGACGCCGAGGCCGAACAGGTCGAGCTTGCCGACGGCGTCGCGCACGGGGTCGTCGACCACGGGGGAGTTGTGCCCGAGCAGGATCGCCCCGAACGCCGCGTGGTAGTCGAGGTAGCGGTTGCCGTCGAGGTCGACGACGTACGCGCCGTCGCCGCCGCCGAACGCGTACGGGTGCCCCACGTAACGCGTCGCGGAGTTCACGCCGCCGGGCAGCACCTCCGCGGCGGCTTGCTGCAAGGCCCAGCCGCGGGTGGACGAGTTGCGTGGACTGTGGTCGGAGGCTGCCGTGCCGATCCCCGGGGACATCGGACTCCTGTTCCCGCGTCGCGGCCGGCTCACGGCCGTCGCGCGACGCCTCTCGGTGGTGTCGTTGCCAGGAAGCGTAGGGGGCATCGCCAAGCATGGCAAGACGTTCCATTTCTCATCGCGTTACGCGATCGTCACAGCGACGGGCCTTGACAGGGCCAGCGTCGAGATCCAGGATGACTCGGCATGGCACGCCATTCCGTGACTGACGACACAACGCCGCTGGGCGTGGTCATCGTCGGCGCCGGCTTCATCGCCGACCACCACGGCGCCGCGCTGCGTGGCAGCGCCCGCGCCCGTCTCGCCGGCATCGTCGACGTGGACGCAGGCCGCGCGAGCGCCGCCGCGACCGCCGCCGGCGGCGTGCCGTGGAGCACCGACCTCGCCGAGGCGCTGGCCCGTCCGGACGTCGGCGCGGCCATCGTGTGCACGCCGAACATGACGCACGAACCCATCGCACTCCAGATCGCCGCCGCTGGCAAGCACCTGCTGATGGAGAAGCCGCTGACGATCACCGTCCCGTCCGCCCGCGCGGTCGTCGAGGCCTTCGACGCCGCGGGCACGGTCGTGATGGCGGCGCACACGCACCGGTTCTACGACTACGCCCGGGCGGTGAACGACGCGATCGCCGGTGGCGCCGTCGGCCGGCCGGTGTTCGCCCGGCTGGCGCTGCTCGGCGGCTGGATCTGGCCGGACTGGCGGGCCTGGGTGCTCGACCCGGCCAAGTCCGGCGGGCACGCGCTGCACAACGGCGTCCACCTGCTCGACCTCGTCAGCTGGTGGCTGCGCGACGAGCCGGTCTCCGTTTTCGCTCGCGGCCGCGCGCAGACCTCCGCCGAGCTGCGCATCTACGACTACCTGGAGATGCACGTGGAGTACGCCGGCGGCGCCGATGCCGTGTGCGAGATGAGCCGCGGCCACCGCCCGTCCACCCTCGACCGCCGCGACGTGCTGGTCGCCGGCACCGACGGTGTGCTGCAACTCCCGGCCGACGGATGGGGCTCCACCGTCGTGACGGAGTCCGGCACCAGCCTGCTGCACCCGCAGGCCGCCAACGGGTTCGCCGTCCAGCTGGACGCCTGGCTGGACGCGATCGCCGACCCGGCCGCGGAGCGGGCGATGACCCCGGCCGACGCCGTCCGCGCGGTCGCGCTGGGCGTCGCCACCGAGTGGTCCATCGAGCGCGGCGAGCCGGTCACGCTCGACGAGGTCATGGAAGGGGTGACCGCATGAGCGACACCACCCTCGGCGTGCTGCTGCTCGGCTCCGCCGGCCTCGGCCCGGACCAGGACCACCAGAGCACCATGTACCGGCCGGCGTTCGAGGCGCACCCCGGCTTCGAGATCGTCGCGACCGCGGCCGACACCGGCGCCGTCGACGACCCCGCCGTCGACGTCGTCAGCGTCTGCGTCGAGCCGGACCGCCGAGCCGACGCCGTCATCGCCGCGCTGCAGGCCGGCAAGCACGTGCTGGTCGACAAGCCGCTGGCGCTGACCGCGGCCGACGCGGCCAAGGTCGCCGCCGTGGCCGCCGAGACCGGGAAGGTCTGCCTGCCCGCGCACCACCAGCGCTTCCACCCGATGATCGCGGCCGCGCGCGGCGCCGTCGCCGGTGGCAAGGTCGGGCTGCCGTGGAACGTGCAGGCCGACTTCCTGGTGGCCGGCGGCACGCCGTCGCCGGCCGGCGAGCTGGCCAACTTCGCCGTCTACCCGCTCGACGTCGTGCTCGCGCTCACCGGGCTGCGGGTCCGCCGGGTGTTCGCGCGCCTCGCGACGCACTGGAGCGGCGGCGACGCGGACGACTTCGCGCTGCTCTTCCTCACCCACGAGAACGGCCTGACCAGCACGATCAGCGTCGGCCGGACCCGTGAGCTGGCCGACACCCGGCCGGCCGGACTCGCCGTGCACCGCTACCGCGTCAGCGGCTCGCACGGCGTCCTCGACATCGACGCCTCGCGCCCGGCTGTCGTTCAACGCCGGGCCGAGGCGTCGAGCCACGTGTGGCACGGCCCCGGGACGGTGGACCGGCTGCTCGACGAGTTGCGCGCGGCGATCGCCGCGGGCCGCCCGAGCAGCCCGTCCGCCGCCGCCGCCGTCCACATCGCCGAGATCGTCGACGCGGCCCGCACCGCGGCCGCGTCCGGCACGCCCGTCGACCTCTCCCAGGAAGGCAGCCGATGAAGCTGGTCAGCTACACCCGTGACGGCGCGACCCGGCACGGGTACGTCGCCGACGAGGCCGCCGGCACAGTTGCCGAGCTCGGCGACGGCGACCTCGCCGCGTTGGTGGAGGCCGGCGCCGGCACCGACGCCGCCTGGCGTCCAGGCGACGTCGCCGGCACCCACCGGCTGGCCGATCTCGCCGTCCGCGCCCCGATCGCGCGCCCCACGAAGGTGCTCGCGGTGGCCGCGAACTATCAGGACCACGTCGCCGAGGGTGGCGGTAAGCCGCTGGACAAGAGCACCCTGGCGCCGCGGCTGTTCCTCAAGCCGGGCACGTCCGTCGCCGACCCGGGCGCGGACATCGTCCTGCCGGCGATCAGCACCCAGGTCGACTGGGAGGCCGAGCTGGTCGTCGTCGTGGGCCGGGGCGGCCGGGACATCCCGGTCGAGAAGGCCCTGGACCACGTGGCGGGCTACGCCGTGGGCAACGACGTGTCGGCCCGATCGGTCGACTACGGGTACCCGCGCGAGACCTCGTCACCGGCGGTCGGCTACTTCGACTGGCTTGCCGGCAAGTGGCCGGACGGCTTCGCGCCGTACGGCCCCTACCTCGTCACGGCCGACGAGGTGCCCGACCCGCAGGACCTCGGCGTGCAGCTCGAGGTCAACGGCACGCTCCGGCAGAACGGGAGCACGGCCGGCATGATCTTCACCGTCGCCGAGCTGGTCGCGTTCGCGTCGCGGCTGATGACGCTCGAGTCCACCGACATCATCATGACCGGCACGCCGGCCGGTGTCGGCCAGGCCTCGGGCACCTATCTCGCCGCGGGCGACGAGATGACGGTGCGCATCGCCGGCCTCGGCACCCTCACGAACCGCGTCGTCTGAACCCCAACCCCCGCCGGGCCGGTCCCGGCCAGAACAGATCCTGAGAGGTAGCTGTGAGACGTTCCCGAGCGCAACGCGCAGCCCTGATCTCCGCCGGCCTGTCCCTGATCCTCACCGTCGCGGCCTGTTCGGATCCGACGCAGAGCGACGACACCGGCAACACCAGCGACGAGGGCACCGACGGCGCCGCCGCCGAGGACACCGCCCTCAACGCGTACCTGTACCAGGCGCCGAACTCCAACTGGAGCCCGATGGCGCCGGCGCACGGTCCCGACCAGGTCGTCATGAACCTCATCTACGACTCGCTGCTGGGCGTGAACCCGGACTACCAGCTGTACCCGCGGCTCGCGACCGGCCTGCCGGAGATCTCCGAGGACGGCCTCACCGTCACCTACACCCTCCAGGAGGGTTTGACCTGGAGCGACGGCGAGCCGTTCACCGCCGAGGATGTCGTCTTCACGTACAACATGGTGGCCAACCCGGCGACCGGCAGCCCGTCGGCGGGCAAGTTCGCCGACGTCCAGGGCGCCGCCGAGGTGGCGGCCGGCACCGCCGAGACCGTCAGCGGCTTCAGCGCGCCCGACGACCAGACCTTCCAGATCACGCTGACCAAGCCGAACATCGGCATCGTCGGCCTGACCGGCAACATCTTCATCATCCCGCAGCACGCGCTGGCCGACGTGCCGGTCGACGAGATGGACACGACGGACTTCTTCACGAAGAGCCCGACGGTCGGCCTCGGCCCGTACGTCTTCCAGGAGTACAAGACCGACCAGTACGTCCACCTCGTCAAGAACCCGAACTTCCGCGAGGGCGAGGTCGACATCGACGAGATCTACCTGCGCCCGGTGACCTCCGACGTCGCCACCGCCCAGCTGGGCACCGGCGAGATGGACCTCGCGCAGATCTCGCCGGCCGACCTCGCGACGGTCGAGGACCTCGACGGCATCGAGGTGGCCTCGGGCCCGGGCGCCGGCTTCATCCGCACGTCGGTGAACCAGCAGAAGCCGTACCTCTCCGACGTCCGGCTGCGGCAGGCGATGCTCTACGCCGTCGACCGGCAGCAGCTGATCGACGAGGCCCTGGGCGGCAAGGCGCAGCCGGTGAACGCCAGCTTCATGACGGACGCGCTCCCGGACGACCTGGAGACCTACGACTACGACCCGGACAAGGCCCGCGAACTGCTGGCGGAGATGAACTGGGACACCAACCAGGTCATCCAGCTCACCTGGGTCCCCGGCCAGCGCGACCGCGACACCGCCGCCACCGTCCTGGAGGCGCAGCTCGGCGAGGTCGGCATCAAGCTCGAGCTGAACCAGGTCCAGCCCGGCGAGCTGACCGACATGATGAACGCGCAGTCCTACGACATGACGCTCTACGGTGGCGGCAACTACGCGACCGAGCCGTTCGCCGTCTACCCGATCAACAGCTGCTCCACCTGGTACCCGACCGGCGCCAACCTGTCGTTCTGGTGCAACGAGGAGTTCGACCGGATCATGCTCGAGGCCAACGCGACGGTCGACGAGGCGGCCCGCTACGACCTCTTCCAGCAGGCCGCGCGGATCGAGAACGCCGAGGTGCCGATGATTTACCTGTACAACCCGGACACCATCTGGGCCCACAGCGACCGGATCCAGGGCTTCGAGCCGATGGGCGACCAGACGAACCCGTTCTGGAACGTCCAGGAGTGGTCCCTCGACGGCTAGCGCGACGCGTGTGGCGGGCGGGCCTGGCCCCGCCCGCCACACCTCAGGATGAGGAGGTGAGCGGTGGCGGCGTTCGTCGTCAGGCGGATCCTGGTCAACATCGTGGTCTTCATGTTGATCGGGATCGGCGTGTTCCTGCTGGTCCGCGCGGCACCGGGCGACCCGGTGCGGATGATGATCAGCCCGGAGGACCTGCAGGAGGGCAGCGAGCAGTTCATCCAGGCCCGCCGTGCGGAACTGGGGCTGGACGATCCGATCCTCGTGCAGTACGGCCGGTGGCTCGTGGACGCGATCAGCGGCGACCTGGGCTCGTCGTTCCTCAACCGCGAGCCGGTCAGCGGCCTGCTGCTGGAGCGGCTCGGCCCGACCGTCCTGCTGATGTCGACGGCGCTGGGCATCTCGCTGCTGATCGCGGTCCCGCTGGGCACCATCGCGGCGGTCCGCCGCAACACCGGCGTCGACTACGCGGCCGCGGCGCTGAGCCTCGGTGTCATCTCGGTGCCGTCGTTCTTCCTCGGCATCACCGCGATCTACGTCTTCTCGCTGCAACTGGGCTGGCTGCCGTCGTCGGGCATGTCCACGCCCGGCGGCGGAGGCGGCGGCGACGTCCTGCAACACCTGATCATGCCGGCGGCGATCCTCGGCCTCGCCGCGGCCGGGCCGCTCACGCGCTACGTCCGCGGCAGCCTCATCGACGAGCTGTCGGCCGACTACGTGCGCACCGCCGAGGCGAAGGGCGGCTCCCCGGCGCGGGTGGTCAGCCAGCACGCGCTGCGCAACTCGCTGATCCCGCTGATCACCATCGTGATGATCAACATCCCGCAGATGCTGGCCGGCGCCGTCGTGCTGGAGCAGGTGTTCGCCTGGCCGGGCATGGGCCAGCTCGCGGTGCGGGCGGTCAACACCCAGGACTACCCGGTGATCGTCGGGTTCGCGCTGTACGTGGCCGCGCTGGTGCTGATCTGCAACCTGGTCGCGGACATCGCGTACGCCGTCGTCGACCCGAGAGTGAAGGTGGCATGACGTCATGAGCGACCTGCGACCCTCCCTGGACACCGCCGACGTCGCCGCCGCTCAGGAGGCGGTGGCCGCCGAGCCGGGCCCCGGCGGCCCGTCGCCGCGCCGGCGTTCGCCGCGGGCGATGGCGGTGCGCCGCTTCCGCCGCAACAAGGTGGCCGTCGGCGGCGCGATCTTCCTGGTGATCCTGCTGCTCGTTGCCGTCTTCGCGCCGCTCGTCGCGGGCCAGTCGCCGTACTCCGTCGACCTCGGCGCGATCCGGCAGCCACCGTCGTCGGAGCACTGGCTCGGGACCGACGCGTCCGGCCGCGACGTGTTCGCGCGGCTGGTCTACGCGGCCCGGGTGTCGCTGATGGTCGGCGTGTTCGCCGCGCTGCTGGCGGTGCTGTTCGGGACGCTCGTCGGCGCGGTCGCCGGGCTGTTCGGCGGCTGGCTGGACACCGCGCTGATGCGCACGGCGGACATGATGCTGTCGTTCCCGAACATCGTCGTGGTGATCGTGCTGGCGGGCCTGCTCGGCCCGAGCATCCCGATCCTCGTCATCGCCATCGCCGCGTCGGAGTGGCCGACGGCGGCGCGGCTGGTCCGCGGCGTCACGCTGGCGGTGCGCGAGCGCGAGTACCTGCACGCCGCCCGCGTGGCCGGGGCGTCGCGCGGCTGGCTGCTGCGCAAGCACATCGTGCCGGCCGCCATGGGCCAGATCGTCGTCGTCGGGACCCTCGCGGTGGCCGGCGCGATCCTGTCCGAGGCGGTGCTGTCCTTCCTCGGCCTCGGCGTCCAGCCGCCGCAGGCCAGCTGGGGCAACATGCTCAACGACGCGCAGAGCCTGACGGTGATCCAGTCGATGCCGTGGCTCTGGCTGCCGCCGGGCCTGGCCATCGCCGCGACGGTATTGTCGGTCAACTTCGTCGGCGACGGCCTGCGCGACGCCGTCGATCCGCGGCAGTCGGGGAGGTCGTAGTGGAGAGCACTGAGCCGCTGCTGGTGATCGAGGACCTCGGCGTCGAGTTCCGCACCGACGAGGGCGTCGTCAAGGCCGTCGACGGCGCGTCGTTCAGCGTGGGCCGGGGCGAGATCGTCGGCGTCGTCGGCGAGTCCGGTTCCGGCAAGAGCGTCACCGCGATGTCGATCCTGGGCCTGGTGAAGTCGGGCCGGCGGGCCGGCGGGACCATCCGGTTCCGCGGCCGCGACCTCGCGACGCTGCCGGCGAAGGAGCTGCGCGGCATCCGCGGCGCCGAGATCGCGATGATCTTCCAGGACCCGATGACGGCGCTCAACCCGGTCGTCACGGTCGGCCGGCAGATCGTCGAGGCGCTGAAACTGCACGACAAGGGGCTCTCGAAGTCCGCCGCCCGCGACCGCGCCATCGAGCTGCTCGGCCTCGTCGGCATGCCCGACGCCGCGGCTCGGTTCAAGCAGTACCCGCACGAGTTCTCCGGCGGCATGCGCCAGCGCGCCATGATCGCCATGGCGATCGCCAACGGCCCCAGCCTGCTGATCGCGGACGAGCCGACGACGGCGCTCGACGTCACCATCCAGGCGCAGGTGCTCGACCTGCTCAAGGTGGCGCAGCAGGAGACCCAGGCGGCGACGCTGCTGATCACGCACGACCTCGGGGTGGTGGCCGAGCTGGCCGACCGCGTCGTCGTCATGTACGCCGGGCGCGTGGTCGAGCAGGGCGACGTCACCACCGTCTTCACCGAGCCGCGGCACCCGTACACCGTCGGGCTGCTGGAGAGCCTGCCCCGGCTGGACCGCGACGTCGACGAGCTGCACCCGATCCCGGGTAGCCCGCCGAGCCTGCTCGCACCGCCGTCCGGCTGCCCGTTCCACCCGCGCTGCCCGCTGGCCCGCGACCGCTGCCGCACCGAACGTCCGCAGCCGCGCGTCGTCGGCGCCGGCCACCAGAGCGCCTGCCACTTCGCCGAGGAACTGGCGGCCGTCCCCACGGAGGTGACCCGATGAGCGTCGAGACGGCGGCCGCCGAACGGCTGGACCGGCTGGGCGAGGAGGTGCTGCGGGTCGAGGACCTGACGATGCACTTCCCGATCCGCGGCGGCGTGCTCCGCCGCCCCGTCGGCGCGGTGCGCGCGGTCGACGGCGTCTCGTTCGCCCTCGACCAGGGCGAGACGCTGAGCCTGGTCGGCGAGTCCGGCTGCGGCAAGTCGACCACCGGTCGCATGGTGGTGCGGCTGCTCGAGCCGACCTCCGGGCGCATCCTCTACCGCGGCAACGACGTCGCGACGATGGGGGAGGACGAGCTGCGGCCGTGGCGCAGCAAGTCGCAGATCGTCTTCCAGGACCCGTACGCGTCGCTGTCGCCGCGCATGACGGTGCACGACATCGTCGCCGAGCCGCTGCGGGTGCAGGGCCGGTACCGCAACGGCGGCGCCGACCGCGTGGCCGAGCTGCTCGACCTCGTCGGGCTGCAGCCCGAGCACGCCAACCGGTACGCGCACGAGTTCTCCGGCGGCCAGCGTCAGCGCATCGGCATCGCCCGCGCGCTCGCGCTCGACCCGGAGCTGCTGGTGCTGGACGAGCCGGTCAGCGCGCTGGACGTGTCGATCCAGGCGCAGGTGGTGAACCAGCTGCGCGACCTGCAGCGGCGGCTGGGGCTGGCGTACCTGTTCATCTCGCACGACCTCTCGATCGTGCGGCACGTGTCGCACCGGATCGCCGTCATGTACCTCGGCGTGATCGTCGAGACCGGCACCCGCGACGAGATCTTCGCCGCGCCGCAGCACCCGTACACGCAGGCGCTGCTGTCGGCGGTGCCGGTGCCGGACCCGCGGCTGCGCGGCGCCCGCGAGCGGATCACGCTGACCGGCGACGTGCCGAACCCGGCGAACCCGCCGTCGGGCTGCCGGTTCCGGACCCGCTGCTGGAAGGCGCAGGCCAAGTGCGCCGAGGAGGTGCCCGCGCTGGAGGACCGGCTCGGCGCCGGCCACCCGAGCGCCTGCCACTTCCCCCGGGCGGCTGGGCCGGAACTGCTGCCCGTGCTGCCTGGAGCCGCCTCGTGATCGATCTGGTGATCAGCGGCGGCACGGTCGTCGACGGCACGGGCGCAGAAGGCGTCCGGGCCGACGTGCTGGTGTCCGGCGGGGCGATCGCCGCGGTCGGGCCTGACCTCGCCGCCGGCGAAGGCGTCGCGACGATCGACGCCACCGGGAAGGTCGTCTGCCCCGGCTTCGTCGACCTGCACACCCACTCCGACCTCACGCTGCTGTCCGCGCCGCACGCGCGCAGCGCCGTCCACCAGGGCGTCACGACGACGGTGATCGGCAACTGCGGGCTGGGCGTCGCGCCGCTGGCCGGCGGCGCCGACGTCGACGGCGTGCGGGCCGCGGTCGGCTACCTCGACCTCGACCCGTCGGTCGGCTGGAGCTGGCGCTCGTACGGCGAGTACCTCGACGCCGTCGCCGCCGCCCGCCCCAGCGTCAACGTCGCCGGGCTGGCCGGGCACCTGCCGCTGCACGCGGGCGTCGTCGGGTTCGACGACCGCCCGCCGACGCCGGCCGAACTGGATGAGATGACGTCGCTGCTGGCCGGCGCGCTGGACGACGGCGCCGTCGGCCTGTCGACCGGGCTGATGTACGCGCCGCTGACGTTCGCCGCGCGGGCCGAGCTGGTCGCGCTGGCGCGGGTCGTCGCCGAGTACGACGCCGTGTTCGCCTGGCACCTGCGCGACTACGCCGACGACGGCCTGGCGGCGGTGCGCGAGGCGCTGGAGGTCGCCGCCGCCACCGGCGTGCGCACCCAGCTGTCCCACCTCACCTCCGTCGGCCGGCGCAACTGGGGCAGCGTGGCGTCGGCGCTGGAGCTGGTCGACGCCGCCCGCGCCGACGGCCTCGACGTCGCCGTCGACATGTACCCGTACCTCGCCGGCAACGCGCCGCTGGCGCAGCGGCTGCCCGCATGGGCGCAGGCCGGCGGCGACGCCGTCATGCGGGCCCGGCTGGCCGACCCAGAGGCGGTCGCGCGGATCCGGGCGCACTGGTCCGAGCAGCCGCTGGGCTGGGACGAGATCACCGTCAACTCCGCACCCGACCCTGCCGTCGTCGGGCGCACCGTCACCGCGCTGGCCGCTGACCGCGGCGCCGACGCCGCCACCGTCGCGCTGGACCTGCTGGCCCGGCACGGCAACGCGGTGTCGATGGTGGCCGGCGGCCGCGACGCGGGCGACCTGCGCGCCGTCCTGGCCCATCCCGCGTCGGTGATCGGCTCGGACGGCCAGGCGCTCGACGTCGACGGGCCGACGGGGAACGGCATGCCGCACCCGCGGTCGTACGGCGCCTACCCGCGGCTGCTCTCCGATCACGTCGCCGACGGCACCCTGACGCTGCCCGAGGCGATCCGCAAGTGCACCTCGGGAGCGGCGCGCCGGGCGGGGATCACCGATCGTGGCACGATCACCGCAGGGCAGGCGGCCGACATCGTGATCCTCGACGTCGGACGGCTCGCCGACCGCGCCACGTTCGCCGACCCCAGGCAGTATCCCGCCGGCGTCGACGCCGTGATCGTCAACGGCGAGCCGACGATCGCCCACGGGCAGCACACCGGCGCCCGCGCCGGGCACGTACTCAGAGCAGGGACGAAGGACAAGGGGCAGCGAACATGAGACCCGTCGCCAGAACCACCCGCCGCACCTCGGTCGACGACGATCGGCCGGCGTCGGCCAACTACCACGCGAACGCACTCGCGCGCGGCCTCGCGCTAATGGAGCTGCTGTCGACCGGATCCGAGCCGTTCACGCTGGTCGAGATCAGCGAGTCGACCGGTCTGCCGAAGAGCACGCTGGTCCGGCTGCTCGCGGTGCTGGCGGAGATGGAGTACATCGTCCGCGTCGACGAGCGGCCGTCGTACCGGCTCGGGCACAAGGTGCTGCGGCTGTCCAACGCGTACATGTCGTCGCTGGACCTGTCCGTCGTCGCCGACCGGTACCTCGCGCCGCTGGCCGACCGCACCGGGCAGACGGCGAACCTGGGCATGCTCGACGGCGAGCAGGTGATCCACGTCGGCGTGCACGAGCCGGACCGGCCGATCCGGTTCCACGCCAGCCCCGGCGTGCGCGACCACACCTACTGCACCGGGCTGGGCAAGCTGCTGCTCTCGCGGCTGCCGGCGGAGCGGCTGGCCGAGCACCTCCCGCCGGCCCCGTTCACCCGGTTCACCGACGACACCGTCACCACGATGGACGAGCTGACCCGCGAGCTGCGGCTGATCGAGCGGCGCGGCTACGCCTTCGACGACAACGAGCGCAGCGTCGGCCTGCGCTGCGTCGCCGTTCCCGTCGAGCTGGACGGCGAGGTGCTCGCGGCGGTCAGCGTCTCGGGCCCGTCCGGCGAGTTCGGCCAGGACCGCCAGCAGTTCTATCTGGAGCGGCTGATGGAGACCGCGGCCGAGCTGGCCGGCGACCCCGACACCGCCGCCGCCATGCGCATCGTGCACAGCTCGCTGCGTCCCGCCCGTTCCGCCGGCTAGGAGGCCGCCCGCGATGTTCGACGTCCACACCCACTGTCACCAGCCCGAGCACTGGGGCCCGGAGTGGCGGGCCAACTGGGCCCCCGTCTACGGCCAGGCGGAGGCGCACGAGTTCACGCCCGAGGAGTACGACCGGGCGATGAAGGAGGGCGGCGTCTCCGTGGCGTGCGTGTTCGGCCTGCGGGCGACGGCGGCCGGGGTCGCGACGCCGAACGAGTACGTCGAGTGGTTCTGCGCGTCGACCAGCACCGAGACGATCGGGTTCATGGCGCTGGACCCCACCGACCCCGACGTGCTCGAGCAACTGGCCGACGGTGTGGCGCGCGGGCTGCGCGGCATCAAGCTGTACCCCGTCCTGTCGCTGTTCGACGCGCGCGACGAGCGGTTCGACGAGTTCTACCGCGCCGCGACTGCGGCCGGGCTGGTCATCCTGTGGCACATGGGCGCGACGCCGAGCCCGTCCGGTTCGCTCCTGGTCAGCCAGCCGCTGGTGGTCGACGAGGTGGCCCGCCGGCACCCGGACCTCACCATGGTGATGGCGCACATGGGACACCCGTGGCAGCGCGAGGCGATGGTCGTGTGCCGGAAGAACCGGCGCGTCTTCACCGACGTCTCCGCGTCGTGGGCGCGGCCGTTCGACGGGTACCACGCGCTGGTCCGCGCCCAGGAGTGGGGCGTCGTCGACAAGCTGCTGTTCGGCTCGGACTTCCCGATTTGGACGCCGGCGCAGGCGGTCGCGGGGCTGCGCGAGATCGCCGCGATCCGGCCGCCGACGATGCCGTACGTCCTGCCGTCGACGCTCGAGTGGCTGCTCGACGGCGATCCGCGCGAGGCGCTGGGGTTGCGGTGACGGCGGTCGGCACCCGCGCCGCGGTGCTGTGGCGGCTGGGCGACGAGCCGCCGTACGCCGGTGGCACCGCGCTGACGGTGGAGTCGCTGGAGCTGTCCGGGCCGGAGGCCGGCGAGCTGCTGGTGCGGGTCGAGGCGGCCGGGCTCTGCCACTCCGACCTCTCCGTCATCAACGGCAGCCGGCCGCGGCCGACGCCGATGGTGCTGGGCCACGAGGCGGCCGGCGTCGTCGAGGCCGTCGGCCCCGGCGTCATCGACGTCGCGCCCGGCGACCACGTCGTCATGACGTTCGTGCCGTCGTGCGGGCACTGCCTCGAGTGCGCCGCCGGACGGCCGGCCATGTGCACCGTCGGCGCGGCGGCCAACGGCGCGGGCCGGCTGGTCGCCGGCGGCACCCGGTTCGGCCGTTCCGGCGTGGAGTTCGCCCACCACCTGGGCGTCTCGGCGTTCGCCGAACGGACCGTCGTGTCGCGCGGCTCCGTCGTCGTCGTGCCGCCGTCCGTCCCGTTCAACGTCGCGGCGATGCTCGGCTGCGCCGTCCTCACCGGCTTCGGCGCCGTCGTCAACACGGCCGGCGTGCGGCCGGGGGAGTCGGTGGTCGTGTTCGGGCTGGGCGGGGTGGGGCTGTCCGCGGTCATGGCGGCCGTGCTGGCCGGCGCGCACCCCGTCGTCGCCGTCGACACCGTGCCGTCGAAGCTGGACCTGGCGTCGTCGCTCGGGGCCTCGCACCTCCTGCCGGCCACCTCGCCCGACCTCGTCCCCGCCGTCCGTGACCTCACCGGCGGCGGCGCCGACCACGCCTTCGAGTGCGTCGGCAGCGCCGCCGTTCTCGAGACCGCGTTCGCCGCGACCGCCCGCGGCGGCGCCACCGTCGCCGTCGGCCTCCCCGACCCGTCGCACCGCTCCGCCCTGCCCGCCGTCACCCTGACCGGCGAGGGCCGCGTGCTGCGCGGCTCCTACATGGGCTCGGCCGCGCCGGCCCGCGACATCCCGCGGCTGATCCGGCTGTGGGAGGCCGGCAAGCTGCCCATCGACCGGCTCCACACCGCCGACCTCGCCTTCGACGGCCTCCCCGCCGCCTTCGACGAGCTCGCCTCCGGCCGCGCCGTCCGCCAGCTCCTCCGCCCGTCCGCCTAGTCCGTGCCCTCGTAGGCGGCGGTCAGGGCGGGGAGGTCGAGCTTGACCATCGACATCATCGCGGCGGCGGTGCGCCCGGCCTTCGCCGGATCCGGGTCGCTGAGGTAGCGCAGCAGCTGCACCGGCGTGATCTGCCACGCGACGCCGAAGCGGTCCTTCAGCCAGCCACACTGCGTCGGCGTGCCGCCGCCGGCCAGCAGGGCGTCCCAGTAGTGGTCGATCTCCTCCTGCGACTCGCAGGCGACGAACAGCGAGACGGCGTCGTTGAACCGGTCGTGCGGCCCGCCGTTGATCGCCATGAACGTCTGGCCGGCCAGCTCGAACGTCGCCGACTGGAGGGTGCCGGCGGGGAACGGGCCGCCGGCGCCGTAGCGGGTCAGGTCGGTGATGCGCGCATCCGGGAAGATCGACGTGTACAGCGTCAGGGCGTCCTCGGCGGTGTCCTCGAACCACAGGAACGGGACGATCTTCTGGCTCATGGTCGGCTCCTTCATCTCCGGCGCCGGTCCGTCCGGCGGCTCAGCAGTGAGTCGGAGCCGCCGGACGGTTCTCGACAGGTGTCAGCCGATGACGCGGCGGCGGACGGCGAAGGCGGCGGCGCCGGCGGCCACGAGCAGGACGGCGACGGTGGCGGGCCCGGCTCCGGCGCCGGTGTCGGGCAGCTCCTCGCCCGGCTCCTCCGTGGGTGACGGAGACGGCGTCGGCGACGCGGTCGGCTCCTCCGTCGGCTGCTCCGTCGGCTCCTCAGTGGGCGTCGGCGTCGGCGTTGGCGTTGGGGTCGGCGTCGGCGCGGGGTCGGCCGTCACCTGCAGCGGCTCCTCGACCGGCACCGTCACCGGGATCTCCGTCGGCGACCCACCCGGCGGCGTCACGATCAGCTCGTACTCGCCGGCCGGCACGTCGGGCAGCACGAAGTCGCCGTTCTCGTCCGTGGTGGTCTCGGCCACCACGTCGCCGTCGGCGTCCTCCAGCACGACCTCGGCGTCCGGAATCGGCTCGCCGTCCGGGTCGGTGACCGTCCCCGGCACCTCGTACACCTCGGTGTCGTCGGGCATCAGGTCGAAGTCGACGCCGGTCGCGTCCTCCTCGGCCACATCGACCGGCAGCGTCGACGGTCCGACCGCGACCAGCCCGTCCGGCACCGTCATCGTCACCTCGTAGTCGCCCGGCGCGATGCCGGGGAACGAGTACGTCCCGTCGTCGGCGGTCGACGTGGTCGCGATGACCTCGCCGGACGGCCCGGTCAGCGTCAGCTCAACCCCGGCCTGCGGCGTCGACGCGTCCAGGGTCACGACCCCCGCGACCGAGCGCAGCTGCGACGCGAACCAGGTGTGGTAGACGGGGAAGCCGGTCTGCCACTCGAACTCGACGGTCAGCGACGACAGCGCCACCCGTGGCTGGAACCAGCCGGACGCGCCGCCGGTGTCGGGACCGTTGCCGGTCAGCGTCACGGACAACGCGCCGACGGCCGCCGCCGGCAGGTCGAAGCCGGGCTCGCCGGCGGACGGGCCGGACGAGCACACGCCGCTCGGCCGCGGCGACGCGTCGCAGTAGTTGAAGACGTCCTCGAAGCCGAGGTCGGCGCCGGCGACGGGATCGCCGTCGGCGTCCAGCGCGGTCACGACGGCGGTGTCGGAGTCGATGTCGCCGAGCGCGAACCCCCACCCTGCGGCCGGCGTCGGCGCGTCGAAGACGTACGTGGTGGTCGACGGCGAGCCGGCGGCGTCGGCGGCCGGGCGCAGGTTGACGTACGGATGACCCTGGCTGGACCCGAACTCCTCGCCCCACGGCGTGGCGGCCGAGATCCAGTTCGACGAGCCGGACGGCACCGAGGCGGACGCCCGCGAGTTGCTGGTGAACGTCGTCGACGGGAAGCCCGGCGGCAGCGTGACCGTCCCCGAGTAGTCGCCACCGCCTCCGGTCAGCGTGATCTCGCCGTACGACGCCTCCGCGTACGCCGCGCCCGCGGCGGTCAGCGTCAATGCCGCCGCCACCACGGCGACGGCCGCCACCCGCACCGGTCCACGTACCATGTCCCCGTTTGTCCCTTCACGCATCGTGCCTGGTGAACGGGGTCATTGAACCCTCGGACAGCGGCCGCCACCACCGATTCGCGCAAACAGGCGCTCCGCTTTGCAATGAGCACGGATACGCACCGGTGCGTATCCGTGCTCATTGCAAAGCGGTGCGGGCTCACACCGACGACAGCGCCGCCGTCGGTGGCATCCGGGCCGCGCGCGCCGCCGGGTAGGCCCCGGCCAGCGCCCCGACGACGATGGTCGCGGCGGCCGCGCCCGCGAGCACCCACACCGGCAGCGCGAACGGCCACTCCCGGCTGGACGCGAACGCCGCCGTCGCCGCGCCGCCGAGCAGCGCGCCTCCTCCGCCGCCGAGCGCCGCCAGCAGCACCGACTCGCCGAGGAACTGCCGCCGGATATGCGCCCGGGTGGCGCCCAGCGCTCGCCGCAGCCCGACCTCCGAGCGCCGCTCCAGCACCGCGATGACCATCGTGTTGGCCACCCCGATGCCGCCGACCAGCAGCGCCACGCCGCCCAGCGCCAGCAGCAGCGTCGTCAGCGTCTCGTCGGTCGCGGCCTGCGCGGCCAGCGCGTCGGACGGCCGGCTGACGGCGACCTCCTCCGGCGCCGCGGGGTCGACGGTGGCCGGCAGCAGGGCCCGCACGTCGTCGACCGAGCCCTCGGCCACCCGCTGGTACACCGTCGTCGGCGCGCCGTCGAAGCCGAGCAGCGACTCCGCGACCGGCCAGCCGATCAGCGCCGACGTGTCCAGCTCCGGCGCCAGCGGCACCGGGTCGAGCACGCCGGCGACGGTGAACCACTCGCCGCCCAGCCACACCTGCACGTCGCCGTCGGTGCGCGAGACCCCGAGCAGTTCCGCCGTGTCGGCGCCCAGCACCACCACCGGGAACGCGCTGAGCACGTCGTCCAGCCAGCGGCCGGACGCCATCGTCGCGCTGACGGTGTCCAGCAGGTCGGTCCGGGCCGCGCTGACGGCGAGCGCGTTGGTCTGGTTCGGGTCGATCTCGTCGTTGCGGTAGACCGCGGCGTCCGGGACGGTCCCGACCCCGCTCACCGAGTCGACGTCGTCGAGCCGGCCGACCATGTCGACGGCCTCGCGCGGCAGCTCCGCCTCGCTGACGAACGACTGGCTCGGCGCGACCGTCAGCAGGTTGGTCCCGAGCGCGTCGAGCTGCTGGTTCACCTGCTCGCGGCTGGACGCGGAGATCCCGACGACGGCGACCATCGCCGCGATGCCGACCGCGATGCCGAGCGCCGACAGCACCGCTCGCAGCGGCCGCGCCCGCAGCCCGGAGAACGCCACCCGGACCGTGTCGCGCGGGCGCAGCCGCGACCGTGCCGCCGTCACGACGCCACCGCGACGGACTCGTCGGACTCGATCCGCCCGTCCAGGATGTGCACCTGACGTGGCAGCTCGGCCGCCACCCCGTGGTCGTGGGTGATGACGATGACCGTCGTGCCGCCGTCGTGCAGCTCGTGCAGCAGCTTGAGCACCGCCGCGCCGGACGCGGAGTCCAGCGCCCCGGTCGGCTCGTCGGCCAGCAGGAACGACGGCCGCCCGACCAGCGCCCGGGCCACCGCGACCCGCTGCCGCTGCCCGCCGGACAGCTCGTTCCCGCGGTGCCGCAGCCGGTCGGCCAGCCCGACGCGGGCCAGCGTCCGGGCCGCCCGGCGGCGCCGCTCGCGCAGCGACACCCCCGTGTACAGCAGCCCGTCGGCGACGTTGTCCAGCGCGCTGACCCCGGGGGAGAGGAAGAACTGCTGGAACACGAACCCGATCGAGTGCGCCCGCAGCGCCGACAGCTGCTTGTCCGACAGCGTGCCGACGTCGCGGCCGTCGATGCGCACCTCGCCGGCGTCCGCCCGGTCCAGCGTGCCGAGGACGTTCAGCAGGGTGGACTTCCCCGACCCCGACGGCCCGACGATCGCGACCAGCTCGCCGGGCGCGACGCTCAGGCTGACGCCGTCGAGCGCCCGCACCGGCGGCCGGCCGGGGTAGCGGCGGTGGACGTCGCGGAGCCGGATCACCGGCTCCGCCGTCGTGACGGTCATCGCCCGGCCACCCCCACGACGTCGCCCTCCGCGATGCCGTCGCCGACGACCTCGACCCGGCCGTCGGCGAACAGCCCCAGCTCGACCGGGACGACCGACGTCGTGCCGTCGGCCGCGATCACCTCCAGGCCGTATCCGCCACCCGCGACCGCCAGCAGCGCGGTCACCGGCACCACCAGCACGTCCGGCCGCTCGTCCACCGGCCGCACCACGTCGACCGGCGAGCCGACCAGCGCGGCGTCCACCGGCTCGGCCAGCGCCACCTCGATCTCGACGACGGCGTCCTCGGCGCTCGCCGTCTCCTCCTCGCCGGGCGCGCCGCCCGCGGCGGGCGCCTCCACCACCGTCGCCGCGGTCACGGTGCCGGCGGTCTCGGCGCCGCCCGGCAGGACGACGGTGACGGCGGTGCCGACGGCGAGCAGGTCGCGGTCGGCGACGTCCACCTCCAGCGTCGCGACCTGGTCGGTGCCGGTGATGTCGAGGACCGGCGACCCCGGCGTGACCGGGGCGCCGAGGTCGCCGTACACCGTCCCGACCCGGCCGCCCTCGGGCAGGAACACGACGTCGGAGCGGGCCACCGTTCCTGTTTCGGCAGCGCCGATGTCCTCCTGCCACTCCTCGACCGCCTCGGCGGTGTTGTCGGTGTACTCGTCGTCGGCCGTGAACCCGTCGTACCCGAGGGCCTCCAGGTTCGCCTCCAGCTGCTCCACGTCGATCCCCTCGTCGCCGGGACCCAGGTCGCGATACATCGGGATCACGCCGAGCAGGGCCGTCACCGGCCGCTCGTCCAGCCGGAACAACTCGGTGCCGCGGGTGACCTCGGTGTCGGCCGCCGCGACCCGCGTCAGCGTGCCCTGCGCTGCCGGGATGCCGAGCGCGTCGCCGTGCCCGAGCGTGCCGGACCATGTCTCGGTGGCGGCGATCGTGTCGCGCACCACCTCGGCGGTCGCGGCCGGCCCGGTGGCCGCGCCGGCCGCCTCGCCGCCGTCGTCGCGCGTCAGGTACCAGGACGCGCCGCCGGCGCCGGCCACGCCGATCACGCCGAGCGTCAGCCAGATCAGCTTCGCCCTGCGCCGTCGCGGCCGGTCCAGCTCCGCGTCGAGGTCGTCCTGATGGTCGAGCGTCGCGGTCACTGGCCGCCGCCCGGGCCGGGGCCCATCCGGACCGGTGCGCCGTCGAGCTCGGGCTGGCACGTCGTCATGGCGGCCTGGAACTCCGCGCTCTGCGGGTCGACGCCCGCCGGCATGCTCAGGCGGCCGTCGGCGGCGGGGTCGGGCATGTCGATGCCGTTCGTGCGCATGCACTCGGTGAACGCGCGCAGCGACTCCAGGTCGTCCGCGTCGGTGCCCTGCATGTCGCCGCCGTTGGGCAGCAGCGACCGGCACTCCTCCATGGCCGCCTCGGCGTCCGGGTCGCCCGGCGGCAGCTGCAGCTGGATGCCGGGCTGGCCCGGGTCCGGGTCGGGCAGGTCGACGCCGTTCTCGCGCATGCACGCGTAGAAGTCCAGCTCGGCCTGCTCCGGGTCGCTCGCGGCGCCACCTCCTCCGCCTCCTCCGCTGCCGGAGGTGCTGCCGGTGCTGGCCGCGCTCACGTCGTCGTCGCCGTCGTCGGAACCGCACGCCGTCAGCGCGACGGTCAGCAGCAGGGCGACGACCGGCAGCAGGCGGGAACCGCGCCGGGTGGATCGGGTCATGATGTCCTCCGGGACGTCGTGGTTGTCTGTGCGACACCCACGCTCCCGGCGCGGCATGAGACGTCCTTAGGGCCGGTCTAAGAGCGGGCTGAGAATCGGCTGCGGCAACACCAGGGCGAACGCGGCGCCGCCGCCCTTGCGCCGTCCGGCCGTGACGGCGCCGCCGTGCAGCTCCGCCGCCTGCGCGACGATGGCCAGCCCCAGCCCGGAGCCGTGCCGTTCGCGGGCGGCCTGGCCACGGTAGAAGCGGTCGAAGATCCGCGGCAGGTCGGCGTCGGAGATGCCCGGCCCGCGGTCCAGCACCCGCACCCGGGCGCCGTCGGCGGTCTCGTCCAGCAGCACCTCGACGGCGCCGCCCGGCGGGCTGACCTGGACGGCGTTGCGAATCAGGTTCGCGACCGCCCGCTCCAGCAGCACCGGGTGCACGACCGCCTCGAACGGGCGCCCGGCGACGATGACCGTGACGGCCGGGTCGACCCGGCGGGTGCGGGCGGCGGCCCGGTCGACCAGCGCGCGCAGATCCGTCTCCAGCGGCGGCTCCGGCTCGGCGCCGCCGCGGGCCAGCTCGACGATCTCGCCGACCATGTCGGACAGCGCCGCCGCCTCCGCCTCGAGGTCGCGCAGCAGCCCGGCCCGGTCGGACGGCGCCAGACTGCGGTCCGGGTGCTGCTCGCTGCGCAACAGGACGCCGAGGTCGTTGCGCAGCGTCGTCAGCGGGGTGCGCAGCTCGTGGCCGGCGTCCTCCACCAGCTGCCGCTGCTGCGTCCGGGCGTCGTCCAGCGCGGCCAGCATCGCGTTCACCGAGCCGGCCAGCCGCGCGACCTCGTGGCGGTCGTTGCCCGGCGGGTCGATGCGGTGCGCGAGGTCCTTCGTCGTCGCGACCTGCTCGGCGGCGTCCACCAGCCGGTCGATCGGACGCAGCCCGGTGCGGGCCGTCGTCCAGCCCAGCGCGGCGGCCGCGGCCACGCCGACGCCGGTGATGCCGGCGAGCAGCCAGGCGATCCGCGTCAGCGTCGTGTGCACCCCGTCCAGCGGCTGCACCAGCCGCAACGCGCCGCCGTCGGCCAGCGCGGACGTCATGACCCGGAAGTCCTCGCCCTCGATGGTGTCGCTGCGCAGCAACGGCCCGTCGATCTCGCCGGCCAGCATGCGCTGCTCCTCGTCGTCCAGGACCAGGGCGTCCGGCTCGTTGCCCGGCGGCAGCCCCGGCTCGACGGCGCCGTCCGGGGTGATCGTCTGCAGGCCGAGCGGCTCGTTGCCCACCATCAGCGAGATCCGGCGGCCGGACCCCTCCGGCAGCTCGGCCGCCGTCCGCGCCATCTCCTCGATGTCGGGGACGCGCTCGAGCAGCCGGTGGTCGATCTCGTCCAGCAGGCTGGTGCGGATCAGCAGCCAGGCGGCGACGGAGGCCGCGACCACCGCCAGCGCCACCGCGGCCGACGTCAGCAGGGCCAGCCGCGCCCGCAGCGTCACGGCTCCACCGCGCGCAGGGTGTAGCCGACGCCGCGCACGGTGTGCAGCATGCGCGCCTCGCCGCCGGACTCCAGCTTCTTGCGCAGGTAGCCGATGTAGACGTCCAGCGAGTTCGTCGACCCGTCCAGGTCGCAGCCCCAGACGCCCTCGTACAGCTGGGCCCGCGTGAGCACCTGGCGCGGGTGGCGCATGAGCAGCTCCAGCAGGCCGAACTCCGTCCGCGTCAGCGAGATGTCCCGGTCCGCCCGCCGCACCTGCCACGTCTGCGGGTCCAGCCGCAGGTCGCCGACCACCAGCGGCGCCTCGTCCGCCGTCGATCCCGTGCGCCGCAGCATCGCCCGCAGCCGCGCCAGCAGCTCCTCGTGGGCGAACGGCTTCACCAGGTAGTCGTCGGCGCCGGCGTCCAGGCCGAGCACGCGGTCGCGCACGGCGTCGCGGGCGGTCAGCATCAGGACGGGGGTGCGGTCACCGTCGCGGCGCAGCCGGCGGCACACCTCGATGCCGTCCAGGTGCGGCATCATGACGTCCACCACCAGGACGTCCGGGCGCACGTCGGGGAACCGGTGCAGCGCCTCGACCCCGTCGGCCGCGGTCGTGACGGCGTAGCCCTCGAAGCGCAGCGACCGCGCCAGGGACTCCCGGAGCACCGGCTCGTCGTCGACGACAAGGACCCGCACGGTCCCAGTGTGCGATGCGAGGTTAAGAGCAGCCTGAGAACCGCCCGCGCCGGTCAGGGGCCGAGGCGGAACGGCGGGTACTGGTCCGTCACCAGCGTGACGGCGTACCCGGTGACCCGGTTCTGCCAGCGCAGCACCCCCTCGGCGTAGTCGAACAGCCCGCGCGGGTAGCGGCCGGTGAACAGCACCGCGAACCAGGTGACGATCACCGCGACGAGCAAGCCGATGTGCAGGAAGAACAGCACGATGTAGTGCGGGATTGCCAGCAGCCACTTCACCAGCGGCAGCCACCGGTTCAGCTCGGTGCGCACCTCCGGGTACCGGTAGTCCAGGTGCACGGACTGGTGGTCGTCGGTGGAGGGGTAGCGGTCGTTCATCAGCAG